>CADDYU010000016.1 GCA_902810705.1 Methylococcaceae bacterium
GAACGTGCTAGCACAGCCGCTCTATTCGATCTGGCGCTAAGTTTGCAACTCCAACGCCGCGCTTCCGCGTGATAGTCTTTTCGATCTTCAAAAAGCCCGGTTTTTGAGAATACTCTGCGCAACTTTGAGCTTGGCGCGGAATCCTCTCGGGAAGACGCCCCTTACTATCATTTCTAGCCACTTTGAAGATTTCCGTGAAACGGGAAGATTTAACCAGACTCAAGATCGAGCGCCCCATGTCGGCCGCGGCTCTCCCAGCGGCAAGAAGGTTTCGCCTTGGATGGCGCCATTGGGCGTTAGCCGCGCTATTCGCCATCGCCGTTTGGGCTTACTCCCACTGGCGACAAAGTGCCGTCGAGGTCGACCTCGGCACGGTCAGCACGATATTTCCGTCCCAGGCCTACACCCTGCTTAGCGCGAGCGGCTATGTCGTGCCGCAAACCAAGGCGGATATCGCCTCCAAGGCCACCGGCCGGCTGGAAAAGCTGGAGGTCGAGGAAGGCAGCCTAGTGAAGGCCGGCCAGATTCTGGCCCGGATCGAGAACCGGGATATTACCGCGAACCTGAACCAGGCGGCCGCCAATGTGCAGGTGGCGAAGACCAATCTGCAAAAGGCCGAGGCCGAACTTCAGGAATCGTCCCTGGCCCTGCATCGCGCCCGGACGCTCGCGGCCAAAAAATTCGTGTCCTCGGAAACGGTGGACACCGAAATCGCCCGCCACGCCAAGGCGGTGGCGTCGGTAGAGAGTGCCAAGGCCGAGATCGCCGCGGCGGAAGCCGCTTACGAAGGAGCGCGAGTGGCTCTGGAGTACACCTTGATTCGGGCGCCCTTCGACGGCGTGGTTCTGAGCAAGCATGCCGACGTGGGCGACATCCTCGCCCCGTTCTCGAACACCACCCAGTCCAAGGGCTCGGTCGTCTCCATGGCCGACCTTTCCACGCTCAAGGTGGAGGCGGACGTATCCGAATCCAGCTTGGCCAAGGTCCGGCTCGGCCAGCCCTGCGAGATTCAACTGGATGCCTTTCCCGAGCGGCGCTACCGGGGCGTCGTGGATCAGATCGTGCCCACGGTGGATCGGACCAAGGCGACGGTGATGGTGAAAGTCCGGTTCGTCGACCCCGACTCCAGGATTCTCCCCGACATGAGCGCCAAGGTGGCGTTCCTGTCCCGGGACTTGCCGGCCGGAGCGGAACGGCCGGTGACCGGGGTGCTCGCCTCGGCGTTGATGCGACAGGGAGAGAGTGACGCGGTGTTTCGGGTCGAAGGCCAAAGGGCCCAAAAGACTCCGGTGGAAGTCGGCGGCCGGCTCGGCGATTTTGTGGAGGTGCGGAGCGGCGTGAGACCTGGTGATCAGGTTGTGCTGCAGCCGCCGGCCACGCTCGAAGACGGATCGCTGATCCGCTCGATCAAAGAGTGATTCCAGCGGCAAATCCTTTGCCTTTAACATCTAGGGAATTTCACGCTCCGATCCGACGCCATCCATGCCTTCCCTGATCGAGATCAGAAATCTCAGCAAGTTTTATCGCCGCGGAGAGCAGAGGATCCCGGTGCTCGTCGATATCAACCTGGACGTGATGGAGGGGGATTTCCTCGCCTTGATGGGCCCCTCGGGCTCTGGGAAAAGCACCTTGCTCAATCTGATCGCGGGGCTCGACCGGCCGACGGCCGGGGTATTGAGAGTCGGCGGCGTCGATATCGCCGCCTTGCCCGAATCGGCGCTGGCCGATTGGCGCGCGGCCCACGTGGGATTCGTCTTTCAATTCTACAATTTGATACCCGTCCTCACCGCCTTCGAGAATGTCGAGCTGCCCTTGACCTTAACGCCCCTGTCGCGCCAGGAGCGCCGCCAGCATGTCGAACTGGTGATCGAGCTGGTGGGGCTTGGGGACCGAAAAACCCATTATCCCCGGCAACTGTCGGGCGGCCAGCAGCAGCGGGTCGCCATTGCCCGCGCCCTGGTGACCGATCCGATGCTGATCGTCGCCGACGAGCCCACCGGGGACTTGGACCGGGCATCCGCGGCCGAAATCTTGGAATTGATGGAACGCATGAACGAGGACCTCGGGAAGACCATTGTCATGGTCACGCATGATCAGCGGGCCGCCGACAAGGCCCATTACGTGCAGCATCTGGATAAGGGTGAACTGAGCGAGCGCGTCGAGGTGCTCGCCCGCACCCCTTGAAGCTGACCGGCATGGCGTTCTTGCTGCGCCTGATGTGGCGCAATATTTTTCGGCAAAAGCTCAGGGTTGGGCTCACCGGGCTTGGCATCGTCATCGCGGTGATCGCGTTCGCGCTGCTTAGAACGCTCGTCGATGCCTGGTATGCCGGCGTCAACGCCTCGTCCTCATCCCGCCTTGTCACCCGTCACGCCATCTCGCTGGGATTTTCCCTGCCCATTCATTATCAGCAGAAAATTCGGCAAGTCAGCGGGGTTTCCGGGGTCAGTTTCGCGGTCTGGTTCGGGGGAATTTATATCAACGAAAAGAATTTCTTTCCGCAGTTCGCCGTCGAACCGTCCACCTATTTCAACCTGTTTCCCGAGTTTGCCATCGAACCCGAGGAAAGAGCCGCCTTCCTCCACGACCGGAAAGGTGCCCTGGTCGGGCGGAAACTCGCCGCGCAGTATGGCTGGAAAGTCGGCGATACCATACCCCTGCGCGGGACGATTTATCCGGGTGAATGGAATTTCGTCGTTCGCGGCATTTATCATGGAGCGGAAAGAGGCAGCGACGAATCCATGTTTTTCTTCCATTACGCCAATCTCAACGAGAACCTCAAGAAATTGGGGGATTCCCGCGCCGACCACGTCGGAATATTTTTCGTCGGCATCGACAAACCCAAACGCGCGGCGGAGATTTCGGCGGCGATCGACGAGCTTTTCAAGAACTCCCTGGCGGAAACGTTTACGGAGACGGAAAAGGCTTTCCAGCTGGGTTTCGTGGCCATGACCGAGACCATCGTCATGGCCGTGCGGATCGTGTCCATGGTGGTGATCGTCATCATTATGGCGGTGATGGCCAACACCATGGCGATGAGCGCGCGGGAGCGGATCGGCGAATACGCGACCCTCAAGGCGCTCGGCTTCGGCCCCGTCTGGATCGCCGCCTTGATCGTGGGCGAATCGCTGATTCTGGCGCTCGGCGCCGGCGGAGTGGGCATCCTGGCCGCCTTTCCCGTCGTCGACCGAGTGGCGGAGCTCTTGGGCCGCTTTTTTCCCGTATTCATGCTGTCCGGCCGAACGATCTGGATGGCCTGGGCCGCGGCGCTGGTGGTCGGGATGGCCGCGGCGGTCTTTCCGGCTTACAAGGCGGCCACGGTGTCGGTGAGCGAAGGTCTTCGCAGCCTCTAAATGAGGTCCGCTTGCATCCAAGGCCTTGGGTTTAGCTATTGATCCGGACGTTGATTCGAATCGAGAACCTGGATAAATTTCGGAGTGAACGCCCAATTTCACTGATGGTGAGAGCCGGTGCAACCACACCGCAGGAGAGCAATCGCCTTATAAGCGACCACACAAGGACAACAGACCCTGTATAAGCGCCAAGGGCGCCGGAGGACAGCCGGGGATGGCGAGATCAACCGGAATGACGTTGGCTACGGCCCCGCAACTGGCATAGGACACGCCGAACTCACCGCCGCAAGCGCCGCAGTCGCCCACGGCGATTACCCATTTGGGAGCGGGCGTGGCGTCGTAAGTCCGCCGCAGGGCCGCCTCCATGTGCCGGGAAACCGGGCCCGTGACCATCAGAATATCGGCATGGCGCGGCGAGGCGACAAAATGCACGCCGAACCGCTCGATGTTGTAATAGACGTTGTTGAGGGCGTGAATTTCCAGTTCGCAGGCATTGCAGGAGCCGGCGTCCACCTCTCGGATCGCGAGACTTCCCCGGAACCGCTTGTCGACGATGGTCTTGAGCCTGTGGCCCGCCTGTTTGACCGCCTCGTCTTTCATTACAGTATCCGAGATCGTCTTGGGCAACGGGGAAACCCGCTCGGTCAAAGACCCGGTTTTGAAGATTTTGCCATACAGTCTCAGCATGAGAATTCCTCTAAAGGTCGTGGCCCGAATAGGAGCCATTCACCGATTTGTTGCACACCGGGAAGTCGGGCACGATGTTGCCGATCATAAGTTTCTCGAGCGCCGGCCAGTTGATGACGCTCGGATCGCGCGGCCAATAACGGCAAATCTTGTTGTCCGCTCTAAAGCGGACGAAGCAGAGGATTTCGCCGCGCCAGCCTTCCACGGCGGCGAGGCCTTCCGCGCCCTCGGCGGGCGTGTACCAGGGCACCGACAGCTCGCCTTCCGGCATTCCGTCGAGCATTTCCCGGATCAGCCGCAAGCTTATGCGCAGTTCCTTGTAACGGGTCCAGAAACGGGAGGCGACATCTCCCTGGCTTTCCACCGGCACTCTTACCTGCAAACGATCGTAAGGGGAATAAGGGGCGTCCCGCCGCGCATCAAAGCTCTGGCCGCTGGCGCGGCCGACGAATCCCAGTGCTCCCAAGGCGGAAGCCAGCTCTGGGGACAGGCAGCCCGCGCCGAGGAAACGATCCTCCAGGGAGGAATTGGCGTCGAGGATCGTCAGCAGCTCGTCCAATTCCCTCCGCAGAATGGCAACCGAATGCCTCATGCGCTCCGCCGCTTCCGGCGGGACATCGATGGTCACGCCGCCCGGCACGATCCGGTCCATCAAGAGGCGATGCCCGAACTCGGCCTGATTTTCCCGAAGCCACTGTTCCCGCAGACGGCCGAACTGGTAATAGCCGAAGGCGAAGCCCACGTCGTTGCACAAAGAGCCCAAATCCCACAGATGATTGATGACCCGTTCCCGCTCCGCCAGAAGTCCGCGCAAGTAGGCGGTGCGGAGCGGAATTTCGATTCCGCCGGCCCGTTCCATGGCCATGCAGGCGGCCCAGGCGTGACCTACTGTGGTGTCGCCTGACACCCGCCCCGCCAGCCGCGCCAAACCCAAAGGATCCCGGCCTTCGGCGATTTTCTCGATGCCCTTGTGGACGTAGCCGAGCCGCTCTTCCAGATGCAGCACGGTCTCCCCGACCGCCTGGAACCGGAAATGGCCGGGCTCGATGATGCCCGCATGGACCGGCCCCACCGGAATCTCATAGACGCTCGCCCCGTGCGCCTTGAGAAAGGGGTAATCGTGATCGGGCGGGGTCTCCTCGATGGCTTGCCCGTCCGCCCGAAAGTCCTTGCGGAGCGGATGGCTGTGTTCGCCCCAGGCTTGGTGCCGAATCCAGCGCCTTGGATCGGGATGGTCTTCGAAGCGAATGCCGAAAAGATCCTGGATGTGGCGCTCGGACCGGTCCGCCGCCCAGTAGTAGGGTGCCTGAGAGGGCAGATTCGCCTTTTCGGGCGCCAAATAAGCCCTGAACATCAGATAAACGCCCTGGCGTTCCAAACAGGCGTTGACCGTCAGGTCAGCGCCCCGATCCTCGGCAAAAACGCCGGCCCAACGCCAGCCCTCCGCTTGCGCGATGCTTGCCGCCTTGCCCCAATCAGCCGCCTCGATCTCGATCAAACGGGCGGGAGGCAAGGAGCTCGGTTTGATGGAGCGGGCCTGGATCTCCTCGGAACCGAGCCTGAGGCAAAGTCTGTCAAAGGGCGCGAGATGATCCACGGATTCCGGATGGAAAGTCCGGATGGTTGTCGTTTCGTCGCCGTTGTCCCTCATTGCGGAAACGCCCCCGAGATCAAGTGGGTCGCCTGATTGAACCAGTGGCCTAAGAACGTGGGAATCGAAAGCCCGAGCCAGAGCACCATCGCCAGATGCAACATCACCGGCCAGAGATTGGCCGGAATGGCTTTCTGCCCTTCGGGAACATCGCCGTAGACCATCGGCTGCAAATGGCGGAACAGCCCGGCGAAGGCAAGGCCGACACCGAGCAACAATAGGGGCGTCAACCACGGATAATCGTGCATGGTGGCGACCAAGACCAGGAATTCGCTGGCGAACACCCCGAACGGGGGAAAGCCCGCGATGGCCAAGGTGCCGATCAAAAGCCCCCAGCCGATGGCGGGCTGGGTCAGAATAAGGCCGCGAATCCGGTCCATGCGCTGAGTGCCCGCCAACTGCGCGGCATGCCCCACGGTGACGAAGATGGCCGATTTGGTGAGGGAATGGGTGGTCATGTGGAACAGCGCGGCGAACGTGGCCCAGGGACTGCCGACGCCGAAGGCGAAGGTCATCAGCCCCATGTGCTCGATGGAGGAGTAGCTGAACAAACGCTTGATGTCGGTCTGACGGTGCAGGAACAAAGCCGCCACCAGAAAGGACAGAAGACCGAAGCCCATCATTAGGGTGCCCGCGAGGTGCGTGCCGAGGGAAGCATCCACCAGCATTTTGCAGCGCACCACGGCATACAAGGCGTCGTTGAGCAGAAGTCCCGACAGGATCGCCGACATGGGCGTCGGGCCTTCCGAATGGGCGTCCGGCAACCATTGATGCAGCGGGACGAGACCGATCTTGGTGCCGTAACCCACCAACAGAAAGACAAAGGCCAGGCTCAGGATGGCGGGATCGAGCGCGCCGGCATTGTCATGCAAGACCGTCCACAGGAGCGCATCGCCACCGATCCCAAGTTTCTGTTCGGCGGCGAAATAGAGCAGCACCGTGCCGAACAAGGCCTGGGCGATGCCGACGCCGCACAGGATGAAGTATTTCCAGGCGGCCTCCACCGATTCCGGCGTGCGGTACAGACTCACCAGGAGCACGGTGGCCAAGGTCGCGCCTTCCATGGCGACCCACATGACGCCCATGTTGTTGGTGGTCAGCACCAGGTACATGGCAAGCATGAAGCCCTGGTACATGGCGTAATAGAGCCGTAATCGCCGGGGATTCAGCCGGCCGATCTCCCGCTCGTGCGCCATGTAGGGACCCGAGAAAACCGAGGTCGTGAGACCCACGAAGGCGGTCAGAACCACCAAATAAACATTGAAGGAATCAATGTACAGCAGTTGGCCGGCGGAGAGCCGCGGGCCATGCACCAGCACATCGATGGCGATCCACAGCGACGCCGCCAAGGCCAGGGCGTTGCAACGGACGTTGATCCGGCCCGCCTTGGGCGTATCGCCGCGCAGCGCGAGAAGGGCCATGCCCGCTAGCGGAATCAGGAGAAGAACAACGACCGCGATCATTTCTCCACCTCGCTGAGCTTACTCAGCCGGTCCACGTTGAGCGAGTCGATGCTGGCGCGGATCTGGAAGAAGAACACGCCGAACACCACGGTGGCCACCAGCACATCGGCCGCCACGCCCAATTCCACCACCATGGGCATGCCGTAGGTGGACACCACCGCCGCGAAGAAGAGGCCGTTCTCGATGGACATAAAACCCACCACGTGCGCCACCGCCTGCCGCCGGGTGATCATCAGCAACATGCCGAGCAGCACCACGGCGAGGCTCACGGCGATGGCGTTGAGCGTCACCAGGGGCGAATGAGCGACGACGGGCAGGCTCACGTAATAGCTGAAGACGACCAAGGAAGCCCCGCCCATCATCACGCGGGCCGGGTTCTCGAGGGTGTCCATCTCCCGATGCAGTCCCATGCGATAAATCAGCCGGTACAGCATGATGGGGATAAGAATCCCCTTCAACAGCAGGGTCAGGCCCGCTGAGATATAAAGATGGGGAAACTCCAGCACGTAGGCGACCATGCTTGTGGTGGCCGCCAGCAGAACACCTTGAAGGGCGAACACCAGAACCAGACGCACGAGGCGCGACTGGCCCAGCATGAGGAATGAGGTCAGGGCGATCAGCCCCGCCAGCAGCAAGATGGCTTGTTGGTATAGAGTGAGTTCAGTGATGGACACGGGCCGCCTCCAAAATGATGTGGCTCAGCATGCCCAGGACACTCAGAAGATAAGCGAAGCTCAGATACTCCTGCACGCGGAAAATCCGCATCTTGGCGAAGAGCGCCTCGGACAGGGCCAACATCATGGCCAGGAGACTCAGCTTGAGTCCGATCACGACGGCCCCAAAGCCGAGCGCCTCCAGGGAAAAGTCCTGGGCGATCCCCCAGGGAAAGAAAATGTTCGCGATGAGCACGCCATAGAGCATGAGCTTGATCTGGCTGGCCCATTCGATCAAGGCCAGCCAGCGGCCGCTGTATTCCAGAATCATGGCCTCGTGGATCATGGTCAGCTCCAGATGGGTGGCCGGATTGTCCACGGGAATCCGACCGGTCTCGGCGACCGCCACCAGCATCAGCCCGCCCATGGCGAACACGAAGGAGGGGCGCAGGACCAGGCCCGTATCGAGCACGTAGTTCATGGCTTGCGACAGATTGGTGGTATGTGCGCTCATGGCCAACGTGAACACGGCCATCAACATGGCGGGCTCGGCGAGGGACGAGATCGTCATCTCGCGGGATGATCCCATGCCGCCGAAGGCAGTGCCGATGTCCATGCCGGCCAGGACCTGAAAGGTTCGTCCCAACGCGAAAAAGCCCACCAATACGATGACGTCGGCGATTCGCGCGGTCGGGAGATTGACCGCCACCAAAGGCACGAACGCCGCCGCCAGCACCGTGGAGGCGAACACGATGTAGGGTGTGGCACGGAAGATCCAGGACGCGGGATACGGCATGATGGGCTGCTTTCGGTACAGCTTGCGCAGCTCCCGATAGGGTTGCAGGAGAGAAGGCGCCTTGCGGTTCTGCAAGCGGCACTTGATCCATTTGATCCAGCCGGCCAGGAGTGGCGCGGCGCCGACAAACAAGAGGGTTTGAAGTATCGCCAATAACCAGGCCATCAGCTGATCACCCAAAGCAGCACGATCAGGGTAAAGAAGGAATAGCCAAGATAGGTCCGAATACTGCCGGTCTGCAGCCGGCCCACCCGTCGCGCCAGCCAGGTCACGGCCCGGCCCGAGGGCTCATACAAAGCCAGCCAAGCCCGGTCGAGCACCTGGAACTGATAACGCAGCGCGGTCACGCGCACCTGGGCCGGCCCTTGTCTTTGCTCTTCAATCGTTTCGCGAATCTCGAATGCCGCCTGAAAAATGCGCCGTATCGGCATGCTGAAAGCGCCCGAGGTATATTGCATGCGGGGCGTCAGGCCGCCGAAGCCGCAGTCCCAGGGCTCGGCCCGGCGCGGCTCGAGGCCGGTGCGGCGATACAAGAGGTAATAGCAGAGCCAACCCACCGCCACCGTTCCCACCAAAACCAATGCCGGCGCGTAGGACGCCACCTCGGGCGCCACCGGGGTCAGCCAGAGCCAACCCAGAGCGGAAATATTGGGGAGGGCGAGCCCGGTCAACTGCCGGGTCAAGACGCCCATGGCGTTGATGAGCGGGGTTGGCAGCATGCCAAGCAATACGCAACAAGCGGCGAGCAAGATCGGGCCCCTCAGCATGCCCCGATGGCCGACTTCGCGAGCGTGAGCCACGTGGTAGGAGCGCGGCAGTCCCAGAAACGCCACCCCGTACACCTTGACGAAGCAGGTGGCCGCCAGCGCCGAGGTCAAGGCCAGCACCGCGCTGGCGGTGGGAATCAGGCTGCGGAGCACGCCGCTCTCAAGGCCGCCGGCCTGGAGCGCCGTCTGAAAGATCAGCCATTCCGAAACGAAGCCGTTCAGGGGCGGCAGGGCGGCGATGCTGAGCGTTCCAACCAGAAACACCGCCGCCAGCTTCGGCATGCGATGAATCAAGCCTCCCATGTTTTCCAGGCTTTGTTCATGGGTTTGATGCAGGATGGCGCCGGCGCCAAGGAACAAGAGACTTTTGAACAAAGCATGATTGAGGGAATGGAGCAATGCCGCGACCAGTCCCAAAGCACCTAGTTGCGGCTGGCCCGTGCTGTGAAAAATGAGCGCAAGTCCCAGGGCGATGAACACGATGCCGATGTTCTCCACCGAGGAATAGGCGAGCAGCCGCTTCAGATTTTGCTGTTGCAAGGCGTAAAGGATACCGAGCAAGGCGGAAGCGGAACCGATCAGAAGCACCAAGACGCCCCATTGCCAGAGGGTCTGATCCAGGAGATCGAAAGTGAACCGGATAAAGCCGTACACGGCGATCTTCAGCATCACTCCGCTCATCAACGCCGAGATATGGGACGGTGCGACCGGATGGGCTTCCGGCAACCAGACATGCAGGGGCACGAGCCCGGCCTTCATGCCGAAACCGACGAGCGCCAGCACGAACGCGATGCTTGCCCATGTGGGATTCAAGGCGGCGCCGCGAAAGACCTCGAAGGTCAGTCCGCCGCCGAATCCCGCGAGGACGCCGAAAGCCAGAATGATGGCGATGGCGCCGATCTCCGCCATCAGCAGATAGAGAAAGGCGGCGCGCCGGTTCGGGGCGTGGTCGTGCTGATAGGCGACCAGGAAATAGCTGGCGACCGACATCAATTCCCAGGCGATCATGAACAAGAATGCATCGTCGGCCAGCAGCACCAGTTCCATGCCGGCCACGAACAAGCCGGTGAAGAGCCCCAGGGCCGATACCGGATGCTTGCCATGCTCGAACTCCCGGACATACCCGGGGCCATACAGACTGATGGCGATCAGCGGAAGGCCAAGGAGTCCGAGGAAAAAGCCCGCCAAAGGATCGATGCGGAGATGCCAGTTCAGCCAGGGCAGCCCGAGCGGCAGGGTATCGACGAGTACCGAGCCGCTCGCCAGCGTTCCCGCGCCCGCCAGCACGGCGCAAATGCCGGAGAGACCTAGCAGGAAGAAGGGGCCGTTGCGGCGCAGCACGTTATCACGGGCCTCGGAAAAGAGCCGTGCTGAGGTATTGGACCAACGACGCAGGAGCGCCTGGACCAAAAGCTCCAGTTCCAGCCGACGGTCAACGACCACCGCCGCCAGTGCCGCGGCCAGCGCGGCGATTACGGACAGGTAGGCAAAAAACAATGACATCCCAGCTCCTTAAGTCGGGATTTAATCCAACGATTTGTGCTTTCGGGCCGCCAAGGCATGATCGGCGTAGGGCTCGTGGCTGGCTAATCCATGGATTTCGCAGCATCCCCCGCGTTCAATGTAATCCTCTCGGTAACGATCGATAAACTCCATCACCGTATGATCGATCAGATAGGCGTCGGACAGATCGAAAATTACCGTTTTGCCGTCCGGCAGCCCCGCCACCTCACTCTTGAGCGCAATGAAGTTGGAGAAGATGGCCGAACCGCTCACCCGGACGACGCACGTCTTGGGAGCTTTCCGTTCTAATCGGTAGGAAATCGTCAGCAGATTTCTGAGAGGCACACCCCGCCCGACATGAATCAGGAGTTTAGCGACAATGCCGATCAGCACGCCCGCCAAAAGATTAGTAGTGAGCACGCCGATGATGGTGATCACGAACAATGCAAGTTGCTCTCGCCCCAAATCCAGGCTCTTGGCGAACGCTTGGGGCGAAGCCAGGCGGAATCCAGTGTAGACCAAAAGCGCCGCAAGGGATGCCAGGGGAATCATGTCGACCACCTGCGGAAAGACCATCACGAACAGCAAAAGAAATCCGCCGTGAAAGAAATTCGACCAGCCGCTTCGGGCACCGGCGTCGATATTGGCGGAGCTACGCACGATTTCGGCGATCATCGGCAGGCCGCCCAGCGATCCCGCGACCACGTTGCCGATCCCTACCGCCCAAAGCTCGCGATTCAAGTCGGAATAACGCTTTTGAGGATCGAGCTTGTCCACCGCCGCCGCGCTCAATAAGCTCTCCAGACTACCTACCAGGGTGATGGCAACCACGCTTTGCCAAAACGCCCAGGAAAAAACTTTGGAAAAATCCGGAAAGTAAATACTTGCCAGGAGGCTATCCGGAATTGTAACCAAGAATACCGGACCCAGGACCAAATCCTTGGGGGCGCGGAAATCATCGCCCGGGTGAAGATGAGACAGATCGAAAATCTGTCCCAAGACCATGCCGGCCAGAATGACCAAAAGAGGTGCCGGGATCTTCTTGAGGAAGCGGGTTCGAAGCCGCGGCCAGCCGATGAGGATGCTCATGCTGATCAATGCAATCAAGGCGATTTGCGGAATGAAGTACGCCAAGCCGTGAGGTAGCTGAATAATGCTGGGCAACATGGCGCCGCCTTCGGTTTGTACCCCGACCATCACGGGAATCTGTTTAACCATGATGATGATGCCAATGGCGGCCAGCATGCCGTACACCACCGAAACCGGGAAAAAAGCGGCCAGACGCCCGGCTTTGTAAATTCCCAGGACGACCTGCAGCACGCCGGCCGCCACGATGGCTGCCAGAGTATAACGGTAGCCCGCCACCACATCGCCCTGGCCGAGGGACTGCACCGCGACGAGGATCACCACGATTAAGCCAGCAGCCGGGCCGGTGATGGTGACGTAGGAACCGTTGATCCGGGACACCAGCAAACCGCCGATGATGGCCGAGAGTATACCGGCCATGGGCGGAAATCCCGAGGCTACGGCCACACCCAGACACAACGGTAACGCAATCAGAAACACCAGGAACCCGGCGGCCATGTCCTGACGCCAGTCGGCTTTAAGGCTACCGAGGCTCGTCATTGGCGTGGGAGCTTGCGGCGGAAGGGTTGTCATCGATTTTTCAAGGCCGTAATTTTTTATAAACGTACGCGTTAGGCAAACAGCGGTTTTGATTCGAAGGTTTTGCTGTCCAGTATCAAAAGACCCTAGCTACCAATTTGTCGGTACATGCACACCACATATCGGCAAATATCATTTAATTATAACTTCTTTTTACTAGTATAAAGGTATTTTGTCTAGTATTATTCAGGTCCGCTCAAAATTTAAGAGATATCTGTGCCGGGCCTTGCCGAGAGCGTCATCCCTGGTCCATGGCCCTGTTCAATGTTGTGATATTTTCATAGGAGTATTGATTAAATGTTAACTCTCTTCGTGCGCGGCCTACCCCCTACCACCACCGAAGCCAGTCTGTACGCGTTGTTCGGCGGCTACGGTAAGGTTTTTGATTTAAAACTTAGTCGGGATTTGTTCACCGGCCAAGCGCGTGGCATTGCGACCGTCAACATGGAGGGCCATGAAGCCCGGGCGGCCATAACGGGCTTGGATGGTCATGATTTCGAGGGTGGAACTATTCACGTCGCACTTGATAAAGGCCCGAGAGGCGGGCGTAAACGACGCTGAACCCCGCACTTGACTTTTGCCGGAAGCAAGCCTTGGAGGAAGGATTGATGATGGGACGAAGGGGCTTCACTCTGGGGCGGGTGGACTGCCAAGAGCCTGATTCGAGTGACAACATACGGGATGGTATGTCTCCTCTTAGGAACATGGATCTTCGCGGCTTTGCGGCTCACAAGACAGGATCAATTTGCGGCCAGTGATCACTACCATCAGAATAGTAAATCGTATTAGGACCCCGCCCATAGCTATGAAAAAAACAACAAGGACACCCTCTCGCCCCTCCCTCAAGCCCGCCGCGCCGGAAATGCCCGGTAAGGGCATGAATGCAGTAGGTCTGCGGGTGCGTCACTACCGCGAGCGTTTAGGCTTGAGCCAAGACGAATTGGCCATGCGGGTCGGCGCCGCTCAGCAAACCATTCAAAGCCTTGAATCCGGTAAAATCAGGAAAAGCACCTTTTTACCGCATATCGCCAGGGAATTAGGCGTTGACTTCGATACCCTGTTATTTGGCGGCAAGCGGCCCGCCCAAACGGCACGCCCGCTGTTGATGGCGAGCACCCGGCGGGTTCCCCTGTTTACGACCCGAGATTGCGAACACGTGCAGGCCTACCTCAAGCATCAGTCGGTGCAATCACCGACTGGAAAGTGGATTGCGATGGACTATTCCCTACCCTTCGCGGAGTCCGGGCCAAGGCTGTTTGCCTTAAAATTGGGGTTAAGCGATGAAGCCTTTCAACCCGAGTTTCGTCCTGGCGATCAATTGGTGATCGATCCCGATGCTCCCATCCAACCCGGCGATCCCGTCATTGTTTTTAAACCGGGTGCGGAACGGCTCAATTTAAGTAAATATCGGGTTTTATCTCAATCAGACACCAATATTAGTTATGAACTCGTGTCGATCAATCCCGATTTCCCCAGTTTTTCAGGGACTGAATTGGATTCGCTCGAAATCCTAGGCCCGGTTATTCAGTTGCGCCGCCCCATTTCGAGCCGCGTTCGGCTGGCGGTATTGGAAGAGCAGGTCCGCTAAATACCCAATACCACACCGCCCGCCGCTAGAGCCCCCGGCGGCCCGGCCTGAAGGGTTGAGCTCTCGGGATTGAAATCGACCGCTTCCGATTTTGGGGCACTTGGGGCACTTTAAGTAAGTTCATTAAAGCCACGCATGTCATTTCGCCCGCCTGCATGTTTCCCTTCCGCTCTCCAATACCGCTGGCTTATTCCTGGAAAAATCTTTGGGCTCGAAAGCTGACCACGCTGCTCACGGCTTCCGGCATGGCGCTCGTGGTGTACGTGTTCGCCACGGTGCTGATGCTCTCCGAAGGCTTGAGGCAGACGCTGGCGGCCACCGGCAGCGAGGCCAATGTCATGGTGATCCGGCGGGGTTCCGAGACCGAGGTGCAAAGCTCGATCCGCCGCGAAGAGGCCGCCGTGATCGAGAGCCTGCCCGACATCGCCTACGGCGATTCCGGCCTCAAACGCGTGTCCAAGGAAACCCTGCTCCTGATGGTTCTGCCCAAGCGGGGGAGCGCCAAGCCCTCCAACGTGACGATTCGAGGATTGTCCGCGAGGGGGCTGGCCCTGCGCCCCCAGGTAAAGCTGGTCAAGGGACGGATGTTCCGGCCGGGGGCCTCGGAAATCATCGCCGGCCGCCGTATCGCGGAAAGCTTCGAGGGTGCGGGATTGGGCGAGACGCTGCGCTTTGGCCTGCGCGATTGGACGGTCGTCGGCGTCTTCGAGGCGGGAAACACGGCCTTCGGTTCCGAGATCTGGGGCGACGGGGATCAGATCATGCAGGCGTTTCGCCGCAGCGGCTACTCCTCGGTCATTTTCACGCTTGGCCAGCCGGCGGCGTTCGAGCGGGTGAAGAAGGCCATCGAGACGGATCCCCGCTTGACCCTCGAAGCCCAGCGCGAAATCGAGTTCTACGCCGAGCAGTCGGAGCAGATGGCGACCTTTCTCACTATTCTGGGGATTTCCCTGAGCGTCGTGTTTTCCCTGGGCGCCATCATCGGCGCGATCATCACCATGTACGGCGCCGTGGCCAGCCGGACCCGGGAAATCGGAACCCTGCGCGCCTTAGGCTTTCGGCGGAGCGGAATCCTGGCCGCATTCCTGGCCGAGTCGCTGCTGCTGGCTTTAATTGGAGGCGCGGCGGGTTTGGGACTGGCCTCGGCCATGCAGCTTCTGACCTTGTCCACGATGAATTGGCAGACCTTCGCCGAACTCGCGTTTAGGTTCGATTTGACGACCGAGATCGCCTTGAAGTCGCTGGCATTCGCCTCGGTCATGGGGCTGCTCGGGGGCTTGCTTCCCGCGATCCGGGCCGCTCGAATGGATCTGATCGAAGCCTTGCGCGCCGCGTAAGCCCGCCATCGCCGGCCGGCTCCTGTCATCCAGCGCTTCAGGGAGAAGCCGGCCGACTCTTCATCGATCCGCGCGTGGCCGCGGAGCGACCGGGTCGATCGCCAACGGGCAATCTCCGCGAGTGCCCTCGGCTGTGCTTTGGGATAACGCAGGCGAAGGCCGGGGGCTCATTGCAGGACCGCTCAGACCCACCGCCAATGCTCGAAATAGGCCGCCTGACCATAGTCCTTTCCTCGAGCGTCGAGCAGGCTCCATATCACGGCGCCTTCGATCTCGAAGCGCCGCCCGTGCCGGCCGATGCGGACACCATGGTAATCGCCGACGTAGCCCCGCGCGGCGACCTCGCTCAACAGCCGCTCGCGGGCTTCTTGATTCGCGCGCTCGGCCGACAGCCGCGAGGGACAGGCGGTAATTTCCTCCCAGCTCATTCCGAACAGGCTCAGCGCGGTCCGATTGGCGTAATTGAACAGTGGGTCCTCGCCGGCCGCATGGGAAACCAGGACGAACGGCGCGTGGAAGAGATAGCGCGCCGCTTCGGCATCGGTCAGGTGCGGGTCGATCAGGTCGCGGCGGGTCCAATGTCGATAGCTCCGCCTCAGAATGGCCACGTGCTCGGCCAGATAGGCATTCTCTTCGGAGGGCATGGATGGAGCATTCATGGAAACGGAAAGGCGGTTGGGAAGGAGAGATACGGCCGCGCGAGCGGCGCTGTCAGCCAAATTATAGCGGGTTCGATGCCGCGCGAGGCTCAGGTCCAAGCGAGAACCGGGGATAATGGCGGAAATTGCGGCAAAAGAACGACCCCGGCGGCGGAGAGAAGGGAAAAGAAGCGTAGCTCGAGAGGATTCGAAGGTTCTGCAAGAAAAAACAAGCCGGCCGCCGGGGTCGCAATCGAAGAGGCTATGCGGTGCTCAATCAGGCAACTTGCGCGCCAGCTAGCAGAATAATTTCAAGAACAATGGCTTAGCAAGATCGACTCGATCCCGGCGGATGAAGTGGTCAGGCATTGGACACAGCTATTGCGCCATTTGCCTCAAAATCACCGGGAAAGCGAGAGCGGCCGGAGAGCGGTCTCGTGTGGATCTCACCGACCGTAGCGATCGCAGACCTCCCGGAGCGCCTCCAGGGCGGCGGCCAGGGCCGCGAAAGGCATGAGGGACGCGGCGGCCGTCTCGGTCAGATCGCGTTCCAAACGCTGGAGCGCGGCAAGTTTCGGCTGGACTTCCGGGGCCGAGAGCAGCGCCTTGGGCTCCCTGAGTCCGATTCTCAGCATGGCGGCGCTGAGAGAGAGCGGAGCAAGGCGGAACCGCTCGGCAAGCGCAGCCCGGACGTAGCGTTCCCAGCGGTCCCGGGGTTTCACGTTCCGCAGCAGCGCCAGCCAGCGGCGAAGGCCCAGACAATCGATCACCGTATCGTTCAAATGCGCCACGCTCGCCAGCGTCTCGGCGGTGCGGCCGGCGAGATCGGCCAAGGCCGGAAACTCGCCCAGCCGCTCGGCCAAGGCCAGAAGCTGCGCCTCCTCGGGAGCCAAGCCCAGCTCCGCCATCAATTCTGCCTGGCCGGACCGTTCGGCCTCCGTGAGGCTCCGCGCCCGATATGCGAGATAGGCCTTCAAATCGGAACGCCAAAGCGCCACCCGCTCCTCGTCCGGGAACGAGGCATGGTTCTCCTGCAGCGCCCACCGGCAGAAATCGGCCAGGAGATCTTCCAAGCGCAGCAGCAGCGCATATTGGCGGCCGGCCGGGATTCGATCATCAAGGCCATAGAGCTTTCGTCGTAGCGTGCCGCCCCCCACGATGCGATCGAAGAGCAGATAGGCGCCCACGGCCCGGACCAATGGGGCGGGCTCCAATTCGTCCACCCAGGCCAGAAATCCGGCCCCCGCCTGACCGATGATCGTATTGCAGACCAAGGTGGCGACGATCTCCTTGGCCAGGGAGTGGCCCGGTAAATGATTCCCGAACCGCTCCCGAACCGGAGCCGGGAAATAAGCGGCCAGAAGCTCGAATGTCCAAGGTTCGGCGAGGAAACTGTCGCTGTCGAGCAGCGCCCGCTTCAGGGCCAGCTTCGCGTAAGCCATGAGCACGGCGAGTTCCGGACGGGCCAGCCCGAGGCTCCCGCGCGCCAGGACTTCCTTGCGAGCAGGAAAGGACTCCACGGCGCGGTCCAGCAGTCCGGCATTCGCCAACCGGTCGGCCACGTCGAGAAAAGGCCCGGCATCCCGCAGGCATCGTTCCCGGTCCAGGGATAAGCAAAGACTCTGCCCGTGATTATTCGCCAACACCGACCGAACCACGTCCTCGGTGAGCTCCGACAGCCAGCGGTTGCGCTCCTCCTCTCCGGCGATCGCCCCTCGGTGGCGGAGCAATTCCATGAGAATCTTGAGATTGACCTCATGATCGGACAAATCCACCCCGCCGGAATTGTCCACCGCATCGGTGTTTATCCGACCGCCCGCCAAGGCGTATTCGACTCGAGCCTTTTGCGTAAAGCCCAAATTGGCGCCCTCCCCCACCACCTTGGCCCGGACCTGGAGAGCATCCACCCGAGCCGAGTCATTGGCTCGGTCTCCCGCCTCCTCGTGGGTCTCGAAGCTCGCCTTGACATAGGTGCCGATGCCGCCCAGCCAGAGCAAGTCGACCGGCGCCGTCAGCAGCAGCCGAATCAAGCCTTCGCCGTCCACCGAAGAGCGGTGCACGCCCAGCCAGGCGCGAACCTCGGGCGACAGCGGAATGTTCTTGGCGTCGCGCCGAAACACGCCGCCCCCTGCGGAGATGAGCCGCTGGTCGTAATCGTTCCAACTCGATCCGGGCAGATCGTACAGGCGTTTTCGCTCGCGGTAGGAAATTAAAGGATCGGGGTTCGGATCGAGAAGAATATGGCTGCTACCGAAGGCGCCCAGCAACCGGATGTTTTCCGACAGCAGCATCCCGTTGCCGAACACGTCGCCATCCATGCTGCCGATGCCCACCACTCTGAACGGCCGGGTTTCGATGTCCTGTCCGGCCTCGCGGAAATGCCGCTGCACGCATACCCAAGCGCCGCGGGCGGTGATGCCGAGCCGCTTGTGATGGTAACCATGCGAGCCGCCGCTGGCGAAAGCGTCGCCCAACCAAAAGCCGTAATCGGCGGCGATGCTGTTGGCGCTGTCGGAGAGCCGCGCGGTGCCCTTGTCGGCGGCCACCACCAGGTAGGGATCGGCGGCATCGTACGCCACGATCTTCGGCGGCGGCTCGATGAGGCTGCCGACCCGATTGTCGGTCAGATTCAAGAGGCCCCGAATCAAGGTGGCGTAGGCCTCGCGAGCCAGGCGGCTGTGCTCATCCGGATTCGTGCTTTTGAGATTTAGGACGAATCCGCCCTTGGCTCCCAGCGGCACGATCAGGGCATTCTTGATCATCTGGGTTTGCATGAGATCCAGAATCTCGCTGCGGAAGTCGTCGGGCCGATCCGACCAGCGGATGCCACCCCGGGCCACCTTGGCGCCGCGCAGATGTATGCCTTCCATCAATTGTGAATGGACATAGATCTCAAAAAGAGGCCTCGGCGCCGGCATGTTGATCACGCCGAGACTGCTGATTTTCAAGGCAATGGCATGGTCCGACGGCTTTCTCGGGCGGTAAAAATCGGTGCGAAGGGTGGCATCGATGAGATTGAAGAAGTCGCGGAGGATGCGGTCCTCGTTAGCGTCCGCGACGCTATCCAGTGCCGAAATAAGTTCCATTCGGATCGGGGACAGCGCCTCTTCCTCCCGTTGGGCAGGACTGGCCCAACGCCCGTCGGGCTTAAAGCGGTTCTCGAAATAGCGGAACAGCAACTCGGCCACCTTAGCGTTGGAGAGCAGCGCCTTGTGAAGGCGGAATCGTCCGAAGCGGCTGCCCAGCTGGAAGTAATAATTGCGGTAAGCCCGGAACACGTCGATTTCCCGCCAGGACAGCCCGGTGGCGAGCAGCAGGCCGTTCAAGGCATCACTCTCCACCCAGCCGGACAAGAGGGCGTGCAACGCCTCCAGTAGAGGCGCCTTGCGCGGAATCAGAGCATTGATTTCCGTCGCGGGCATTACCGAGAAGCTGCGGATGAGCAATGGCCGCTCACCCGCATTCAGGCGGAACGAAATCTGGTCGATGACTCTAAGGCCCAAGTTCTCCAGAAAGGGCATGATTTCGTCGAGGCTGCGCTTTCCCACACCGTAAACCTGCAAGCGATAGTAGGGATCGCCGAGACCCGGATGGGGCTCCCAAAGGTCGAAGCCTTCGCCGCCGCTGCGGATCCGCTCGTCAAGCTGCAGAGCGTCGCGGACGGCGAGTTCCGGAGGAATGACCGCGCGGTATTCCGGCGAGAACAACTCCGCGCGGGCAAGCGGCGCGAATTTGCTCTGGGTCTCGTCGGCGGCGCGTTGCAGATGGGCGATAAAGCGGTGCTCCCACGACATAATGCTGGTTTTGATTCCATGAGCTCCCTTCGCAGGGAAGGCGCGGAAAGCCATCCTGTGCACGGATAACCTAGGAAGTGTCAGTTAAGGGTTCGACCTAAGATTCGGCCCGGCTCGCGCTTGCTCCGCCTAGCGCCAGCGTTCCTGGCCTCATCCAAGCTTCTTGTGCATTTCCAGGACGTTGCCACACTCGGTCTTGCGGTAGCTCACGTCGTCCATTAACGAGCGGATCAGAAAAATGCCTCGCCCCCGCTCGTTCAGGGCTTCAAAATCCGGCGCCGGGATGGATTCCAGGTCGAAGCCTCGGCCTTGGTCGTAAACCAGGATGTGCAAGTCCTTACCTTCGATATAGATGCACACCCGCATCATCGGTCCATTGTTCGA
Source organism: Methylococcaceae bacterium (assembly GCA_902810705.1). Classification (GTDB taxonomy): domain Bacteria; phylum Pseudomonadota; class Gammaproteobacteria; order Methylococcales; family Methylococcaceae; genus CADDYU01. Next base: position 20,280 of record CADDYU010000016.1, read on the forward strand.
GGGCGGGCTGTGTTCGATGGCGTTGGCCATGGCTTCGGTCAACACCAGATTGAGATGATAGGCGAGAGCCTCGCGGTCGCCGGTGTAATTTTCCAGCGTTTTGGCCACCACTTCGGCGAGGTTCCCGATCAGGCTCAAATAACGGGTTTCATTCGGAACCACAATCTCCAGCTGGATCACGCTCTGGGCGCTCATGGATGCGCTCCCGGTCATGCCTTGCTTAGGGCATCCTCGACGTTGGGGTAAATATCGAACACCCGGTGCAGGCGAGTCAGCTCGAACATCGATTGTACCCGCGGCTGCAAACCCGCGAGCACGAAAGTGCCGGATCGCAACGAGGCGTTCTTGTAGCCCGACAGCAGCGCACCTAGTCCTGAGCTGTCAATGAATCGCACATCCGTTAGGTCGATAACCAAGTGGCTGGTGCCGGCTTCCAGGAGTTTCAGGATGGCGTCCCGAAGATCGCCGGAATTATGCGCGTCCAGCCGCTCTTCCTTCAGGCGCAGCACGGTTTTGCCTTCATGTTGATCCGTAAGAATTTGCATGATCGATACTCCAAGAATGAATAGCGACCGTCCAGCGGGGCTTTTTGGCCATCATAGCGCTTTCAGCGGCCCGGAAAAATTAAGATTGAAAGACCTCGAAGTCCTCGGCTCCTCCCTCCGCGGCCGAACCGATGATGTAATCCTTGCCGTGAAAACGGCGGCCTTTGCCGCAACTCGATCCCTCAACCGGCAGGCCGGTTGTAAAACTACAGATTAGAGGGAGAAAACACCGGAGAAATTCACAGAACACACCTGCCCGCTTGCCCCTGGGGCTCTGTACGATCAGGATACAATGGTAATGCAATACTTATCCATGCTTCATCACCCGACGCCAGGAGCCACCGCGTGCCAGAACCTCATGATGTATTCATTAGCTTCCATCACGGCGACGTGGAGGCCGTCAACCAACTCGCCGCCGCTCTGAAAACTCGAGGTGTCTCGTATAGCTGTAGCGACGGCGGAACCGATATTGGTCTCCCGCCCGACTTGCCGACGTCCGAGATCCTCCTGGCGTGGTGCTCGGCGGAGTACTTTAGATCCCGCGCCTGCCAGCGGCAGCTTGCGGCGGCTTTCATTGCCTGCCGACGGGATTTTGGCGCCGACGCCAAGCGCATCCTTTTGATCAATGCCGAAGCCGGGGTGAAACATATTTACCCGGTCCACTTCCGTGAGCTGTTATTCTCGGCTGCACCCGGGCGACCGGGCGCGCCAAGTTTTCCGGCGCTGGCTCAAAAGCTTCAAGCGCACTGCTCCAAGCTGGTTGGAATCCTGGGGGAAGAGTGCTCGCTCACGGCGCCAGGCTGGCGGGAAGCCTCGGACAATCTCGGGAACCCGGCTCCGCGATTCGAGGGTCGAGAGCGGGAGCTCTGGGACGTCCACAGCATCCTGAATCCGCCGGTTCTCCCGGGCGGGGAAACCGGTCCGGTGGCGGTGGTTTCCGGTGGCGCCGGACAGGGAAAATCCGCTCTGGCCCGGGAATATGCCTTCCGCTTCGGCCCGGCCTATCCCGGCGGCGTGTTCAGGCTGACGGCCGGCGCGGCCAAGCCGGCCGTCAGCCTCGCGGAATTGGCGGAAAATCCACCTCTGAAATGGCAACTCAGCGCTTTGCTGAGACCGCTTTTTCCGAAGTTCAACCCGGCCGGGCTGACTGTTCCGGCGCTATCCGCCCATTTGGGAGAAGCGCTGGCGAAAGCCGGACAGCCTTTTCTGTGGATTGTGGATGATCTGCCGGACGGGCTGAACGGCCCGGCTTTCCGGCAATGGCTGGCTCCCGCCGCGCCTTGGGGACGGACCCTGGTCCTCACCCGCAGCCGGGGCTATGACCAGCGCGCCGAGCCTCTTCATCTGTCGCCCTTGGATCAGGTATCGGCGCTGCGCCTTCTGACCGGCGAAATGCCGCCGGCCAGCGATAGCGAGCGGCAAGCGGCGGCCGCCCTGGTTGAAGATCTGAGCCGCCACGCTCTCCCCCTCGCCCTGGCAGGCGCGCTGGCGAGCCTGAACCGGAATCATCGCCGCCGGCGTTACGCGGCCTTATGGCGGCAAACGAATGACCACGGCTGGGCGGCGGAGATCGGCGCGCGGCTGGCCGGGGAATTGCCCAAAGGCCGCGAAGCCGGTATCGCGGCTCTGGTGCTGTACGCCATTCATGCGGCGGACGAATCCGTCCGCGACCTGCTGCGCCTGGCCGCCGATCTGGCGGAAGCCGTCCTGCCGGGGGACTTCATCGCCGAGTGCTTCCAGCGCAGCGGTTTGAGCAGGGAAGCGAAGAAGAACCGTCCGTTCGCCATTTTTCTCCATGAATCGCCGATCGAGACCATGGATGCCGACACCGCCCGCGCCCATGCCGAAGCCGGAATGGCTGGCCTCGAGCGCCTGTCCTTGGCGGAGCGGACCGAGGGAGGCGTTCGAGTTTTACCCTTGATCGCCCGCGCCATGCGCTGGGCCGATCCCGAACCGAGGCGGCGAGAGGCCCTGCTGCAGGGTGCGCTCAAGGCCCTTTATGGCGTAGCCGAACGGTGTGTTCCCGGCCGTGACTGGGAGCGGCTAGCACCTCTCGCGCCCCATGCCCGGATGCTGGTCAAGGATTTGCAGAACCGATCGGTGGATGCAGCGGAGGATCCCTTGGAGACGACTCGCCGGGTCCGGCTCGCCATTATCCTGGCCGACATGGATTCGGCTCAGGGCAGCTGGCGGCAGGCACTGAACGCTTACCGGTCTATCGGTGCCTATCTGCTTCGGGCTATGACCCTGGAACCCGAGAATGGAAGGCGGCAGCGCGATTTCGCGGGCGTCCAGGAGCGGATCGGCGACCTTTTGGCGAGCCGGGGCGATGTGCCTGGGGCGCTGGACTGCCTTCGGAAAAGTCTCGGCGTCCGGGCTTTGTTCGCGAAGCAGGATCCGGACGGGGCGGAACAGCAGCGCGATCTTCTTCGGCAGCATATTAAGATCGGCGATCTGCTTCAAAAAGGCGATACCGGGGGCGCGCTGTGCAGCTATCGGGCCGCTCATGCGATCGTGGCGCACCTGGCCGCGAAAGCTCCGTCCAACGACGAGCGCCGGTTCGAGCTGGCGGCCAGCCACGAGCGCTTGGCCCTTCTGCACCTCCACCGGGACGAAGAGGGAGAAGCCTGGAACGCGCTCCGGGCGGCGCTGGGCCTCTACCAGGAACTCGCCGAAAAATATCCAACCCGACCGAACTATGCACGGGCGGCCGCCGCGATCCACATCAGGATAGGCGATTTCTTGCAGAAGCATGCGGCATTGGCGGAGGCGCTCGATCACTACCGCCAAGCACGAGACTCGATCGAGAAAGTTGCGGCCATCGAGTCAGGTGATCCGGAATGGCGGCGCAAGCTGGCCTTATGCCATAACCATATCGGCAATGTACTGACGGCCTTGGAGGATTATCCCGGCGCGGCCGAACACTACCGCGCCTATCTCGCCATCGCCGAGCCCTTGGCGGCCACGCATCCGGCCGACGGGGTAGGCCCGCGGGACATGGCGACGGCCTACATCAGGCTCGGCATGGCGGCGGAATGGACGCCTGACGAGGCGGGCGCGCTGGCCCATTACCGAACGGCTCGCGCCCTTCTCGAAAAGCTAGCCGGCTGCGCTCAAGACGTCGACACCCTGCGGAAAGATTTGGCCTGGCTCGCCGAACGCAGCGAGCGATTCGGCGAGCCACAGGCGGAAGCCTCTTGAGGACGGAATCTCGTGCCGCGTCGGGTTTAGGCGCCGCTGGATTCCGCATCCGGCAGCGCATTGCATGCCTGACGGCGATTCTAGATAATACCGGCACGTTTCCGCCCGTCCCGATTTCTCCCGAATGAAAAAACGCCTGGAAGCCTTCCTGAATAGCGCCCTTACCGCTCTAAAAACCCGTGGCGAACTATCCGCCGAGATCGAAATTTCCGTACAGGTGGAGCGCGCTCGCGACCCGAGGCACGGCGATTTCGCTACCAATCTCGCGATGGCCTTGGCCAAGGCCGCCCGCGCTCATCCCCGCCAGATCGCCGAGAAGATCATCGCCGCGCTACCCGAGGATCCAGCCATAGTAAAGGTGGAAATCGCCGGTCCCGGCTTCATCAACTTCTTCATCGATTCGGAAGCCCAATTTTCGATCATCCGCGATATCCATGCCGCTGGTCGCGAATTCGGCAGGAGCACGGTAGGCGCAGGACAGGCGGTACAGGTGGAATTCGTCTCCGCCAATCCCACCGGCCCCCTGCACGTGGGTCACGGGCGCGGAGCGGCTTACGGAGCGGTGGTGGCGAACCTGCTTGCCGCCGTCGGCTTCAACGTGCACCGCGAATACTACGTCAACGACGCAGGCCGGCAAATGGACATACTGGCGGCTAGCGTATGGCTCAGATATCTGGAGGAATGCGGCGAGACCGTGGTGTTTCCGAGCAACGGCTACCGGGGCGAATACGTCAGAACCATCGCCTGGGGGCTCCGTAAGCGCGAAGGCGAAAAATTCCGTTGCCCGGCCGCGGAGGTCATGGCGGATCTGCCTCCGGACGAACCTCAAGGCGGCGACAAGGAAGCCCACATCGACGCCCTGGTGGCGAAAACCAAAACCCTGCTGGGACCGGAAGGCTACCGGACAGTGTTCGACGCCGGCCTCGACAGCATCCTCGACGACATCCAGCAGGACCTGGAAGAATTCGGCGTCCGCTATGACGAATGGTTCTCCGAGCGCGGCCTGACCGAGACCCAAGCCGTGAAGCGGGCGCTGGCTAAGCTTAAGGAAGCCGGCTATCTCTATGAGCAAGACGGTGCGGTCTGGTTCGCCTCCAGCCGCCTCGGCGACGAAAAGGACCGGGTGGTGGTGCGCGAAAACGGCCAGATGACCTACTTCGCCTCGGATATCGCCTACCACATGAACAAGCTGGAGCGGGGCTTCGACCGGATCGTCAACATCTGGGGCGCGGACCACCATGGTTATATTGCCCGGATCAAGGCGGCCATCGAAGCCTTGGGCGGCGATCCCGCCAAGCTCAGCGTGCTGTTGGTGCAATTCGCGGTGCTTTACCGAGGCGAGGAAAAAGTGCAGATGTCCACCCGTTCCGGCGAATTCGTGACACTACGGCAACTGCGGAACGAGGTGGGCAAGGACGCGGCGCGGTTCTTTTACGTCATGCGGAAATCCGACCAGCATATGGAATTCGACCTCAAGCTGGCCACGTCCCGCACCAATGAAAACCCGGTGTACTATGTTCAATACGCCCATGCCCGGGTGTGCAGCGTGTTCCGACAATTGGATGAGAAAGGCTGGGAACGCAGCCTCGCGAACGGCATGACCCACCTGGGCCGCCTGACCGAGCCGCACGAAGCCGCCCTGGCGACCACCTTGTCCCGCTACCCGGAAGTCGTCGAACAATCCGCCCTTCAGCACGAACCGCATCATTTGGTACATTACCTTCGGGAACTGGCCTACGAATTCCACACTTATTACAACGCCCATCAATTTCTGGTGGAGGATGCGGCCTTGCGCGACGCCCGCCTGAACCTGATCGCCGCGGTCCGGCAGGTGATCGCCAACGGCCTCGGACTCCTGGACGTGTCCGCGCCGGAAGCCATGTAGTGACATGGCCAAGGACTACAAGCACAGAATCCCCGCCTACCGCCAGCGCAAGCCGCGCGCCGCGCGAACCTTGCGTCTCGCGGGCGTAGCCGCCGCCGGTCTTTCGGCGATCATAGCCCTGGGGCTTTATGTCGCCGCCGACCCCGAAGGCCAGTCCACCGCGCCCGCCGCCGGCCTCGAGGCTGCGCCGCCTCCCTCCAAATCGCCCGAGGCCTCGGATTCGCCAGCCTCCAAAGAGACCCAAAGAGCCCCTGCTAAAGACAAAGCGTTCTCGGAGCGCAAGCCCCAGCGAGCACCCGCGCCGCCAGAGCCTCGTTTCAGTTTCTACAAAATTCTCCCGGAAAAGGAAGTCATTATTCCGGAAAATGAAATCAAGATCATGAAACGGGAGGAAAGCCTCGGCAAGAAGCCCGAGACGACCTATCTCCTGCAAGCCGGCTCCTTCACTCTCCAACAGGACGCCGAGAGGCTCAAAGCCCGATTGGCCGAGATTAAGGTCAAGGCCAAGCTGGAAATGATCAAACTCGACAACACCGCCTGGTATCGAGTCAAGATCGGCCCCTACGCCACGCTGGCCGATGCGGACAAAGTCCGGCAATACCTACGCGCCAACAAGATCGACAGCGTCGTGCAGAAGGCGACGAAGTAGCCTCTCACCCACCGATCGTCAGCTTCAGCCCACGCACGCATGCCGGCATGTGACGGATCCAGTGCGACTGCGAACCAATCTCTTTCAAGAGACGGTCCGGTGAAAATTTAGAGGCGTTTTTTGCAAGCGTGAGGGCGCCGAGAGGGCCCAATCCTCGTGGGGCGTCGCCGCTTTCCGGCCTCGTGGCCGGAAAGGGATATCGGAAGATCTTAAAGATCTGCTAGACCGATCCTAGAGAGCCGCCAAGGCCAGCCGCGCATAACGCTGTTTCACGGCCTCAGCCAATTGATGCACCGCCATAGCATAGTGGGTGCTGTGATTGTAGCGGGTGATGACGTAGAAATTGTCGTAACCCAACCAATATTCATCGCCGGAAATGGTGCTGAGGCGCAGCAGCCGCACGCTCTCGGCCCCAGGATAGCTTATCAGCGGTCGGACGCCGTAACGGATGAGGGAGACGAGGGGATAGCGGGTGTCGAGACCGCATTCCAGCCTGCGCGCCGCAGGGCTGCTGACGATAGCCGGCACGACCACCGGCCGGCCGGGATGCCAGCCATGGCGGACAAAATAATGAGCGACGCTGCCGATGGCGTCCACCGGATCCCACAGGTCCTTGCGCCCATCTCCATCGAAATCCACCGCAAATTTCAAGAAGCTGCTGGGCATGAACTGCCCAAGCCCCATGGCGCCGGCATAGGAGCCCACCGGCTGGGCAGGATCAATTCCTTCGTCCCGCGTCAGAACCAAAAAGCTCTCCAGTTCATCCGTAAAATACGCCGAGCGGCGGGGATAGTCGAACGCCAGCGTGGCCAGCGCGTCGATGATTCGATGATTGCCGAGATTGCCACCATAGAGGGTTTCTACCCCCATGATACCCATGATGTGCTCGGGGTTGACGCCGTATTGGGTACGGGCTCGCTGGAGGGCGGACGCGTATTGAGACCAAAACCGGGCACCGGTGGAAATGTGCTTTTCGGTGAGAAACTTGGCGCGATAGCGCGACCAAGCGCCAGGTCGAGGAGGGGCGCTGGGCTTGGATTCGCGACCAAGATAATCCAGAGTCCATTGCTTGCGCTGGACTTGCGAAAACAAAGCGTTAAGGTACGCGCGGGAAAAACCGTGCCGACTCACCATTTTGTCGATGAATCGCTCAAGCGCCGGATAATCGGCATAGGGTCCGGTGAGATCGGAAGTGGCATAATGGCCGTTCGGCTGATCGGGCTCGCGACTGGATTCGGAACGTGATGAAACGGCAGGCGGAGGCGAAGCCCGATGGCGATGCATGGAAAGGTATTTACCGCTGCCGACGGGCTTGTGGGCACAGCCGGCCGCCCACAGGAGACTCAAGGCAAGCACGAGAATTGGATACTGTTTGGCGTTCATGGATGCGAATCGATTCATCGAAGTTCAGGAATAGGGAAACAGGCGCCAGAATAGATCTCGAAGAGAAATCCGGTAAGGCGAAAACAGCATCCACAAAGTTAGCGTATTTTTTAGCTTGCTCGGTGGCCAACGTTCTACTGGCCAACTAAGCTCTGGAAAGGCAGAGGAGAAAACGCCTTAGCCAAAGGCAATGATAAAGAAACCTGCGGCGGTTTATGGCATAGCCGACAGATAGCCGCCTCTTCCGAGCGTTAAACTCGGAAGAGGCGGCGGCAAGCGGCGCTCAAACGCGCCGATCGCGTCTGGGCGGAAAAGCGGATTGGCTTTCGGAGCGGGGACGCGCTTCGTTGACTCGGACATTCCGGCCCTTGAGCGGCTGGCCGTCGAGCTGTTTGATGGCTTCCTCGGCGCTGGTTGGGTCCGGCATCTCGACGAACCCGAAGCCTTTGGAGCGCCCGGTAAGCTTATCGATTATCACGTTTGCGGAACTCACCTCGCCGTACTGCTCGAAGGCTTCGCGCAGCTCTTCGCTGGTGAGCTGATAAGACAAATTGCCGACATAGATATTCGTCATCGAAAAACACCCGTACATATAGCGTCGTGCCATTCTCAAAAGAACCCCATCAGCTGCTCAACGAACGGCACGAAGATCAAGAACTGATGATCGGCTCCGCCTTCGGAGCCAACAAATTGTCGGTGTCTCTATCCTGTAAGCCCAACCGTGATGAAAGCTGAAGCTCCTACTACTTTGAAGCCTCTAAAGCTTCAAAGGGATTTTCAGCAAAGTCAATATCTTCTTTAGGTTGGCTGAACGAATTATTCTATTTCTCTCAAAAAGTTTTCGAGCTGGTGCCAATCCGGAATCGCCAGACGCGCGCCCAATCGCGCGCAACACAGAGCTCCGGCCGCGCTCGCATAGCGTAAGCTATCCCGCCATTCCTGACCGGCCGCGAGCGCCGCGGCGAAGCCACCGTGAAAAGCATCACCCGCCCCCGTGGTGTCGGCCGCTGCCACGGTAAAGGCCGGTAATCGGCCCGACTCTCCGCCTTTTCTCCATACCAAGCCCGCCTCGCCCAAGGTGATCACGACCGCGGGTGAACGCTCCGCCAGCTTGGCCAAAGCCCGATCCGGATCGGCCGCGCCCAGCCACTCGCGAGCGAATTTTTCCGAGCACACCAAGTAATCCACGGCAAACATCAGCGCCTCGGTTCCCGCGTGCAGCGAGCCGGCATCCAGCACGGTGGGAACGCCTTTCCGCGCCAGAGGAAGAGAAACCTGAGGCTCATGGCCATCAAATAAAATGACTTTGGGGTCGACTGCCGAAAAGTCGATAGCGTGCTGCGGGAGCTGGCGGGTCTCGCCCTTGTAGTTCACCAGAGCCCGGTGACCGTCGGGTTTGACCAGCACCACCGAGAGCGGCGTCGGCGCGGGGCCGCGCACGATAAGCTCGACGAATACGCCATCCCGGCGCAGTTCGGCGCAGTGCAAGTCCCCGTAGGGATCATCGCCCAGATACCCAGCGAAGGCCGCCCGGTAGCCAAGCCTCGCCACGGTCACCGCGGCATTGGCCGCCGGCCCGCCACCACAGGCGATGAGATCGTCGGCGAACATCTTTTCGTCGGCCTCGGGATGGCGAGGCACCGCAAAGACCAAGTCATAGGAGGCGTGTCCCACACACAGCACGTCGAGGGGCAGGGAAGCAGTCATAGGGCGGGGAGCATCAGGTTCGTCTTGAGGGTATGGGAGCGCTACTTTTCTAAGCCGATGAATTGCCAGATGCGTTCCACGGCGGAAGGCTCGTAGACCAGTTCCTTGGCGGGCCCCGGTACGCCCTTCGCGTAATTGAAGGCATAAATCCGCGCCACGTCGTCCGCTAGATCGTTCTTTTCCAGCTTGCGATAAGCCTGTTCAAGGATCTGCAAGGCGCGCGGCACGGCCTGGGTCCTCTGATATCTTCGGATCACCTCGGCACAGCGCCGGGCCGCCGCGAGATAGGCCTCACGACGCATGTAGAAATCGGCGACGTGGATTTCGTACATGGCGAGATTATTGCGAAGGGAAACGATGCGTTGCCTGGCGTCGTCCACATACCGGCTGTTCGGAAATCGATTGATCAATTCCTCGAAATCCTTGTAGGCATCCAGCGCGGAACCAGGATCGCGCTGGGAGGGATCGGTGGGAAGAAAGCGATCGATAAAGCTGATGCCTCGGTTATAATTCACCAGACCCTTGATGTAGTAGGCGTAATCGACGTTCGGATGAGTCGGGTTCAGCTTGATGAAGCGGTCCGCCGCCGCGATGGCGGACTCCGGCTCGTCGTTCTTGTAATAGGCATAGGCGATATCGAGCTGAGCTTGGGTCGCGTGCTTGCCGAACGGATAGCGCGCTTCCAACTTTTCGTAGAGCCTCACTGCCTTTTCGTATCGCTTCTCGGTCAGCGCCCGCTTCGCCTCCGTGTAAAACTGCTCCGCCGTCCAATCGGCGTATTCGTCGGTGGTTTCATCCTTAGTGGTGGCACAGCCACCCAACAGCATGCCGAACACCAATAGAACCGACAGGACGGAATGCGGGATAGGCAAAAAACGAAAAAACAGAACCATGACCGGCACGATGACAGCAATCAACGCAGTATAACTTGAACGCCTAAACCAATAGAAGTGAATTCCATCCGCCTCCTCACCGCTGAAGTACCTGCCGATCTCGCCGGCTTGCGCCTGGATCAAGTCTTGAGCGAACTCTTTCCGGATTTTTCGCGAAGCCGGCTACAAAGTTGGATCAAGAACGGCGCGGCGGTGGTGAATGGTGAAGTGCAGGCGCCCAAGCACCGGCTGCTGGGTGGCGAACGGATCGTGATGCGGGCCGAGCTGGAAGATGTCGCTGGGATCGAAAGCCAGGACATCCCCTTGAACATCGTTTACGAGGACGACGCAATTCTGATTCTCGACAAGCCTGCGGGGCTGGTCGTGCACCCCGCCGCCGGCCACCGGGACGGCACCTTACAGAATGCCCTGCTGCATCACTGCCAAAGCCTGGCCGGCATTCCCCGCTGCGGCATCGTGCACCGCATCGACAAGGACACCAGCGGTTTGTTGATGGTCGCCAAGACCCTGCCCGCTCATACATCCCTGGTGACCCAGCTCCAAGAACGAACCGTGCAGCGGGGATATCTGGCCCTGGTGCAAGGCGCGCTGACCGGCGGCGGCACGGTGAATCTGCCCATCGGCCGGCACGGCACGGATCGCAAGCGCTTCGCCGTGCGCGAGACGGGCAAGCCGGCCATTACCCATTACCGGCTGGCCGAGCGGTTTCCCCATCACACTCTTCTCCGGGTCAAGCTGGAAACCGGCCGCACTCATCAAATCCGCGTCCACATGGCTCATATCCATCATCCGCTGGTGGGCGATCCGGTTTACGGCGGCCGACTGCGGCTACCGTCCGGAGCCAGCGCAGCCCTGATCGAAACTTTGCGGGGCTTCAAACGCCAAGCCTTGCACGCTGAAACTCTGAGACTGGAGCATCCTGAGACCGGTGATCCCTGCGAGTGGCATTCGCCGCTTCCGGCGGATTTCGCAGCCTTGCTGAACGCTCTAAGGCGCGGCTGATGGAGTTGGCTTGGATCGAGCCGGATTGGCCCGCGCCGCTCGGCATTCGCGCCGCGAGCAGCTTGCGCGGCGGTGGAACGAGCGCAGGTCCCTACGTTTCCCTCAATCTCGGCGCTCACGTGGGTGATGATCCGGACCGGGTGGCGGAAAACCGCCGCCGTCTGGCCGCCGCCTTGAGCCTGCCATCCGAGCCAATCTGGCTGAACCAGGTGCATGGCACTCGCGCGATCCGTGCCGATCTGGCGGAAGACCGGACCGCCGACGCCGCCTACACCCGCGAGCCCGGCGTCGTCTGTGCGGTACTGACCGCCGATTGCTTACCGGTCCTGCTTTGCTCCCGAGATGGCATGGCCGTTGCGGCGGTGCATGCCGGCTGGAAAGGGCTGGCAAGCGGAGTGATCGAAGCGGCGGCCGCGGCACTAGAAGCTCGCGATCTCCTGGCTTGGCTTGGACCCGCCATCGGCCCCGAGGCTTTCGAAGTGGGCGCCGAAGTACGGGAGGCGTTTGTCCGAAAGGGTTCCGAATTCGCCAAGGGCTTCCGCAAGGCCGGAGCAGGCAAATTCCTGGCGGACATTTATGGGCTGGCCCGCATCGCCTTGGAGCGGTTCGGCATCTTCGAAATCCATGGTGGCGGCTGGTGCACCTATGGCCAGACCGATGATTTTTTCTCCTACCGCCGTGATCGCGTCACCGGCCGCATGGCTACCCTGATCTGGCGCGAATAGAATAGTTAAGAAAAATCCCCCTCATGACCCTGCTTCTCTGGATCATTATCTTTACCCTGATCGGCGGCCTGCTTAGCGTCGCCGCGGCCGGCATTTTTCTGCTGATTCCCGAACACCATCATCCCCGGGTACTACCTCATGGCGTCAGCTTCGCGCTTGGAGCCCTCTTGAGCGTCGCGTTCATGGATCTCCTGCCGGAAGCCTTAAACACAATCGGCGAAGGCCACGTGGAAAGCATTCTGGCCACGGTGCTGGTAGGTATCCTGGGGTTTTTCCTGTTGGAAAAACTGCTGCTGTGGCGCCACTGCCATGCAAGCGATTGCGAAACCCATACCGACAAGCATTTCCATCAACCAGCCGGCACCCTAATCATCTTGGGTGACGCGATTCACAATTTTGTCGACGGCGTGCTCATCGCGGCAGCCTTTTTAACGGACGTACACTTGGGAGTGGTTACCAGCCTCGCGGTCGTCGCCCACGAAATTCCCCAAGAGGTCGGCGACTTTGCAATTCTTCTCCAGAGCGGCTACGGCCGCGCCAAGGCACTGTTCTACAATATGCTGTCTAGCCTATCCACGCTGATCGGCGGCATTCTGGCCTATTTCAGTCTGGAACATTGGCATGGAACCCTGCCCTACTTTCTAGCGCTCGCGGCCTCGAGCTTCGTCTACATTGCGGTGGCCGACCTCATCCCCAGCCTGCATCAGCGCACCACGGCGCGTGCCGCGCTCCAACAGATCGGCCTCATTGCCGCGGGCATTTTCGTAATTTATTTCGCCCATGCTCAAACGGAGACGTTACATCAGCCTCACGGCAGGCTCGATGCCGCCTCCGCGCGGAGCGCTTCATCTTTTTGAGATGGACCCACCGAATCATTCAGTCGGAGCAATCTTGAGAATACAAGAAATCCTTAACCTTACCCGCTGCGCGAGTGCTCGGACTAGGCGGAGGGATGTAATACCCATGATTCAGAGCCAGGAAGCAAGCTCTTTAGCGCATTTTCAGGTGAAGACCTGAGACGCCAAACGCAGCCCCCATTAATCCTCTTGAATTAAGAGACGGGTCGATGCCGCTCGCTTTTCAAGAAATATCTAGGTTAACGACTTTGCCTCGGAGTAGAGAAAGGAAGCGGTATATTACTGCAGAGCCATTTGCTTTTTGATGGGCATATTGGCCACACTTGTTTACCCTGTAATACAGTTTCTTGGGCTATCTTCGCTGGGCCTTCGAAGCAAACTTTCTAAGGCCAGAACCCAGCAGACCGCGTAACCGGCGCCCCCCACGACGTCCGACAGGTAGTGAGCCTGTAAATACATCCGGGATATGCTAACCGCGCTGGCTAGAAGTATTCCCAAGATAATCAGCAGAAACCAGCGGTAATGATTGCGGCAAGACGGCCGAATGAAACATATGGCAGCGGTAACCGCGACGATTTGGGCCGTGTGAGCACTAGGAAAGGAAAAGCTTGATGGTCCCGGAATCAGAACAGGCCACAAACTCGGGCGAGGCTTGGCCCCAATTTCCTTGGCTAAATAAACGCCGGCCACCACGCCGAACAGGCTCAGACCTAATCGCCTGGCATCCAGCCTCCATCCCTTTTTTACCATCCATACCACCGCTGCGGCGGTGGCGGGAAACAATAGGTAGAGTGAACCAGCCCAAGTGATCGTGCGGAAGAATTCGTCGATAAATTCACTGCGCGCTTCCGCGAGGCGCGCCTGAATGTGCAGGTCAAAAAGAGATGGTAAAGCCGTCAGCCGCCCGAATAGCAGCAGCAGAAGTTCGACGCCGCACCAATAGACGATACCGTTTATCACCGTGGAACGATCCCACATCTTCGCGCCTTAATGGACTTAGCCAAGCCTACGAACCGGATCCAAAACAGAGCAATCCTGGAATTACTTCCTAATGAAAAAAATAGAGTGGCTCTCACTCATTATTAGTTCCAGCACCCAATAGATACGAGCAATTCAAGCATATGCCAGAGCAAACTATCCTGAGGAACGTCATGCAAATTGAAACTAAGGAATTCAAAAATGCCATAAGTTATTAATAATTAAAGATGCTACTAGACAGGGCTCTTTATAGAGTTGGCTCGCTTGAGTTAGGAAGAGTGCGGGAGGAAATCATAGTCGCGATTGCCCGTCCATAGACGCCTAATGCTGAGAACGCTAGATGGTAGATTAATCTTGTCCTAAGCTTTCAATAACTTTATTTGGGGAAGAAATTAAGTCTTATCAAACGGCGCCTTTTGCTTCTAGTCTGTGATAGCTTAAGTTTTCTATAGATTCCCATTAAGTCACAAAAACAGTATCAATCCCTTCGAAAATTTCAGTTGAAGAGCGTGCATGAAACAGCTGATCGCTGGCTGAGACGGCGAACACAAAGGCCCACTTCACTCGAGCGGTTTCGGAAAATAGTGTTTTTTTGCGAAACTTGCGCGTGTAACGAATGACTAAGCGGAGCAGAGTCAGCCTGAAAGTGATGGTAAGCTGAACTCCAATCACTAACTGCCTCGTTTTTAGGATTTATTATCATGTTTAGTTCTTTCTTAACTCCGGAATGGCTTGCGAATAGTTCAATAGTTCCTATGGCGCACGGAGATGGCGATAGCCATACGGGTGGCGGATTCGTGGGTTTTATCGACAGCCTATTGGAGCTTGTGAATCAAGGATTAGGGCCGGGTTCGTCGTGGAATCCGGTAGCAGGCATCGAGGCGCTTGGTTCCAATATACATCCCTTCATCGTACATTTCCCTATAGCCTTCCTAACCGGCTTCCTGCTGCTCGAGGTGATTGGACTAAGCGTCCGCAGCGTTACAATACGGCAGATTGCCAGCGGCATGCTCTATTTCGGAGCTGCGGGCGCTCTGGTGGCCGCGACAGCGGGCTTGATTGCCGCGGATAGCGTCCCCCATAGCGCCGAGGTGCACCATATTCTGGAGTGGCATGAGCGCCTTGGCTTAACGGTAGCCACCTTATCCGGGGCCTTGGCTGTATGGCGAGCTGTAGTCGGTACGCGGTTTTCGGCCATGGCGCAAGCGCTGCATTTAATAGTGGCGGGAATCGTCGGCGTTTGTCTGTTTTTCGCAGCCGATCTCGGCGGATTGATGGTCTACCAATATGGTGTTGGCGTAAAGAGCCTGCAACAGGCGGATGACCACCATTCCGCTAGCCATAATCATGTGCACCACCACTCCGAAGATGTGGAGTTAGAAGTTGAAAATTAAATCTTGCCATCCTTAAAACTTAAGGGGTGAGCATCGAGAGGTGGCCTCGCTGTTTCCGCAGTCTTGAGATCAAAACGCCTGTTCCCAAGGTTTAGACAGCACCACGGCCGAATGAATGATGCCGACCATGGAATACGTTTGCGGAAAGTTTCCCCACATTTCGGAAGTTCCGGGATCGGTATCTTCGGACAGCAGCCCCAGGTGATTCCGGCACTTCAGCATGTCTTCGAAGATGGCTCGAGCGTCCTCCTTGCGCCCAATGGCCGCTAAGGCGCTGATTAACCAGAAAGTGCAGATATTGAAAGCGTTTTTGGGAGCGCCGAAATCATCCTGTTCTATATAGCGCATCATGTGATTGCCGCGGCGCAGTTCCTTCTCCACAGCTTCCACGGTGCCGATAAAACGCGAATCCTCTGCTTCGAGGAATTGAAGATCGTGGAGCAGCAGCAAACTGGCATCGAGCTCCGAGCCGCCGAAGCTGCCTACAAAGGTGTTTCGCGTCGAATCATACGCCTGTTCCAAGATTTCCATACGAATCCGCTCGGCCTGGGATTGCCAATAATGGGCACGGTCATGCAGTTCCATGCGGTGAGCGATTCGGGAAAGGCGATCACAGCCGGCCCAGCACATCACCGCCGAGAAGGTATGCACGCGCGCGATGCCGCGGAATTCCCACAGACTGGCATCCGGCTGGTTGTAGAGTTTGGCGCATTGATAACCCAAGTTTTCCAGCCGCTCGAACAATCGGCGGTCGCCCGGATGAGCCAAGCGGCGGTCGAAGAAAGCCTGAGTCGCAGCCATAATGACGCTGCCATAGACGTCGTTTTGGATATGTTCATAGGCCTGATTGCCGACCCGTACCGGGCCGTGATTCCGATACCCTGAAAGCGTTTTAATTTCCCTTTCCACTAACTTCGATTCAAGCGCGATCCCATAGACTGGCTGTAGAGTACTTTCTCTGGCTCCGGCGGCAATATTGGCAATGTACCGCAGGTATTCCTCCATGGTTTTGGTGGTGCCCAAGCGGTTAAGTGCATTGATGACGAAATAAGCGTCGCGTAGCCAACAATAGCGGTAATCCCAGTTGCGCTCGGTATCGGCCGCTTCTGGAATCGAGGTGGTCATGGCGGCAATCACAGCACCCGTTTCCTCAAAACAGCATAATTTCAAAGTGATGGCGGCGCGAATTACTTCCGCTTGCCATTCGAAGGGGATTGATAGAGAACGAGCCCAATCCCGCCAGTAATGGAGGGTCTGCTCATAGCTCTCGCGGGTGGCTTCGGCGACTGAATAGCGCAATGGGTCATCCGCCCCGAAGATCAGCGCCGCGGATTCCTCCAGCAGAAAAGGAACTTCGTCGAGAATGAAAGAAACCGGCACGTTGCTGGTTAGACGGTAAATCACGTTATGCCCCACATAGTTAATGTGGTTCGAGCCGTGAACCATCCGCATCGGAGCCGCGCCATAATTATGCGTCGGACGCAGCCTGATCCTGATGCGAGGAGTACCGTGTAGGGGCTTGAGCAGCCGGATTAATCGCTGGGGCCGGTGCATGCGATCATAACGTTTAAAGCGCGGCGCAAAATCGGTGATTTCCACCGCCGCGCCATGCTGATCATACAGCGTAGTAACCAGAATGGCGGTGTTAGGCTCATAGTGCTGTTCGCTGTATGCGAAATCATCGATCAGCACGTCGAAGAAGCCGTCCTTGACGGTTTCTTCATCGCCATTGATCAAACTGCAAAACAAGGGATCGCTGTCAAAACGTGGCAGACAGCACCAAACAACTCGTCCCTTCCGGTTAATGAGCGCGCTGAAAGCACAATTGCCAACAACACCGAGTTCGAGGTCGCTCATGAGGTGCCCCTATTTTAGTTTTTACGATGCTCACATTTTAGACCGCGCTGAGCGCGATGTAATAAGCATTGAGGCGGTCATGGGCCGTTAATTCGGTCGAACATTTAAATGCGACATAGACCTCAAGAGAGGAGTTCCCTAGCCTTGCCCAATAGTTAGCTTAAGTTAGTAAGGTATTTCATTCGAAGAACACAAGTACAGTTTGATTGGCGAGCAACGGCTACGATGTTTCTTAGGCCTTAACAGCCTTCGCCTGAGCAGAATCCGAGATCAGCCGTCGTGCCGATAGCGCTAGATCTCCTTGGCTCCTAAGGCTTCCTGAAAATCAGCTTAGATCCCAGCACTGTCTCGCGCCATTCCGCCGCTTAGGAGACTTACCTGCCAAGCACCTTCCTTAAAGGAATCCTCCGATGAGTCGCTTCGGGAGTGGCAAAACGGCTCAACATGATTTTCTCTGGAGACTGCGCGGGGTAGGAACGAATTATGATAGGCTACGTCTTAGACGGTGAAAGACCGCAGTGCCGCAGGGCTTTCCCGCGTGCATCCTTTGGTATGATTGATTTAGGAATCATTGCGCTGCCTTCTCGTCGCGCAGAAAATGACGAGAAATTCGACCGTCACTTTTTGTATTTTTTTCGATACAGCCGGACACCTTTTTAGAGCATCTGCTTAAAGCAGAGGAGCACTCGATTTATGGGTATCTTCGATCACTATCAGTCACGTTATGAAAAAAGCCGGGAAGAGGAATATTCACTGCAAGAATTTCTCGAAATCTGCCGTGAAAATCCGATTGCCTATGCAAGCCCCGCCGAGCGCATGTTGATCGCCATTGGCGAGCCCGAGTTGGTCGACACCCGGCTTGATCAGCGGTTGTCGCGTATCTTCGCTAATAAAATCATCAAGCGCTACCCGGCATTTTCCGATTTTTTCGGAATGGAGGAAACCATCGAGCAGATCGTGGCGTATTTCCGCCACGCAGCCCAAGGACTGGAAGAACGCAAGCAGATCCTCTATCTCCTAGGGCCTGTTGGCGGAGGTAAATCTTCATTAGCTGAAAAGCTCAAGCAATTGATGGAGCAAGTGCCGTTCTATGCCATCAAGGGCTCGCCGATCTGGGAATCGCCATTGGGCCTGTTCGATCCCGAAGAAGACGGCAGAATTCTCGAATCCGAGTACGGGATTCCTCGCCGTTATTTCAATACGATTATGTCGCCTTGGGCGGTGAAGCGCCTGCACGAGTACAACGGTGATATCACCAAGTTCAAGGTCGTCAAGGTACGGCCGTCAATTCTAGATCAACGAGCCGTTTCCAAGACCGAACCGGGGGATGAGAACAATCAGGACATTTCATCGCTGGTGGGCAAGGTAGATATCCGGAAGCTGGAGCGGTTCAGCCAAGATGATCCCGATGCCTATAGCTATTCCGGCGGCCTCTGCCTCGGCAACCGCGGCATCATGGAATTCGTGGAGATGTTCAAGGCCCCCATCAAGGTGCTGCATCCTCTCTTGACCGCCACCCAGGAGGGGAACTACAAGGGCACCGAAGGACTCTCGGCCATCCCCTTCGAAGGCATCATCATGGCCCATTCCAACGAATCGGAATGGCTGCAATTCAAGAACAATAAGAACAACGAAGCCTTCCTAGACCGTGTGTATGTGGTTAAGGTGCCGTATTGCCTCAGGGTTTCGGAAGAAGTCAAAATTTACGAGAAGCTCTTGACCCACAGTTCGTTGTCGGAATCGCCGTGCGCGCCCCACACCTTGAAGATGCTGGCGCAATTTGCGGTGTTGTCGCGCCTCAAGGAACCAGAGAATTCCAACATCTACTCCAAGATGCGGATTTACGATGGCGAAAACCTGAAGGACACTGATCCCAAGGCGAAGTCGTATCAGGAATACCGTGACTTCGCCGGGGTCGATGAGGGTATGTCCGGGCTTTCCACCCGCTTTGCTTTCAAGATATTGTCCAAGGTATTCAACTTCGATCATTCGGAAGTCGCGGCTAATCCTGTGCATCTGCTTTATACCTTGGAACAACAGATCCCCCAGGAGCAATTTCCACCGGAAATTCAGGAACGTTATCTCCGCTTCATCAAGGAATTCCTGGTACCGCGGTATGTGGAGTTTATCGGCAAGGAAATTCAGACGGCCTACCTGGAATCCTATTCCGAATACGGTCAGAATATCTTTGACCGTTACGTGACGTATGCCGACTTCTGGATTCAGGATCAAGAATATCGCGATCCCGACACGGGCGAGAGCTTCGACCGCCGCGCCCTCAACGAAGAGTTGGAGAAGATCGAGAAACCCGCGGGCATCAGTAACCCGAAAGATTTCCGCAACGAGGTAGTCAACTTCGTGCTGCGGGCTCGGGCCAGAAACGCGGGCAAGAATCCGGCCTGGACCAGCTATGAGAAGCTCCGGGCGGTCATCGAGAAGAAAATGTTCGCCAACACGGAGGAACTTTTGCCGGTGATTTCCTTCAACGCTAAGGCGTCGGCGGATGATCACAAGAAGCACGAGGAATTCGTAAATCGTATGGTGCAAAAAGGCTATACGCCAAAACAAGTGCGATTGCTGTGCGAATGGTATTTGCGGGTGAGAAAGTCGTCTTAAGTCTGCGGCGAAAGCGGGATGCGCGGAATATCGTTCATTCTGAGCCGCTTTCATGATGGGTTCCGGTTTATCGCCATGGCCCATCCTATTGACCTAGTCAAAAGTCCATGAGCCAATTTATAGACCGTCGACTGAACCCCAAAAACAAAAGCGCCGTCAACCGACAGCGCTTTCTCCAGCGTTTTCGCGGCCAAATCCGCAAGGCGGTGGCGGACGCGGTTGCCAAGCGCTCGGTGACCGACATCGATCGAGGCGAAAACATTCAGATTCCCGCCAAGGATATCTCCGAGCCGATATTCCGCCACGGCCGGGGAGGACGACGAGAGGTCGTACAGCCGGGTAACAAGGAGTTCATTTCCGGCGATAGGGTACCACGTCCTGAATCCGGTGCGGGCGGCGGAGGCAGCCAGGCCAGCGGCTCTGGAGAGGGTCTGGATGATTTCGTATTCGAATTGTCGCGAGACGAATTTCTCGAATTCATTTTCGAGGATCTGGAACTACCCAACCTGGTAAAACGCCAGTTGGCCCGGGAAGCCGCGTTCAAGAGCCAGCGGGCAGGTTTTACCTCCGACGGCTCGCCGTCCAATCTGCACGTGGTGCGCTCCATGAGGGAAGCGCTCGCCCGGCGAACCGCGTTGCGGGCGCCAGCTCAGGACCGCAAAAGAGAGCTTGAGGAAGAATTGAGCGAATTGCTCCGCTCGGACGAGCCGGACGAGGCGCGCATCGAAGCGTTGCGGGAGGAAATCACTTTCTTGGAGCAAAAGATCGGGGCCGTGCCCTTCATCGACACCTTCGATCTCCGTTTCCGCAACCGCGTCCAGGTGCCGAAGCCCAGCACCCAAGCGGTGATGTTCTGCCTGATGGACGTCTCGGGCTCCATGGATGAAATCAAGAAAAACCTGGCCAAGCGTTTTTTCCTGCTGCTTTATTTGTTTCTAACCCGCAACTACGAAAGGACCGATGTGGTATTCATCCGTCACCATACGATAGCGATGGAAGTGGATGAGCAGGACTTTTTCTATTCAAGGGAAACCGGCGGCACCGTCGTTTCCAGCGCTCTGGATCTGATGCGGGATATTATCCGCGAACGTTATCCGAGCCGTGACTGGAATATCTACGGCGCCCAGGCCTCGGACGGCGATAATTGGCCGGAGGATTCGAGCAACTGCTTTCGAATCCTCTCCGAGGAGATCATGCCCTCCGTGCAGTACTACGCCTACATCGAAATCAACAACCATGAGCCGCACAGCCTGTGGATGGAGTACGAGAAAGTGGCCGAACGCTGGCCCAACTTCGCTCTCCAGCCCATCTACGGGGCCGCGGACATTTATCCCGTATTCCGGGAGCTTTTCAAAAAGCAGCGCGCATGAGCCGCAAACCAATATCAGAAGGCTCCGAATGGACCTTTGAGCTCTTACAAGACTACGATACCGAAATTCGGCGGATCGCGGCCGATTATGGCCTGGATACCTATCCCAACCAGATCGAGGTCATTACCTCCGAACAAATGATGGACTGCTATTCGAGCACCGGCATGCCGGTGTTTTACCCGCACTGGTCGTTCGGGAAGCAGTTCCTGTCGGTGGAGAAGAACTACCGGCGCGGCTATATGGGCTTGGCCTACGAGTTGGTCATCAACTCCAACCCCTGTATTGCCTATCTCATGGAAGAGAACAGCATGACCATGCAGGCCCTGGTCATCGCTCATGCCTGCTATGGCCACAATTCCTTTTTCAAGGGCAATTATCTTTTCAAGACTTGGACCAGCGCCGACGCCATCATTGACTACCTCGTATTCGCCCGCAATTACATCTCGGAATGCGAAGAGCGCTATGGCGTGCAAGCGGTGGAGGATCTCTTGGATTCCTGCCATGCCCTCATGAATTATGGCGTGGACCGTTATCGTCGGCCGCCGCCCCTGTCCATGAACGAGGAGCAGGCGAGACAAAAGGAGCGGGAGACTTATCTTCAATCCCAAATCAACGATCTTTGGCTCCGCACCATACCGAAAAAAGAAAAACTCACTCCCGAGCAAACGCCAAACTTTCCACCCGAGCCTGAAGAAAACCTGCTGTACTTCTTTGAGAAGAACGCGCCGCTTCTGGAACCCTGGCAACGGGAAATCATCCGTATCGTGCGAAAGATCGCCCAGTATCTTTACCCGCAGCGGCAAACCAAGGTGATGAACGAAGGATGGGCGACCTTCTGGCACTACACCATCTTGAATCGGATGTATGAGGAGGGTTTGGTCACCGACGGCTTTATGCTGGAATTCCTTCAGTCCCATACCAATGTGATCTATCAGCCGCCTTATCACAGCAAGTATTTCTCCGGCATTAATCCGTACGCTCTGGGCTTCGCCATGATGTCGGACATTCGTCGTATCTGTGAGGATCCCACGGACGAGGACCGTCATTGGTTTCCGGAAATCGCCGGCAGCGATTGGATCAAGACTTTGGATTTTGCCATGCGCAACTTCAAGGACGAGAGTTTCATTGCCCAGTATCTCTCGCCCAAGGTCATCCGGGATTTCAAGCTGTTTAGCGTGCTTGACGACGATGCGCAGACCGAGCTGGAAATTACCGGCATCCATGACGAACAGGGCTACCGCTATGTACGCCATGTGCTATCCGAGCAGAACAATCTCGGCAACGTGGAGCCCAGCATCCAGGTGCACCGCGTCGATACCCGAGGCGACCGTTCTCTGACCCTCCGTCATTATCAGCACGACCGGCGGCCGCTAGGAGAGACCACCAATGAAATGATGCGGCACGTGCGGCGGCTTTGGGGCTTCAAGGTCAGATTGGAAACGGTCGACAAGAACGGACGCACGATCAAGTCTTACGAATGCGAGTGAGTAGGATCGGCCCCTTGGATAAAATTTTCTCGGCCGGCTCTCTGCCTAAGATCCTCTGTCTCTAGGGGATGAGCGCCGGATCATCGTCCAGTGACAATAGGAAGGCGATCACGTCGTCCTGATCTTGCCCGCTAAACCCACCTTCTATATCCACCCAAAACTCATGACCGCTGCCGTCGACATTCGCTTGCTGGAGCCGTGTGTCGGTCCGGTTCGTTTTGACCAAGGCGGCGCGTAGCTGCCGATCAAGCAATAGCCGCAAGCTGTTGACCGGGTCGGTGGGGAGACCTACGAATACCGTACCGGCTGGCCCGAGTTGGCGGGCTCTCGCGATAATGAAGCGATTGCCGTTCCGGCGTAGCGCCTCGGGTCCCGCAGCGACGCCGCCATCGTGCAAATAAGGCGCACTCACCTGCAAGCCGATCAGACTAGGCACCTTGAGACCTCCCGCAGGATCATTTTGGGCATAAGCCCGCTGCCGGTCTTCCGCTGGGCTAATATCTTCAGGCACGCGAATAATCCTAGGATTCAGCGGCAACGGCACCGGCACATCGGCGGGATAGGTCCGCGGCGGACCGAAGACCCTGAGGAATGCGGCCAGCGCGCGGGCCCGAGAAGGCTGGCTGCCGATTTGCGACTGAGATACGACGCGATGATTGGTGAACCGAGAGCCGCTGTGGCAACCGGCACATCCCGCTCGCTTGAAAACTTGGGCGCCGTGGCGAACGGCGTTCGGGTCTTCCGAGCGGTATGGAGGGGGCGCTAAGGTATTCTGAAAGGCGGACATGCCGTTGAGCTGTGCCGCTACGGGGAGACCAGGCGTCGCCGGCATGAGCCCATCCAGGATGAATGGAGATCCCAACGGATAGCCCGGCATGGTAATGGCCCGGTTGAGGGCCGGCGCGCCCGGTGTTGGATCCATTCGCTCCAGAAACTTCCCGGGGGGTTCATCCCCAGGCGGACGGAACCTCGGGTCGGCCGCGCGCTGCAACAGCACCCCGACATAGACATCCTTGGGAATGCCCAGCAGCAATGGGCTGCTGTCGGCTCCGGTGCTCAGATCGGAGTTGGTGCCATGGACATTGGCGTTGAGGGTCGTCAACCCATGAAACCAGCCAATGGCGGCGAAGCCGCTCCAACCGTAGGGCCAGGCGTCGAAGGTGTATGCGGTTGGGATTTGTGACGGATTATTGACGAGATCGCCGGTGGAATCGAAATTCCCCGGGGGCCAAGCCAGCAGGGCGGCGTCGACGGCATCCTCCAGGGCCTCGGGATCCGGGAGGCTCACCTTTTTGCCATCGGCATTCTCGTAGCTATTCAGGCCGGGTGGAAATTGCAGGGGATTGACGCTGGTCTGGCGGAAAAAAGCCGCGGAATTGCTCGCGAAGGCGAGCAAGAGCCCCGCGTTCAGATCGGAGTTCGGCGCGCCCTCCAGGATGAGGCCCGTCCGAGGATCGACCGTGGCATGACAGGCAGCGCAGGTCATGCCCACCTGCAATCGCCCGCGCTTCACGAAAATCCGCATGCCCAAGGGCGTCAAGCTACCCTTGGGCACGTCTAGCCCCGTGTTGATCCAGGTACCCTCGCGAAACCGGTGGCCACCGACGGTGATCTCCCGATCTATCGGGATCTGGAGATTGGTGGTCGCCTCGCCTCCCAACGAGAGAGTGGCTCTCATAAGGGTCCAGGGATTGACAGGACCATCCAAAATGCCCACTACCTGGGTCAGGAAGATTTCGTTACTGTAAGTTTCCTCGTAGAACGCGCGGCGGCCGAGGTTCACCAAGTCCTGCGTGATCGCCACGGCGCCATTCTCTGGCGCGAGTTGCCGCTTGCCGTCTTTACTGGCGAGGAGCCGGGCGGCTTCGTCCCGGCCCACGGTCTTGCCCAAAATGTCGTAGGAACCGATTTCAAGGGGGGCGGGTTTGCTGAGAGGCGTTAACGTTCGATCGAGGCTCGGTGCATTCGGAAATGAGAAGTCGGAGAATTTCGCTAGATAAACCGTGGCCGCAAGCGTCAAGACCGCCAATACCAGTCCCCCAAGCGCCACAAGGGATCGAGGCCGCATGTTTCATCTCCTGTGTTCTCGGCCGCCACGTTCGAGAATGGATAAGACTGGAGCAATTGATTGCGAATCCGCGTAGAGGTAGAGTCTCTTACGATGGCTTACCCGAAGAGCGCCAAGCCTGCTCGTGACGACTGTACTTATTGTTAGGGAGATTTCAGGGGCTGAAAATTCCGTTTTTTATGCCTATCTTCGATCCGCCATTCCCCCTTACCGATACGCGCGGTGGCGGGAGGGGGTTTTGAGGGGGTGAGTGGTTTGCAGCTGCCACATGGCCTCGAACACCCCCTGCCGGCGGCGCAGCTCCTGGGGACTGCCGTCCTCCACGA
>CADDYU010000017.1 GCA_902810705.1 Methylococcaceae bacterium
CGCGCAGAGCGAGGGCGCCACCAAGCGGGCGGCGGAGATGCTGGTCCAGAGCCTGAACGGCGTCGGCTCCACCCGGTTCATCACGGTGCGATTCGGCAACGTGCTGGATTCGGCGGGCAGCGTCGTTCCGCTGTTCCGCGAGCAGATCCGGGCCGGCGGCCCCCTCACCGTCACCCATCCCGAGGTGACCCGCTATTTCATGACCATCCCCGAAGCCTGCCAGCTCATCATGCAGGCGGCGGCGGTCGGCCGGGGCGGCGAAATCTTCGTGCTCGACATGGGCGAGCCGATCAAGATCAGCTATCTTGCCGAGCAGATGATCCGTCTTTCCGGCAAGCGTCCGGGCGAGGACATCCGCATCGAGTACATCGGGCTCCGGCCGGGCGAGAAGCTGACCGAGGAGTTGTTTCTCGAGGACGAGCGGCCCATGCCCACCGCCCATAGCAAGCTCCAACTCGCCAAGCCTATCGCTCTGGATCACCGGGTCGTCCGGAGGCGCGTCGCCGAACTCGCCGAAGCCTGCCGGCTGTCCGAGGAGCCCGCGATCCTGCGCAAGCTGGCCGCGCTGGTTCCGGAATTCCAAGACTTGCCAGAGGTTCCCGAGGGCGAATCGGCGACGCCCATCCCGGCAAGCCAAACACTGGGAGAAGCCGAGCACCGCCCGCCTCCAGATCACGGCCGCGCCGTGGGGTTGTAAGTCCAGCTTCGCGATGCCGCGGCGGCCTATGGCCGGCTCGAGCCGCCGCCCGAGATTTGCGGTAAATTTGGCCAATTGCTCGGCTCAAACCTCAAGGAGATCTCACATGGCCATTCAAACCCGAACCGTCGACTACTCTCACGAAAACACCGTCCTGACAGGCTTTTTCGCCTACGACGACAAGCGGCCGCGGCCGCTGCCGGCGGTGCTTGTTGCCCACACCTGGGCGGGGCGCGACGAATTCGTTTGCGACAAGGCGCGGAAGCTGGCGGAACTGGGCTATGCCGGCTTCGCCCTGGACCTGTACGGCAAGGGCGCGATCGGTGGCGGGCCGGAAGAGAATGCCCGGCTCATGCGGCCCTTCATGGAAAACCGGGCTCTGTTGCAAGGCCGCCTCGCCGCGGCGCTGGAGACCGTGCGCGCCCTTCCGGAGGTCGACGAGCGCCGCGTCGCGGCCATGGGTTTTTGCTTCGGCGGACTGTGCGTCCTGGACCTCGCCCGCACCGGGGCCGACCTGCGCGGGGTGGCGAGCTTCCACGGCCTGCTCGTCCCGCCGGGCAACACGGCCGGCAAGCGGATCCAGGCCAAGGTGCTGGTGATGCACGGTTTCGACGATCCCATGGCGCCGCCGGATCAGATCCTGGCCCTGGGCCGCGAGCTCACGGAGGCCGGCGCCGACTGGCAGATCCACGTCTACGGCCATACCCTGCACGCCTTTACCAATCCCAAGGCTAACGACCGCGGTTTCGGCACGGTGTACGACGAAACCGCCAACCGCCGCTCCTGGGAGAGCCTGAAGGCTTTTCTAAGCGAAGTGTTAAACTAGCTTTTTCTTCCGGTTCCCGAGAAAAACAACATGCATCTCAACTTCTTGGATTTCGAACAGCCGATCGCGGAACTCCAGGCCAAGATCGAGGAGCTGCGGCGGGTCGGCTTCGACAACGAAATCAATATCAGCGAAGAGATCGCCCGGCTCGAGGAAAAGAGCCGCAAGCTGACCGAGTCGGTGTTCTCGAACCTGAACGCCTGGCAGATCTCCCAGCTTTCCCGGCACCCGCAACGGCTTTACACCCTGGACTACGTCGAATTGATGCTCGAGGAATTCCACGAGCTGCACGGCGACCGGGGGTTCGCCGACGATCCCGCGATCGTGGGCGGGCTGGCCAAGCTGGACGGCGTGCCGGTGATGGTGATCGGCCATCAAAAAGGCCGCGACACCAAGGAGAAAATCCACCGCAATTTCGGCATGCCCCGGCCCGAAGGCTACCGCAAGGCGCTCAGGCTGATGCGTCTCGCCGAGCGATTCGGCCTGCCCCTCCTCTGCTTCATCGACACCCCCGGCGCCTATCCCGGCATCGGCGCCGAGGAACGGGGACAGAGCGAAGCGATCGCCCGCAACCTGCTCGAAATGGCGACCCTCAGGACGCCCATCGTCTGCACCGTCATCGGCGAGGGCGGATCGGGCGGAGCCCTGGCCATCGGCGTCGGCGATCGCCTCCTGATGCTGCAGTACGGCACCTACTCGGTGATCTCTCCGGAAGGCTGCGCGTCCATTCTGTGGAAGAGCGCCGACAAGGCCATGCTCGCCGCCGAGGCCATGGGAATTACCTCGGAGCGCCTGTACGCGCTGGAGCTCATCGACGAAATCGTTCCAGAGCCCTTGGGCGGCGCCCATCGGGATCGCCAAGAAGCCGCCGCCAATCTCAAGGCCGCCCTCATCCGGAACCTCGAGGAACTGCGGCGGCAACCCATCGAATCCTTGCTGGAAAATCGCCATCAGCGGCTGATGGGGTATGGGATCTTCGAAGAGACAAGTACCTCCTGAGCCTTTGGGAGCGGCGCCCGCCGGCCCGACCCTCTCGAGCCAGGCCATTCGGCAACTTCTGGCGCGTTATCCCCCCTCGCCTCGCTATTGGATCGCCTACAGCGGCGGGCTCGACTCCACGGTGCTGCTGCAGCTTTGCGGGGAATTGAGCCGAGCCAGCCCGGCCCTGCGGTTCGCCGCGGTCCACGTCCATCATGGCCTCCAGCCGGAAGCCACCGCATGGGCCGAACGCTGCCGGGCGATGTGCCTGGCCCTGGAGATGCCTTTCCGGCTATTGCGAGTGGACGCTCGTCCGGCGCCGGGCCAGAGCCCCGAGGAGGCGGCCCGCGCGGCGCGCTATGCGGCGCTCCGCTCCTGTTTGTCCAAGGGCGAGACCCTACTCACGGCGCAGCATCGGGATGATCAGGCCGAGACCCTCCTGCTGCAGCTTCTGAGGGGCGCGGGGCTGGCGGGGCTGGCGGCGATGCCGGAATGGACCCCTTTCGGGCCGGGCTTCCTGCTGCGGCCCCTGCTGGGCTTTGCGCGGTCGAAATTACGGGAGTTCGCGGAAACCCGCCGGCTCGAGTGGATCGAGGACCCCAGCAATCGGAGTTTGAGTCACGACCGGAATTTCCTCCGGCATGAGGTCATGCCCCTCATCCTGGAGCGCTGGCCGGCCGCCCCGGAGACCTTGAGCCGGACCGCCCGGCACTGCGCCGAGGCGCAGGACCTGCTGACGGAGCGGGCGCGGGAACTTCTCGACGCCGCCCTTCATCCGGAGCGTGGCAGCTTACGGATCGAGCCTCTACTGAATTGGTCGGAAGCCACGCGGCGCTTGGTGTTGCGCGAATGGCTGCGGGACCGCGGGTTCCGCATGCCCCCGGCGCGGGTGCTCGAGCGGATATTGAGCGACGGGCTCGCGGCCGGAGCGGACCGTAACCCGGCGATCCGCTGGAAGGAGGGGCAAGTCCGGCGGTACCGGAATGAGTTGTACCTGCTCCCGCCTCCCCTCCCCTTCGATCCGGGCCGGGTGATGGCCTGGGACGGCAAAACGGTGTTGAAGCTTCCGGACGGCAACGGCGAACTCGCCGCGGAAGGGGTCGAGGGCCCCGGTCTTGACGCCGACGCCTTTCGAGGGGGAACGATCAGCGTGCGTTATCGGCGGGGCGGCGAAACCTGCCGCCCGGCGGGCCGGACGGGTTCGCACGAGCTCAAGAAGCTGTTTCAGGAGGCGGGCGTTCCACCGTGGGTGAGGGAGCGGACGCCCTTGATTCACATCGACGGCCGGCTGGCTGCCGTGGGCGAGTGGTGGGTTTGCGAAGAGTTTGCCGGCCGTCCGGGCGGCCGGAACCTCAGGGTACGCTGGCGCGCGCCGGAAGGCTGGAATCAGGGCGTCCGCCGATCTGACCCTCAAGGATTGATGCAGCGGTAAACGTCGTAGGATTGCTCGCCCTCCACCATGGGGCCGGTCGCGACGATCGTATCGCCGCCCATCCGGCCGGCCTCGTTGCGCGCCAGGCGGTTCAGCTCCTCCCGTACCGTGGAAGTGCTGCGCGCGATAAAGCCCAGGAGGGTGGCGGTCGTGGTCGAGCTCACGTGGCCGAGCCGGGTGCATCGCTTGACTTCGGACGCCGTGAGCAGGCGGACTTTTTCCCCCTGAGGCTTGAGCTGCACCCAGGCGCAACCCGTTATCGAACCCGCCAGCACGAGGCCGGCAAGGACTGTTTTGATCCTCGGCATGGTCTTCGCTTCTCCGATCCAGGCAAATCATTGTGGTGTTCGACAGGCCATGGTAAACCGATTCCGTTCCCGCTTGAAACCCGGCAAGCGATGACGCCAACCACCGGCTTGGGTAAAATAGCCGGCATAATGCCGATCGAAATCCGCCGCGCGGAGCTCATGCGGCGGGAATGAACCAAGTCCGCAAGCGGACGCACGGCAAGATTCTACAACCCAGAATTCCGCCCCGGAGCGCAGGCCAACCTTCTTCCATCGCCGAATGACCAAATACATCTTCATTACCGGCGGCGTCGTCTCCTCCCTGGGGAAAGGCATCGCCGCCTCGTCGCTGGCCGCCATCCTGGAAGCCCGCGGGCTCAAGGTGACGCTCGCCAAGCTCGATCCCTACATCAACGTGGACCCCGGCACCATGAGCCCGTTTCAGCACGGGGAAGTCTTCGTGACCGAGGACGGCGCCGAAACCGATCTCGACCTCGGCCATTACGAGCGCTTCCTGCGCACCACCATGGGCAAGGTCAACAACTGGACCACGGGACAGATCTACGAAAACGTGATCCGCAAGGAGCGCCGGGGGGAATATCTGGGCGCGACCGTGCAGGTCATTCCGCACATCACCGACGAGATCAAGCGGGTCATCCGCCTCAGCGCGGAAGGCTACGACGTGGCCCTGATCGAGATCGGCGGCACGGTGGGCGACATCGAATCGCAGCCGTTCCTGGAGGCCATCCGGCAGATGCGGGTGGAACTCGGCGAGGACAAGTCCCTGTTCATCCATCTGACCCTGGTGCCTTACATCGCGACGGCCGGCGAGCTCAAGACCAAGCCCACCCAGCATTCGGTCAAGGAGCTCCGCACCATCGGCATTCAGCCGGACATCCTGATCTGCCGCTCCGACCGCATGATTCCCCAGGCGGAGCGCAAGAAGATCGCCCTCTTCACCAACGTCGGGGAGGATGCCGTCATCTCGGCCGTCGACGCGGAATCCATCTATCGCATCCCGATCCTGTTGCACGAGCAGCACTTGGACGACATCGTGGTGAAGAAACTCAAGCTCGAGGCCCGTCCCGCCGCCGACCTGTCGGAATGGCAGGCGGTGCTCGATGCGCTCACGCATCCGGAGCGGGAGGTGACGATCGCCATGGTGGGCAAGTACGTCCATCACTCGGACGCCTACAAGTCCCTGACCGAGGCCTTGACTCACGCAGGGATACAGACCAAGACTAAGATCGTTATCCGGTTCATCGAATCGGAGGAAATCGAGGACAAGGGCACGGGGCTTCTGGCCGACGTCGATGCCATCCTGGTCCCCGGCGGTTTCGGCGAGCGCGGCATCGAAGGCAAGGTCGCCGCCGTCAAATACGCGAGAGAGAACCGGATTCCCTATCTCGGCATTTGCCTCGGGATGCAGGTGGCGGTCATCGAGTTCGCCCGCAATGTGGCCGGCTTGGAAGGCGCCCACAGCACCGAGTTTCTGCCCAAGACCCCTCACCCCGTCATCGCTCTCATCACTGAATGGCGGGACGATTCCGGCCAAATCGAGCAGCGCAGCACCCATTCCGATCTGGGCGGCACCATGCGTCTCGGCGGCCAGAAATGCCGTCTGATGGCCGGGAGCCTGGCCTACCGGGTTTACGGCAAGGACGTCATCACGGAGCGCCACCGCCATCGGTACGAGTTCAACAACCGCTACTTGAGAATTCTGGAGGACGCGGGATTGCGCGTGTGCGGCAAATCCCTGGACGGGCGCCTCGTGGAAGCCGTCGAGATTCCGGATCACCCCTGGTTCTTGGCCTGCCAGTTCCATCCCGAGTTCACCTCCACGCCACGGGGAGGTCATGCCCTGTTCACGGGCTTCGTGCGCGCCGCCGGCGAGTATCGGCAACGAAAATCGCCTTCCGTGGGCGAAGATTAGTGAGAACAAGGGGGATTTGATGCGACTTTGCGGTTTCGAGACCGGGCTGGACAGGCCTTTTTTTCTCATCGCCGGCCCTTGCGTGATCGAGAGCGAACAACTGGCGGTGGATACCGCCGGGGCGCTCAAGGAGCTCACGGCGATGCTCGAGGTTCCTTTCATCTACAAATCGTCGTTCGACAAGGCCAACCGCTCGTCTCACAAGAGCTTTCGAGGTTTGGGGCTGGAAGAGGGGCTGCGCATCCTGGACAAGGTCAAGCGGACGGTGGGCGTCCCGGTCTTGACCGACGTCCATGAGGATACCTCGCTTGGGGAAGTGGCCGAGGTGGCGGACGTGCTGCAAACCCCCGCTTTCCTGTGCCGCCAGACCAATTTCATCTCGGCCGTCGCGTCCATGGGTCTGCCCGTGAACATCAAGAAGGGCCAATTTCTCGCTCCCTGGGACATGAAAAACGTGGCCGACAAGGCGAAGGCCACCGGCAACGAGCAAATCCTGGTGTGCGAGCGCGGCGTGTCCTTCGGCTACAACAATCTCGTTTCCGACATGCGTTCCCTGGTCATCATGCGGGAGACCGGTTGTCCCGTGGTCTTCGACGCCACCCATTCGGTGCAGTTGCCGGGCGGCCAGGGCACGGTTTCGGGCGGCCAGCGCGAATTCGTCCCGGCCCTCGCCAAAGCGGCGGTGGCGGTGGGTATTTCCGGCTTGTTCATGGAAACCCATCCCGACCCAGACAAGGCTTTGAGCGACGGACCCAATGCCTGGCCCTTGGCGCGCATGGGAGAATTGCTGGACGTATTGCTGGCCCTGGACCGGGCGGTAAAAAATAGCGGTTTGCTGTAAGCCCGTCCCCTTAACAGGCGCGGCTCTTTATCCCGCTCGGTAAAAATCATTCCTCCAACCTCAAACTCGGGTTAACAACATGAGCAAAATCAAAGATGTAAAAGCCCTGGAAGTGCTGGACTCCCGTGGCAACCCCACCGTGGCCGTGGATGTCGTGCTCGAATCCGGCGCGGTCGGCAGCGCCATGGTGCCGTCCGGCGCGTCCACCGGCTCGCGCGAGGCCATCGAACTCCGTGACGGCGATAAATCCCGCTACCTCGGCAAAGGCGTCACCCAGGCGGTCGCCAATGTCAATGGCGAAATCCGCGCGGCCGTGCTCGGCTTGGACGCCACGGACCAGGCCGGCCTGGACGCGAAGCTGATCGCCTTGGACGGCACCGAGAACAAGGGACGCCTGGGCGCCAACGCCTTGCTCGGGGTGTCGCTCGCGGCCGCGCGCGCGGCGGCTCAGGACGCCGGCCAGCCGCTTTACCGCTATTTGAACAAGAGTGGCGAATTCATCCTGCCGGTGCCGATGATGAACATCATCAATGGCGGCGCCCACGCCGACAACAGCGTGGACATGCAGGAGTTCATGATCCTGCCGGTGGGCGCGCCAAACTTTCGCGAGGCCCTGCGCTACGGCGCGGAAGTCTTCCACGCCCTCAAGAAGGTGTTGTCCGAGCGCGGCCTCGCCACCGGCGTGGGCGACGAGGGCGGTTTCGCGCCCAACCTGCCGTCCAATGAGGCGGCCATCGAGGTCATCCTGGAAGCCATCGCCAACGCCGGCTATGCCGCGGGCAAGGACATTTTCCTGGGCCTCGACGTGGCCAGTTCCGAGTTCTACGAGGACGGCCATTACCATCTCGAATCGGAAGGCAAGCAATTCACCTCCGAAGAGTTCGTGGATTATCTCGCCGCCTGGGTGAACAAATATCCCATCATCTCCATCGAAGACGGTCTCGCCGAAGGCGATTGGCACGGCTGGGGCGTCATCACCCAAAAGCTCGGCTCGCGCATCCAGTTGGTGGGCGACGACCTGTTCGTCACCAATCCGAAGATCTTGAAGGAAGGCATCGAGAAGCACATCGCCAACTCCATCCTTATCAAGGTCAACCAGATCGGCACCTTGACCGAGACCCTGGAAGCCATTGCCATCGCTCACGCCGCCGGTTACACCACGGTCATGTCGCACCGGTCCGGCGAAACCGAGGACAGCACCATCGCCGATCTCGCCGTCGCCACCGCTTCCGGCCAAATCAAGACCGGCTCCCTCAGCCGCTCCGACCGCATCGCCAAATACAACCGCCTGCTCAAGATCGAGGCCGAGCTAGGCGAAAAGGCGAAGTACGCCGGCAAGAGCGCCTTCAAACGAGCCATCTAAGCCGAAGAGCCGGCCGTCACCGGTATGAAAAAGCTCATCGCCTTTCTGCTGGTGCTGGTCGGGCTGCTTCAATATCGGCTTTGGTTCGGCGACGGCGGCATCGTCGAATTGCACACTTTGCAGGTCCAGATCGAGGAGCTCAAGCAAGAGAGCGAACGGCGCCGCGAGCGCAATGCCGCCCTCGAAGCCGATGTGAAGGACCTGAAGGAGGGCACGGACGCCATCGAAGAGCGCGCCCGGCAGGAGCTGGGGATGGTCAAGGAAGGCGAGACCTTCGTGCAGGTGTTTGAGAAGCCCCACAGGCCGGAAATGAGGAAGCCGGCGGCCGAAGGTAAGTCGCCTCGGACTGGAAAATAACCGGAACGGCATGGAAACCCGCCCCGGCCTCCTTGGGGCGGGTCATCGCGGGCGTGACGTTAAGAGCTCTGAGCCATAAAGAATTCTGCCGGGCACGCCTGAGCCTTTGTTTTTGACCGGCCGGCAAATATCCCGAATGTTCAAGCAATATGCTTCACTCGATCACTCACTCCGCGACCGATATAACCCACACTATTTCAGAGGATGCGGGCTACGGCAAAAAATATTCAATATGCACCTTAATAACGAATGAAGCTATTTACTCTAAAATGCTTGAATCGTTTTTGAAGGGTGGATTTTCACCGGATTTCTGTGAATACCTATTTATTAACAATACTGGCGAAAACGCATACGATGCTTATAACGGCATCAACAAATTCTTATCCACGGCGCGTGGGCAGTATATAATTTTCTGTCATCAGGACGTCTTGCTATGCCATGACGGCATAGACAGGCTTGAGGCATGCATCGATCAGCTCAACCAACTCGATCCGAACTGGGCGGCGATCGGAAATGCCGGGGCTATTAATCCCGCGCATATGGCGCGTCGGATTTCCGACCCCCACGGCAGAAACCTGCGTCAAAGCCCCGTTGGTTTTCCAGCCAAGGTTCAATCACTCGACGAGAACTTTATTTTGGTGCGTAAGGACGCAAACCTCGGGCTTTCCAACGATCTCAAGGGATTTCATTTTTATGGCCTTGATCTATGCCTGTTAGCCTCAATCCGAGGTTATTCATCCTATGTAGTGGATTTTCACTTGATGCATTTGGGCCCCGGGCAAAGAGATGCTGCCTTTTACGCTTGCAAAAATAACTTTATCGAGAAATACACAAAGGCGCTGTCGGGCCGCTTTCTAAGGACAACATGCGAGAATTTTTATCTATCCGGCAGCCGCATCATGAACGCGCTATTTAGCCTGGGCGTGGCGCGCAACATTGCAAGAAAATATTATAAGAACCGGCTACCTGCGAGTCAGGGAAACAAGAATAAATCCCCGTAAGCTCAAGGTTCACGCTTATTAATATCAGGATCCTTTTTGCGAGGAGATAACTCAGTGCGCTTGCAGCAATTCTGGGCCGTTGTGCCTGCCGCCGGCGCGGGCAAGCGCATGGGCGCGGAGATTCCCAAACAATATCTGGAGGTGCTGGGCAAGCCGGTGCTCCAGCACACCCTGGAACGGCTGCTGCGGGTCGAAGCCTTGGCCGGCATCGCCGTCGCGCTGGGCTCCGAAGACGGTTATTGGGCCGATCTGCCCTGCGCTCATCACCCCAAGGTTCGTAGGGCGCGGGGCGGCGTGGAACGGGCCGATTCAGTGCTGTCGGGGCTGTGCAGTCTGGAAGGGGCGGCGTCCGACGACTGGGTGCTGGTGCACGATGCCGCGAGGCCCTGCATCACCCCGTCTGACGTGGAAAAGTTGATCGAGTCTCTTAGAAACGATTCGATCGGCGGCCTTTTGGCCTTGCCGGTCAGCGATACCCTGAAAGCCGTGGATGGTAGCGGCGGCATTGTCGAAACCGTCGATCGCCGCCGTATCTGGCGAGCCCTGACACCCCAAATGTTTCGCTACGGGAGGCTGCGAGAAGCGCTCGAATACGCGGCCGAACACCGGCTGGTCGTCACGGACGAGGCCAGCGCCCTGGAACTTCGGGGATTCCGTCCTAGAATCGTCGAGGGGCGTTCCGACAATATCAAGATCACCCGGCCGGAGGACCTGCCTCTGGCCGCTTTTTACCTGGAGCGGCAATGTTGCGAATAGGTCAGGGCTACGACGCTCATCGCTTCCAAGAAGGGGGCCG
This sequence comes from Methylococcaceae bacterium, assembly GCA_902810705.1. Lineage (GTDB taxonomy): Bacteria > Pseudomonadota > Gammaproteobacteria > Methylococcales > Methylococcaceae > CADDYU01. The sequence goes on from CADDYU010000017.1 coordinate 10,512, forward strand.
GCTGGTGCTTGGCGGCGTTCCCATCGACCATGAAAGGAGTCTCGCCGCCCACTCCGACGGCGACGTCGCCCTGCACGCCCTGTGTGACGCCTTGCTGGGCGCGGCGGCCTTGGGCGACATCGGTCGGCATTATCCAGACAGTAGCGCCATCTATAAGGGCATCGATAGCCGGATACTGCTCCGGGACGTGGCCGCCAAGCTCGGCGCCCAAGGCTATGCCATCGCCAACGTGGATGTGACCATTGTGGCTCAGAAACCCAAGCTGGCGCCCTATATCGAGCGGATGCGCGAAACCATCGCCGCCGACCTCGACCTTGAAACCGGCGTCGTCAACGTCAAGGCCACCACGACCGAGGGCATGGGTTTCGAGGGCCGTGGCGAAGGCATCTCGGCCTACGCCGTGGCCTTGCTACAGAGAAAGTAGGGCAACATGGATCATAATTCCATGGCCGATCTGCCCTATGCGCACGGCGGTCCGGCGGGCACTGGGCAACTCAAGGCCACGCCGGAAGATTTTGTGGTGGAGGAAATTCTCGGCTTCGACCTCTCGGGTGAAGGCGAGCACGAGTTTCTGCGCATCGAAAAGCGCGGTGAAAACACCGATTACATCGCCCGCCAATTGGCCCGCTTTGCCGGCGTGCCGGTCCGCAACGTCGGCTATGCGGGTCTGAAGGACCGTCACGGCCGGACCATCCAGTGGTTCAGCGTCCAGCTTCCCGGCCAATCCGGACCCGACTGGCGGAGGCTGGATTCGGATTCTCTACGGGTGCTGGATATCGGCCGCAACGCCCGCAAGCTCAAGAAAGGCGCCGCCAAGGGCAACCGCTTCGAAATCACCCTTCGGGAAGTCCGAGCCGATCGGCAGATGCTGGAGCTGCGGCTGAGCCGGATTGCCGAAGAAGGCGTGCCCAATTACTTCGGCCCGCAGCGCTTCGGCCGCGAAGGCCACAATCTCGAAAGAGCGCGGCAACTGTTCGAAGGCAGCGCCGATCGCCCGAATCCGCATCAACGCGGCATTTATCTCTCCGCCGCCCGCTCCGAGATTTTCAACCGCATCCTGGCGCAAAGGGTAGCCCGAGGCACCTGGAACCAGGCCATTTCCGGCGATGCCTTCATGTTTGAAGGCTCGCGAAGCTTTTTTAAACCGGAAGCGATGACGCCGGAACTACAGCACCGGGTGGCGAACAAGGAAATCCATCCGAGCGCAGTACTCTGGGGAACGGCTCCGTCCGTCGCCACCGACGAAGCGGCGGGTATCGAGCGGCAGATTGCCACCAAATTAGACGATCTCTGCCGTGGCCTGGAAAAATTCGCTCTGGAGACGGCACGGCGCCCATTACGGATCTGCCCAGAGAATCTGGATTGGGAATTTCCGGGATTTGCAATGCTGCGCTTAAGCTTCAGCCTACCTGCAGGCGCCTATGCGACCGCCATGCTGCGCGAGTTGCTGAGGACCGATGTCCTAACGTAAAACTTCGGCCCTTTCAGCCATGGGCGGCTCGGCCGGAATTCCCAACGGGATGAATTCGCCGAAAGCCCGACTGCCGTCACCGGTGAGAATGGTTTTCTCAACCTGCAGGGTTTCGGCGTTGACCATCGAAACCGTGTTATCGAACCAGTTGGCGACGTAGACGTGCTTGTCGTCCGGATGGGCGGCTATGCCCTCCGGATATTCGCCGACCTGGACCGTGCCGATGACTTCCAGCTTGTCGGCATCGATCGCGGAAATCGCGTTGTCGTACTGATTGGTGACGAAGACGCGCTTGCCGCCTAGAGTCGAGGCCAAGGCGTAAGGGCGCTGGCCCACCGGAATGGTCTTGATCAATCGCAGGGTTCCGGCATCGATCACGGACACATCGTTGCTTTCCACGTTGGCCGTATAGAGACGCTTGGCTCGGGGCTCTAGAAGCAGGCCGAAGGGATGCTTGCCCACTTGAAGGGTTTTCTCGATTGCCAAAGTCTCGCCGTCAATGGATGAAATCGAATCATCCTCGCGGTTGGCGACGAAGAGGGTCGCTCCATCGGGACTCGCGATCACGCCGGCGGGATAGCGGCCCACCGGAATCTGCTTTATCACCCGCCGCTCGGAGAGATCGAACACTGAGAGGTAATGGCCGTAAAAATCAGCGATATAGGCCCGCGCCCCACGACTATCGATGGCCAGCCCTAAGGGTCCTTGGCCCACTGGAACCGTCGCGACGACTTCCTGGCGGCGGCCGTCCAGGATCGTGATGTCTTGACTGCCAGGATTGGTCACCACGATTTTCGAGCCGTCGCGGCTGGCCGCGACCCCGGCGGGCTCCTTCCCGACCGGGAGGGTCTTGACCACCACGCCGCTGGCGGTATCGATCACCGAGACTGTATTGGCTTTTTGATTGGTGATGTAAGCGAATGGCTCCGCGGGGGCGGAGCCGCAACCGAGCCCCAGGAGCGCGATAGCAGCAGCCAGAGCTTTTCTAAGGCAAGTGCGGGTGGTGCCGAACATAGGAAATCTTACTTTTGACCCTCAACCACGGCTTTCAGATTTGCCAGCCCTTCCTTGTAGATCTTGCTGACCGCGGCGTTCGCGGCCTCCTCGTTCTGGCCCGGCGGCGGATTATTGTTCAAGAACCAGCGGTAATAGGCCGCTTTCCATTCGACCTTCGAGCCTCCAGTGCCGCTGGGTTCGACTTTTATGGTCGAGGAATAGTTGTTGACCGGAAAAACATTGGGGTCGGTGGGATCATCGAGCTTGTATTTGAACGTCCATTGCGCCGCGTCGTAACTTACCAATTCCTCTTTGAGAGAGCCGCCGCCTTTTAGCTTCAGCTCCCGGGTGGCGCCCTTCTCGGTCCCGCCCTGGGAGGTTGTGCTTTCAACTTGCGGCAGCCATTTTTCCGGATGAGCGAAATCGCCGACCACAGCCCAGACCTTGTCCGGAGCGGCGTTGATTTCTATGCTTTCTTCATACTTCTGACGGGTCGGACCGTGGGCTTCGGCCAGTCCGGCCCACAGCAGAAATGTCGTCGCAAGAAGGGGCAAAAGCTTCTTCATCTAGTTCTCCAAAAAGACAAGATTACGAAAAAACCCCAAGTATACGGCAAAATACTTTAATGCGGTTACGGGACAATTTCCCGAAGATAATCCCACAAGCTCTCGACAATCTCTCTCTGACGCGCCGTGAGATCCGGCCTGGCTTCCAATTCCTTTAGCCGAGCCTTGTATTCGCAGAGCACGATCGTGGCGCCCTGACCTGGCTGGGTAAGCCGCTGAACACGAAAGGCCTCCCAGCGGGCGGCTTCGTCGGGGTTCAAGGTTTCGGGATAGTTACGAGCCCGGTATCGGAACAGCATCTCGGACAAACGGGAATCCTGGAACACCGGATTTTCCTGGCTCAATTGCCAAGGATTCAGGGAATGCAAACGATCCAGGGTGGCGCGGTCACCGTCACTCAGGAATCCGCCGCCGTAGAGCATGCCATCGGGATCGTGGTCCGCCGGTCCGGACAGCGTTCCGGCCAGAATTTTCTGAACCTTGGATGCCAGGTCCGGGGCAGACTTCAAACGCTCGAGATGCTCATAACAGCGAGTTAGATCGAGCCCGAGCCGCTCGACATCTTCCGGCCTAAGAACCGTCGCCGGAGCGAGGACGGGGCATTTGTTGAGGTGCACCGTCTTGAGATGCGGCCGCTCGACGCCCTCCGGCAACTTCGCCGCCGGGGTGTAGAGGCGTTCCCGCAGCGCCTCCACCTCCAGGGTGAACAGCGGCGCCGGATCGGCGGCCAGGTCGTAAACGATTACGCCATTGGAATTGCGAGGGTGCTTGGCCAAGGCCACGATCAGCGCGATGCAATGCTTGTCCACCGAGAATTTTTCCGAGGCATGCACCACCGGTCGCATCGTACCCAGACCAAGCAAGTTGGCGGCTTGCTGCTTGCCGCGATTTTCGAGCAGGAAGTAGTACAGCCGCGGCTGTTTATCACGCAGAAGCCGCGCCACGGCGATGGTGGCCTTGACATCGCTCATGGCGTCGTGAGCGTCCGCATGGACAATGCCGTTGGCCGCCGTTAGAAGCTCCAGTTTAAGGCTCGGCTTTCCCGTCTCGTCCACGGGCCATCGAATGCCTTCAGGCCGAAGCGCGCGAGCCAAGCGCAGCATGTCGATCAGATCCCAACGAGAGTTGCCGTTCCGCCATTCCCGCGCGTAAGGGTCCAACAAATTGCGGTAGAGGCAATGCCGCGTGACCTCATCGTCGAAGCGGATATTGTTATAGCCGACGACGCAAGTCCCTGGCGTCGAAAATTCATTATGAATCGCAGCGATGAATTCCGCTTCCGGAACGCCTTCCCGCAACGCCCGTTGCGGCGTGATTCCGGTGATGAAGCAAGCATCCGGCGCGGGCAGAAAATCGGGGGCTGGCCGGCAAAACAGCACGGTGGGAGGGGCAATGGGATTCAGGTCGAGATCGGTCCGAAGGCCCGCGAATTGGGCGGGCCGATCCCGACGGGGGTCGGCCCCAAAGGTTTCGTAATCGTACCAATAAAATGAGCCGCAGCCCGACACTTAAAATTTCTGCCAACGCTGCCCGGCTGTCTACCGCACCGGACTGCGGTTCAATCGATGGAGCCCACCCTTATTCACGTTTTCCCCGAATAACAAGATGGCGGACGCGGTTGGCTCTCGGGTAACGATTACCAGCAGCTTATTATGGCTTTAAGGATATCGACACGGCTGATGACACCGACCAAATGACCCTCATCGAGTACTGGAAAATGTCGAAGGTTGCATTTGGTAAACATATCTGCCACTTCGACGATGCTGGTTTCGCAATCGACCGCTTTAAAATTCGTGGTCATGAATTCCTTGACCTTGCCAGGCATGTCCTCGTGATAAGAGGCAGATACGGCAACCCGCATGCAATCCAGTTCCGAGAAGACGCCGACCAGTTTTCCCTTGCTGTCCACGACCGGGGCCCCGGTAATCTTGCGGGTGAACAATTCTCGAATGGCCGCGAAAACATCCATGTCGGGAGTAAACAGCACCGGGTTTTTCGTCATGTGCTCGCGCACGGTGAGATTTGCAAGCATGACTCCTCCTAATTCTTATTCTCAAAGTACATCGCGGGACTTTAGTGGAGTGTGGCCTTTCCGGGCTCCTTTAATGTTAATAAAGATAGGTCAGAGTGGCCCCGTTTCGGCCACCTCATCGGCTTTGCGTCATCGCCTCAAACTTCCGGCGCTTTTCGCATTTTTGTACGCAGATGCATTCTCCGCCATTGCCAACGCCTCCACAGCTGCCTTTAATGGCGCCCCGACCAAATATAACGCCAATCGACATGAGTGTGACGACTAGCGCGATAATAATGAAAGTAATCAGAAATAAGCTCATGATATGCCTCGCTTAGCCGACGCGATGGTAAGCCCCGTCCACTAGGCCGATCCTACTTTAGATATATCCTGATCTCGGGATCTCGGCCTTTAAACGCGGACTCTACTCTTTTCTGGAAAAAATAAAAGCGGAAGGTGCTTAGACGCCCTCCGCTTTCCTGGTGCTAATTGCCGGAACCAAAAAATTAGCCGCCGAAATCATCCAGCATGATGTTTTCCCTCTCGACCCCCAAATCCGTAAGCATTTTGATAACGGCGGAGTTCATCATGGGCGGGCCACAGAGATAGTATTCGCAGTCTTCCGGCGCAGGATGATTTTTGAGGTAGTTCTCGTATAGAACGTTATGGATGAATCCGGTATGCCCCGTCCAGTTATCCTCCGGCTTTGGCTCGGAAAGGCCGATATACCATTTGAAGTTCGGATTCTCTGCTTGCAGGGTATTGAAATCATCCACGTAGAACATTTCCCGAAGACTTCGGGCGCCATACCAGAAAGTCATCTTGCGCTTGGTTTTCAAGCGGCGAAGCTGGTCGAAGATGTGCGAGCGCATGGGCGCCATGCCGGCGCCACCACCGACGAACACCATTTCGTTGTCGGTCTCGCGGGCGAAGAACTCACCGAAGGGACCGGAGATGGTGACCTTATCGCCTGGCTTCAGGCTAAAGATGTAGGAGGACATGATCCCCGGCGGAATGCCTTGAGTGCCGGGCGGCGGTGTCGCGATGCGGACGTTGAGCATGATGATCTCGCTCTCTTCCGGATAGTTCGCCATCGAGTACGCTCGGATCGCCGGCTCCGTCACTACCGATTCGAATTGCCATAAGTTGTATTTGTCCCACTCATCGCGGAACCGCTCCTCGATAGCGAAATCGGAGAATTTCACGTGATAAGGCGGGCATTCGATTTGAATGTAACCGCCAGCACGAAAGTTCACTCTCTCGCCTTTCGGCAGCTCCAGCACTAGTTCCTTGATGAACGTGGCGACATTATGGTTCGAGCGGACTGTGGTCACCCACTTCTTCACGCCGAAGACCTCGTCATGGACGTGAATCTTCATGTTTTGCTTGACGGTCACCTGACAGGCCAGACGATTGCCTTCCGCCGCTTCGCGCTTGGTGATATGCGACAACTCGGTTGGAAGAATGTCGCCGCCGCCTTCGTGCACCTTGACCCGGCATTGCGCGCAAGTTCCGCCGCCTCCGCATGCCGAGGACACGAACAAGTTGTGATCCGCAAGGGCGGTCAGCAACTTCGCGCCGATCGGCACGTGAATCGTCTTTTCGTCATTGATCAGGATATCGACGTTACCCGAAGCCACAAGCCTTGACTTGGCACCCAGAATCACGAAGACCAAGGCAATGACGATCAGGGTAAAAAACAATACGCCTAGGATGATTTCCAACATCGTTTTATGCCCTGCCCCTTATAGTTGAATGCCGGAGAAGGCCATGAATCCCAGCGCCATCAGTCCAGCGGTGATGAAAGTAATGCCAAGGCCCCGAAGGCCGGCCGGCACATCGCTGTACTTGAGCTTCTCGCGCACGCCGGCCATGGCGGTGATCGCCAGCGCCCAACCGAAGCCGCTGCCGATGCCGTAGACCACGCTCTCCTTGAAGTTGTAATCACGCTCGATCATGAACAGGCTGCCGGCCAGAATGGCGCAGTTCACCGTGATGAGGGGCAGAAAGATGCCTAGCGCGTTGTACAGGGCCGGGAAGAACCGGTCCAGGACCATTTCGAGGATCTGCACGATGGCCGCGATGACGCCGATGCTGGCCATCAGGGCAATGAAGCTCAAGTCCACGCCCTCGATACCGGCCCAGGCCAGGGCATTTTCTTTCAGAAGATAGGAGTAGATCAGGTTGTTGGCGGGCACGGTCAGGGTTTGCACGATGACGACGGCAATCCCTAAGCCAATGGCTGTCTCGATCTTCTTGGATACGGCGATGAACGTGCACATCCCCAGGAAGAAGGAGAGCGCCATGTTCTCGATGAAGACCGACTTGATGAACAGGTTGATGTAGGCTTCCATCAGTGGGCCTCCCCATGAGCGAGGCCGTGAGCCGGCATGATGGCATAGTCCGCCTTTTCGACCTGTTGCGGCTTGAGGGTGCGCACTGCCCAGATCAGAAGTCCGATCAGGAAGAACGCGCTCGGCGGCAGCAGCAGCAAGCCGTTGGGCACGTACCAGCCCCCGTCCTTGAGAAGTGGCAGCACGTCGATACCGAGTAGCTTGCCGGAACCGAACAGTTCCCGCACGATGGCAACGCTCACCAGGATCAAGCTATAACCCAAACCATTGCCAATGCCGTCCAAGAAGCTCTCCCAGGGCGGGTTCTTCATGGCATAGGCTTCCGCCCGACCCATTACGATGCAGTTGGTGATGATGAGTCCGACAAACACCGAAAGCTGCTTGCTGATTTCATAGGCGAAGGCTTTCAGGATTTGATCGACCACGATCACCAGCGAGGCGATGATCACCATTTGGGCGATGATGCGGATGCTGCTCGGGATGTGGTTGCGGATGAAGGCGATGCCGGCGCTGGAACAGGCGGTGACCGAGGTCAGCGCCAGGCTCATGATCAGCGCGGTCGACAATTGCGAGGTCACGGCCAAGGCGGAACAGATGCCCAACACCTGAAGCGTGATGGGATTATTGTCCACCAATGGTTCGACCAGGACTTTCTTGTGTTCTGCGGTTAAGTTCATGGGGTTACCCTCTTCCAGATCTTACCTTTGCCAAATAAAGACCATAGCCTTCCTTGCCCATCCAGTACTGCACCAGATTGCTGACTCCGCGGCTGGTGAGCGTGGCACCGGCCAGCGCATCCACCTGGTATTCGGAACCCGGCTTGGATGGATCGACCGATCCTTTGACCAGTCCCAAGGCGACTTCGCCAATCTCGATGGATTGGCCCTTTTCACTCAAATTGCTTTCGTGCAGTTCCTTGCCGGTGAAGTTGTAGACCTTTTTGCCCTTCCACAAAGCCTTCCACTTCGGATTGACCACTTCACCGCCGAGGCCGGGCGTTTCCGCCTGATCGTAGAGATTAAGGCCGATGACCGTCTGAGCATCGGCCTGCAGCGCAATGAAACCGTACATGGTCGACCATAAGCCGTAGCCGTTGATCGGAAGGATAATGGATTTGAGCTGCCTGTCCTGCTTGACCAGGTACACCTTGGCGTACTTCGGCTTCCGTTTGATGCTGGCGATGTCCTGTTCCGGCGGGATGGCCTCGCTCAAGGCCGGGTCCTTGGCCGCCTTCCACTGATCGTAGGTCTTCGGATCAATCGAATCCGAATACTCGCCGGTCGAAAGATCGACGATCTTGGTCTCTATGTTCTTGAATGTACTCTCTATATCGGTTCCATCCTCCAACAAGCCGGCGACTTCCAGGATATTGACCTTCTCATCCTTGGACTTGTTGGATTCTTGCAGAGGCTTCAACGTCACCGCCGATCCGGACACTAGGACCGCACCGGCTAGGCACAAGGCGAAAGCTATGGCCAGGGTCTTCTGGAAGCTTTCGTTGGGCAAGACCAGGATCTTGTCGGCATACAGCTTGGCTTTTTCGAGATAGCCGGCCAGCTTGTCCGAGAATTGGCTGGTGTTTACAGAATTAGGCATAGCGTCTGACCCTCCGGCTGATGTTCGCCTTGATCACGACATAATCGATCAGCGGCGCGAAAATGTTCGCGAACAAGATGGCTAGCATGATGCCCTCTGGAAAAGCCGGATTAATAACCCGGATCAAAACCGTCATAAAGCCGATCAGAATACCGAAAATCCATCGTCCCACATTCGTATGAGCCGCGCTGACCGGATCGGTGGCCATATAGGCGGTACCAAAGGCGAATCCACCCAAGGTCACATGCCAATACCAAGGCATAGCAAACATGGCGTTAGTGTTGCTGCCGATGATGTTCAGAATAACCGTCGTAACGATCGTGCCGACCATGACCCCCGCGATGATCCGCCAACTGGCGATGCGTGTGTAAACCAGGAAAGCCGCGCCTAGGAGGCATGCCAGAGTGGAGGTTTCGCCCAGGGAACCTCGCTCGAACCCGAAAAAGGTTTGCCACCAGGAGATCCCGGCCTCTTTGATGGCGTCCACACCCCCTAGGGCCCCCAAACCGAGGGCGGTCGCACCGCTGAATCCGTCGATGGCGGTCCAGACGGCGTCTCCCGACATGGACGCCGGATAGGCGAAATACAGAAAGGCGCGCCCGGTCAGGGCCGGATTCAAGAAGTTCTTCCCGGTGCCGCCGAAGATTTCCTTGCCAATGACGATTCCGAAGGAGATGCCGATGGCCACTTGCCAAAGGGGTGTATTGGGCGGTAGGGTCAACGCGAACAGGATGGAGGACACGAAAAATCCCTCGTTGACCTCGTGCTTGCGAACGACAGCGAACAGCACCTCCCAAAGCCCGCCCGCCACGATGGTGACAATGTAGATGGGAAAAAAGTACAACGCACCGTGGACGAGATCGGAAACCGGATTGTTAGGATTGAAGCCGAAGATGTTTTGGATCGCCCCGCGCCAGCCAGGCGCCGAGTCAAGACCCAAGGCTTGCATGGCCAAATTCGCTTGGTACCCGGTGTTGAACAGTGCCATCACCAGGCATGGTAGAGCAGCAATCCACACATAGGTCATTACGCGCTTCAGGTCGACCGCGTCGCGGATATGCGTGGCTCCAGTGGCGACATCGGGCGGGCTATAGAGGAAGGTATCCACCATCTCATAGACGGGATACAACTTCTCGAGTTTGCCCCCCTTGTCGAAGAACGGGTATAGCTTGTCTAAGAATTGCCTCGTACGGGACATTAGCCTTCCTTCTCGATTTGGGTAAGATTCTTTCTGAGCACCGGGCCGAAGTCGTGCTTGCCGGGATCGACGAAAGTACAGAGCGCCAGATCTTCCTCGTCCAGTTCAAGAGCGCCTAAGGCTTGGGCCATGTCGGTATCGCCCACGACGAGATAACGCAGCAGCGGGGTCGGTAGAATATCCAGCGGCACCACCTCTTCATACACGCCCACTGGCACGATGGCGCGCGGGCTGCCGTACTTAGCCGTAGTGAACGCGAACTTGCGGCCCCGTTCTTTCGGCAGACTCGACAAAAGGACATTGAGAAAAGAATACTTTTCACGAGAGGGAACCACCCAGCCCATGAATTCCCTTGCTCTACCTTCCTCAACCACGGTGACCTGATTGTGGTAGCGGCCCAGGAACTCGGCCCAGTCCTCGGCCTTGCGCCCGTGCAGCACGGAGCCGGAAATGACCCGTACCTCCTTATCGGGGGCAACTTGACCTTGTACGAGATCGTTTAGATTGGCGCCGACGCGAGTGCGCACGAGACGTGGACGATCCACTACAGGACCCGCCAGTGATACGATTCGCTCGACATTCAGCCGGCCCGTAATAAACAGACTACCGATAGCAATGATGGCCTGATAGTCGAGGTGCCAGACCGTCTTGGTGGGGCCTACGGGATCTAAGTGATGAATGTGGGTACCTACTAGGCCGGCGGGATGCGGCCCCTCGAATTCCGCCACTTCGACTTTGGGAAGGGTTTCTCCCGGGAGCGTCTGGCCCGGCGCCTTGCACAGATAAATCTTGCCTTCCGTGAGCTTGGATATCACGGTTAAGCCGTTCTTGAAATCTTGCGGGCGCTCCATGATGACCACGTCGGGTCGGGCGGCCAGCGGATTGGTGTCAATGGCGGTGACAAAAATAGAGTGTGGCGTCGAGGCGGGATCGGGAATTTTGCTATAGGGGCGGGTCCGCATCGAGGTCCATAAACCCGAAGCCAAAAGCTGGGTACGAACTTGCTCCACCGGCAAGTCGGGAAGCTCGGATTCGGAATGCGCGGTAAACTCGACGCTCTCGTCCCCCTCCAGTTCGATGACCACAGACTGAAGTACACGCCGCGCGCCGCGATTGATGGCTTTCACTACGCCGGCACCGGGAGAGGTATAAACCACTTCCGGAAATTGCTTGTCGGAAAACAGGACATCCCCCAACTTGACCCGGTCTCCTTCTGCAACAGTCATAGAAGGTTTCAAACTGATATAGTCCGGTCCGAGCAAGGCCACGGTATTTACGGCGCCGGCATCGCTGTAAATAGCCTGTTCGGGCTCTCCTGTAATGGGTACATTCAACCCTTTCTTGGTTTTGATTAGCATAAATAAGCCTGTAGGTCGCACAAATTAATGGCCAAGCTATCCCTCTTTGCGCAACTGTCTAAGTGGTTCAGCGAGGGCGAGGGAGTGTAGGGATAGGTCGCGCGGCTTAGAATTAGGGCCCGCCAACAAACGCGACAATTGAACCTGCCTGCGTCTCATCCAGCTAGGATTGCGCAACGAAAGGTTCATTCGGCATTGCCCTAAAGCTTAGATAAACCAGTCAGGTATTAAAACACAAAAGGCCAGGGGCCTCAATGAAGCGAGTCTTTGAGTTAGAAGGGAAAACAGCGATTTTTTGAGCGGGGGGGGAAGCTGCTAAAGGGTTTGTCGCTCTTGAAAAAAGTTGGTTCCGGCAAAGCCTTAGCCGCAACGCCATCCCAGAGGAAATATGGTCCGGCAGTCCTTGATTTAGAGACGTATCCATTGAGCGCCCTACCTGGAAGCATCGGAAAACAATGTTTTCACTGGTTGGTGAGGATATCGCTTCAGGCTCTGCCTATATTGATCCAGATCAAACTTCGATGTGTTTGAGGGAAAGTACGATCTGGCGACTAAACGGAACATCACAACCGACCTTTCCGGACAGAAGCTCTCGTCATTGGGATGATTTTTCATTAAACTGGAGGGGGAGTTGGCTAGACAGCCGCTGTCCGTAATGTATATTCGGAGAGAGGAAAGTCCGGGCTCCACAGGACAGGGCGCCAGGTAACGCCTGGGAGGCGCGAGCCTACGGAAAGTGCCACAGAAAATATACCGCCTTCTTGCATTGAGCAGGCAAGGTAAGGGTGAAATGGTGCGGTAAGAGCGCACCGCGCTTCCGGTAACGGAAGTGGCAGGGCAAACCCCGCCCGGAGCAAGACCAAATAGGGGAGTGTTGGGGCAACCCAGACGTGTCGTCCGCACGACTCCCGGGTAGGTCGCACGAGGCGTTCGGCGACGAATGCCCCAGATGAATGGCTGTCCACGACAGAACCCGGCTTATCGGCCAACTCCTTCCAACTTGTTGTTTATGATACGCTGCGATCTAGGGCACGCGGCTTATCCAATACCCTCCAATTCAATCAGCCAATTTCCGGCCCATCCGGTTCTGTAGTACCATCTGGCGTTTTTCCGGTGTACGAACGATTGAATTAGCCATGCGCGAACTGAATCCGCTTTACAACCAAATCAATGACTTGAGGAGCCGTGAAGCAGCTCTTAGGAGGTACCTTTGACTTCGAGGCCAAAGCCGAACGCCTGGTCGAAGTCCTCAAGGAATTGGAAGATCCCAAGATTTGGGATGACCCCGAAACCGCCCAAGCCCTTGGCAAGGAACGCACCCAGCTGGAAGGGGTGGTAAACAAGCTGATCCGCCTCAAGCAGGGCATTGAAGACACCGATGAGCTGCTTCAGCTGGCGGTCGAGGAAGACGATGAAGCCAGCGTTGAATCCATTGTCTCCGACCTGGCTCAGTACGAATCCGAAATCGCTGCCATGGAATTTCGTCGGATGTTTGCCGGCGAAATGGATCCCAACAATGCCTTCTTGGACATTCAGGCCGGCTCCGGTGGCACCGAAGCCCAGGACTGGGCCGCCATGTTGGAGCGCATGTATCTCCGGTGGGGCGAACGGCACGGCTTCAAGACTGAAATTGTGGAAGAATCGCCAGGCGAGGTCGCCGGCATCAAAAGCACCACCATCCGTTTCGAAGGCGATTATGCCTATGGCTGGCTCCGCACCGAAACCGGAGTGCACCGTCTAGTGCGTAAGTCACCTTTCGACTCGGGCAACCGCCGGCATACCTCGTTTTCCTCGGTGTTCGTGTCTCCCGAAGTGGACGAAAACATCGATATCGACATTAATCCGGCCGATCTCCGCACCGACGTTTACCGGGCAAGCGGCGCCGGCGGCCAGCACGTTAACCGGACCGAATCCGCAGTGCGCATCACCCACGTACCGTCAGGTATCGTAGTGCAATGTCAGAGCCAGAGATCCCAGCATGCTAACCGCGATTTCTGCATGAAGCAGCTGCGCGCCAAGCTGTACGAGTTGGAAATGCAAAAACGCAATACGGAAAAGCAAAAGCTGGAAGACTCCAAATCGGATATTGGTTGGGGCAGCCAGATTCGTTCCTACGTGCTGGATCAATCCCGCATTAAGGACCTACGCACGGGGGTTGAGACCGGCAATCCACAAGCGGTGCTGGATGGCGATCTGGATATTTTCATCGAGGCCAGCTTGAAGAGCGGTTTATAAAATGAACGACTTGCAAGACGAAAACAAATTGACCGCCCAGCGCCGGGAAAAGCTCGCCGCCCTGCGCGAAAAAGGCAACGCCTTTCCCAACGACTTCCGCCGCGACGCCCTCGCTTCGGAACTTCACAGCCAATACGGCGAGAAGACGACCGAGAAGCTGGAGGCAGAGAATAAGTTCGTCAAGCTTGCCGGACGCTTGATGGCCAAGCGGATCATGGGCAAAGCCTCGTTCGCCCATATCCAGGACATGTCGGGACGCATCCAGGTTTTTCTGCAGCGAGATACGCTGGCGGAAGGCGTTTACGAGGATTTCAAGGGCTGGGATTTGGGAGACATTGTGGCTGTCGAGGGCACGCTCTTCAAAACCAAGACCGGCGAACTCTCGATCAAGGCCCAAGCCATCCGGCTGCTCACCAAATCCCTGCGTCCTCTTCCCGAGAAGTTCCACGGGCTGACCGATGCGGAAACCTGTTACCGGCAGCGCTATCTCGATCTCCTCATGAACGAAGACTCCCGGCGGGTATTCCTGCGGCGCAGCGCCATCGTCCGCCACATCCGCGAGTTTCTAACCGAGCGTGGTTTTCTGGAAGTGGAAACCCCGATGATGCAGGTCATTCCGGGCGGAGCACGCGCCAAGCCGTTCGTGACGCATCACAATGCTCTGGATATGAATCTTTATCTCCGCATCGCGCCGGAGCTTTATCTCAAACGGCTGGTGGTGGGTGGCTTCGAGAAGATCTTCGAAATCAACCGCAGCTTCCGGAACGAAGGGTTATCCACCAAGCACAATCCTGAGTTCACCATGCTTGAGTTCTATCAGGCTTACGCCGATTACCAGAACCTGATGGATCTGACCGAGGAATTGATGCGGGACCTCGCGCTAAACCTCTTGGGCACGACGGAAGTTCGCTATCAAGGCCAGATTTACGACCTTGGCCGGCCATTTCGCCGCCTAACGGTGCTCGAATCCATCCTGCACTACAATCCCGAGCTCAACGCGGAAGATTTGGCCAAGCGTGAGTCCGCCGCGAGAATCGCCCGGCGGCTAGGCATTCAGGTAGCGGAGGAAGATGGTCTCGGCAAGATTCAGACGGAAATCTTCGAGAAGATCGTCGAGGACCAGCTGTTCGAGCCCACTTTTATCACCGCCTACCCCGCCGAAGTGTCGCCTCTAGCGCGGCGCAACGACGAGAATCCCTTCATTACTGATCGGTTTGAATTTTTTGTAGGCGGCCGGGAGCTCGCCAACGGTTTTTCGGAGCTGAACGACCCGGAGGATCAGGCGGAACGCTTTAGAAAGCAATTGGAAGATAGGAACTCGGGCGATGAGGAAGCCATGCACTATGACGCCGACTATATCCGCGCCATGGAATACGGCCTCGCCCCTACGGCGGGCGAAGGCATAGGCATCGACCGGCTAGTGATGTTTTTCACTGACTCGCCGTCGATTCGCGACGTGATTTTATTTCCACACATGCGGCGGGAAGGCTAATCATTTGCCTACCTCGATCTGGGGCAGAGCAACCCGGATCGAGGCAGCGATCGCCCGCGCTTACTTGGCCGGAATCGGATTGCCGTCCTTGTCCACCAACGGCACCTTGTACTCTTGCAGCAACGTTTGGATCTTATCGGCGTTGCGCTGAATGAGTCCCTCCAGTTGCTCCTTACGCTCCTTGTCGGGAAACCTGACGCCCATCGACATCGGGAAGTCGAATTTGACCCCATTCTCCGATTTCATCGGAATCATCTCGAAGGTGCCGGGGGCGTTATGGGTGAGCAGGTAACCGGCGATGGGACCCCACACGATAACCATGTCGATTTTTCCATCCAGCAAATCTCTTTCGAGAGTTTGCGCCGTATTGATGCTCGCGTCCGCCGTCATTGTTTGATAGGGAACGCCCTGCTGGATCAGATGATGGTTGAGTAGCCAAGTGGTGCCCGGCGCGCCGTCGAACATGGCAATTCGTAGCTTCGATCTCCGGTCTTCCGATAGGTGGGCCAGATCGTCTGGTGATTTAATATCATCCCAGCCCTTTCCTTTCTTATAAATTAAAGCGTAGGTCGAGCGGTAATACGGCTGAGTGGTCGCCGCCAGCTCGTAGCCAGTGGGCACCCCCATGACCACGTCGCACTTGTACTCCTCGGAATCCGGCAATTTGGCCTTGAGCGTATTGCGGATGAAACCGAGACGTTGCGGAAACCAAGTATATTCGAGCTTCTGCCCGAGTTCTTGGGCAAACATCTCGGCAATCTTGTTTTCGAATCCTTGGCCTTTAGCATCGGAGAACGGCGGATTGCCGGGATCGGCGCAAACCTTGAACGACTTCTCCTCAGCCCGCACGGATGAAAACGAAATCAGAAGCGCCGCAAGAACGTACGCCAGCTTCCGGCGATAGTCTCTAACCCACATGTAAGACTCCTTAAGATGCTCAAACTACCGATTAGACTGAGACCGTCCGATTTATCGCCGTCCAAGCGCTAGAAAAAGAAAACCCCGGCTGACGAATCAGCCGGGGTAGGAGCTTCAACGATCGAAACCGACCTAACCTAAAGCGATTATTTTGGCAGAGCAAAGACGGTCAGAACGCCGCCCAGCTTGGTGTGGCTGCTCAGGCTCTTGTACGCGCCCACCGCACCCAAACCTTCGGTATCGCCTTCAAGTCCGGCCGCCATACCCACGCCGGCCCAGCCGCCGATGCCGGACAGCACGCCGATGTACTGCTTGCCGTTATGTTGCCAGGTGCTGACATTGCCGATGATGCCCGACGGGGTCTTGAACTTGTACAGCTCGGCGCCGGTATTCGCATCGCGAACCTTGAGATAGCCTTCTAGCGTGCCGTAGATCACAAGATCGCTCGCGGTGGACAGCATGCCGCTCCAAAGCGAGAACGGTTCGTCGATCTGCCAGGCGATTTTGCCGGTAGTCGGATCCCAGGCGGTAAAGGAGCCCATGTGGAGCTTTTCCTCCTTCGCACCGGTCTTGACGTTGGCTTTCGCGGGAAAGATGTTCAGCGTCGCGCCGACATAGGGTTGGCCGGCGGTGTACTCGACCTGGAAAGGCTCATAGTCCATGCAGGTATGGTTGCCCGGGATGTAGATCAGCTTGGTCCTGGGCGAGAATGTCACCGGAGGCTCGTTCTTGGCGCCCATGGCCGAAGGGCAGATCCCCTTCTGATTGTGGTCCTCGCCGCCGGCCTGAGTGGAATACTGGCTTACGACCTGAGGACGGCCGGAAACCGGATCGACGTGGCTAGCCCAATTGACCGCCTTGTCGAACTTCTCGGCGACCAACAGTTCGCCGGTTTCACGATCCAGAGTGTAGCCGAAGCCATTACGATCGAAATGGGTCAACAGCTTGGTATGTTCCTTGCCGTTCTTATCCTTCATAGGCAGGTCTACGAGGGTCATTTCGTTGATGCCGTCGTAGTCCCATTCGTCGTGCGGGGTCATTTGGTAGACCCATTTGGCTGCGCCAGTATCCGCATCGCGCGCCCAAATGGTCATGGACCACTTGTTGTCGCCCGGACGCTGTACCGGGTTCCAGGTGGAAGGGTTGCCCGAACCGTAGTAGATCAGGTTCAATTGCGGATCATAGCTATACCAGCCCCAGGTGGTGCCGCCGCCGATCTTCCATTGATCGCCCTGCCAGCTCTTCAGCGATGAATCCTTGCCGACCGGCGCCATCTTGCCGTCGGTCCAGGTCATGGTTTTGTCGGGATCGATCTTCATATCCGCATCCGGCCCGGTGCTGTACGCCTTCCAAGCCAGAGTGCCGTCCTTGATATTGTAGGCGGCGATGAAGCCACGCACGCCGAATTCGCCACCGGAGATGCCGACGAGAACCTTGTCCTTTACGACCAAGGGGGCATTGGTGTTGGTCATGCCGGCTTTCGGATCGCCATTTTTGACCTTCCAGACGATCTTGCCAGTCTTGGCGTCGAGCGCCACCAAGGTAGCGTCGCCTTGGGCCAGGAAGAGCTTACCGTCGGCATAGGCAAGGCCGCGGTTGACCACGTCGCAGCACATGACGCCAATAACCTGAGTCGGATCGGTGCCCGCGTCGGGAGCGTAGTTGTATTCCCACACGACGGTTTGATTGTCCTGGTTCAGGGCATAGACCTTATGGGGAAACCCGGTGTGGATGTAAATAAGATCGTTTACGACCAGAGGTCCCCCCTCATGGCCGCGCAGCGCGCCCGTGGAGAACGTCCAGATGGGCTGCAGATTCTTGGCATTATCTTTGTTGATTTGAGTCAAGGGGGTATATCGAGTCCCGGCGTAATTGCCGCCCCAGGTCACCCAGTTTTGAGGGTCTTGAGCGAGTTTCTCGACTTCGGTATTGGCAAAAGTGATTCCGGGGGCTGCCAGCGCGGATGCCGTGGCGGCCGCAAGCAACCAACTTTTCGCTGGTTTTTTCATCTTTCTCCTCCTCGTAATCTGTAGCTACAGAATACTTCTGTTAACGACAAGTTGCTCTAAAATAAGGGGAAGGACGGATTTTTCGTTATGCTAAGGAAAATTGCCTGAAGTCGATCCTGAAATTTTCCCAGCCCGCCCGTCAGCGTGCGTAAATTGAAGTATTTCAATTTAAAAGTCAATGATTGGCTTAACCCGTTTCAGCTCCTTCAATAGAGGTGGATAGCCCATTATCCATGTTTTCTTTTAGCCTATCCGGATGGTCCTTTAAGTCTTCAAAAATTCCGAGCGTGTAAGCTCATTCGCAAAATTCTTCTTACAGCCGCTCAGCGTTTTCGGATTAAATAGCGGAAAACTCCGGTTTCTTCGGCACGTTCCAACATTTCATGACCGGCTTGTTCCAAAAAAACACCGAAGTCAAGCACCGACGCGGGGTCGGTGGCCAAGACACGGACGACCTGCCCCTCCTTCATGGTCAGGAGGACCTTCTTGAGTCGCAATAAAGGCAAGGGACACATCAGCCCGGAGGTGTCCAACTCCAAATCAACCCGCATTGTTCACCAAAGCACGACGCTATTTGAAAATGCCAATTTTATCAAAAACCCGAATCGTCGCTGACCAAGCGCGATTGGATTTCCTGGCCTTTCGGAAAGCCTGAACGCCGGTCGAAAACGGCTACACCGCTTTGGCGACCATCATCCGCGAGAACACAACGATGGACATCCGCATTCTGAGCGCTGACCGAGGCGTAGGCTGGATCAGCGAAGGTTTCGGCCTATTTCGCCTGAATCCCCTGATTTGGATACTCATCTCGCTGATTTACCTAACAATCAGCGGCATTATCAGCCTGATTCCCTTCATCGGCCCTAGCGCCCTCACCCTGATCCAACCCGTCTTGAGCGCGGGTCTCATGGCGGGCTGTCGAGCTCTCGATAAAGGCGGTGAGCTACGCATCGAGCATCTCTTTGAAGGCTTTCAGCGCGGCACCCAAGCGCTCCTTACAGTGGGGCTCTTGACCCTGGCCGCCTACCTCGGCATTGGAGTGCTCGGCATCGCCGTATTCCTGATCCTCGGCGCGGTCAGCGCCGGTGTCGGCTTTCTCGGCGGCGGCTTTCCAAATTTCTCGACGCCGATAGGCGCGCTACCGGACTTCGGCGGGATGCTGATGGGAGGGTTGATCTTTGTCGCGCTGTTCGTTCCCATAACCATGGCCACTTGGTTCGCTCCCGCGCTGATCTGGTTCCGTGGTTTGCCGGCTCTCGAAGCCATGAAACAAAGCTTCATAGGCTGCTGGCGCAACATTTTGCCGTTCCTGCTCTATGGCCTGGCGATTCTGATCCTGGCTTTTCTGGCCCTGATTCCCTTTGGCTTGGGATTGCTGATCCTGGGCCCGACTCTGGTCGGCTCGGTATATGTCGCCTACCAAGACATTTTTCCGGTCGACGAACGCTAAGCCGCGAAACCAATCGCCCATCCATGCCTCGTGCGGGGAAAGCCGAACGGACTGCTACAATGGTGCTTTAAGCGCCTCCCACGACATCATGCCCGACTCAGCCACCAAGACCCTCGTCCTCGTCGACGGCTCCTCGTTCCTGTACCGCGCCTTCCATGCCCTGCCGTCCCTCAGCAATTCGCGGGGCGAGCCGACCGGCGCGGTGCTGGGGGTCGCCAATATGCTGCGGAAACTCATGGCCGCTCACGACACCCGCCACATCGGCGTGGTGTTCGACGCTCCTGGCCGAACTTTCCGCGACGATTTGTTCGAGCAATATAAAGCCCATCGTCCGCCCATGCCGGACGATTTACGGGCCCAGCTCGAGCCGCTGCACGCCATCATCCGCGCGCTTGGAGTGCCACTCCTGATCGAGGCCGGCGTCGAGGCGGACGACGTGATCGGCACGCTCGCCGTGCAGGCGGCGGCGCAGGGCTATCTTGTGGTGATTTCCACCAGCGACAAGGACATGGCGCAACTGGTCAACGGACGGATCATCCTGGAAAACACCATGTACGACACCCGGTTGGACCGGGAGGGCGTCATTGCCAAGTTCGGCGTGCCGCCAGAATGCATCATCGATTATCTGGCCCTGGTGGGCGACACCTCGGACAATATCCCCGGCGTGCCGAAAGTCGGGCCCAAGACCGCCGCCAAGTGGCTGCAGCAATACGGATCGCTGGACGCGCTCGTCGAGCATGCGGCCGAGATCGGCGGCAAGGTGGGGGAGAACCTCCGGGAATCCCTAAGTACACTGTCCCTCTCCCGTCGGCTGGCCACCATTCGCTGCGATCTCGCCCTGCCCCTCGGGCCGGACGATCTGGTGTGCGGTTCGCCGAATCCAGCGGCTTTACGGGAGATTCTCGCCCGACTCGAATTCAATTCTTGGCTCAAGCAGCTCGACGCCTCCGATGAGGCGTCTCCACCTTTCAAGTCGAAAACCGTGCCGGAAGTGAATTACGAGGCCGTGCTGACCGCGGAGGATCTGGACCGCTGGCTGGCGAAATTGAAAACCGCCGACATCTTCGCCTTCGATACCGAGACCACCAGCCTGGAATACATCAAGGCGGAAGTGGTGGGCCTGTCCTTCGCCGTTGAGCCGAGCGAAGCCGCCTACGTACCCATGGGTCACGATTATCCCGGCGCACCTGCGCAATTGTCCCGCGACTATGTGCTGGAGAAGCTCGCTCCCCTACTGGAAGATCCGAACCGTCCAAAACTCGGCCATAACCTCAAATACGACGCCAACGTACTCGCCAATCATGATGTTGCACTACGCGGCATCGCCCATGACACCATGCTGGAATCCTATGTGCTCGACAGCACCGCCAGCCGTCATGACATGGATTCCCTCGCGGCTCATTACCTGCACCATAACACCACCCATTACGAGGATGTCGCCGGCCGGGGGACCAAGCAGATTCCCTTTCCCCAGGTGGGCATCGCCGAAGCCACGACCTACGCAGCCGAGGACGCCGACGTTACCCTGCGCCTGCACCGTCATTTTTGGCCCAAGCTTGAGGCCGAGCCGCGGCTGAAACAATTGTACGAAACCGTGGAAATCCCACTGGTGCCGGTGCTGTCCCGGATGGAACGGACCGGTGTGCTGGTGGACGTGTTCAAGCTGGCCGAGCAAAGCCGCGAACTGGAGCGGCGCATGAGCGAGATCAAGCAGGAGGCCCACGCGGCGGCGGGTGGCCCGTTCAATCTGGGGTCGCCCAAGCAGATCCAGACCATCCTGTACGACAAGCTGAACCTGCCGGTGGTCAAGAAGACCCCCACCGGGCAGCCCTCCACCGACGAGTCGGTGCTGGCGGAATTGGCGGAAAGCTTCGAACTGCCCCGATTGATCCTGGACTACCGTTCAGTCGCCAAACTCAAATCCACGTACACCGACAAGCTCGGGCAGCAGATCAATCCCAAAACCGGCCGGGTGCATACCTCCTACCATCAGGCCGTGGCCGCCACCGGGCGCTTGTCCTCGTCCGACCCCAACCTCCAAAATATTCCGGTACGGACGGTGGAAGGCCGTCGCATCCGCCAAGCCTTCATCGCCCCCATAGGCTATCGCATTCTGGCGGCGGACTATTCGCAAATCGAGCTCAGGATCATGGCTCACTTCTCGGGCGATGCGAACCTCCGTGCGGCCTTCACCGATAATGCCGATGTGCATCGTCACACCGCCGCGGAGGTGTTCGGTGTCCGACCGAGCGAAGTCACCCCCGACCAGCGCCGCTCCGCCAAGGCTATTAATTTCGGTCTCATCTACGGCATGTCGGCCTTCGGACTCGCCAAGCAACTAGGCATCGACCGCAACCTGGCCCAACGCTACATCGACACCTATTTCAAGCGCTATCCCGGCGTCAAGGCCTTCATGGATCACAGCCGCGAAACCGCCAAGGAAAAAGGCTACGTTGAAACCCTGTTCGGCCGGCGCTTGTACATTCCTGAAATCGTCTCGCGCAATGCCCAGCGCCGTCAATACGCCGAACGCACCGCCATCAACGCCCCCATGCAGGGCACCGCCGCCGATATCATCAAGCGCGCCATGATTGCCGTAGACGGCTGGATTCAGGATTCCGGAGTGCCGTGCAAAATGATCATGCAGGTGCATGATGAATTGGTGTTTGAGGTGGCCGATCCGTTCCTGGAAGTAGCGGCCGAGGAAATCCGCCTGCTCATGTGCCATGCCGCCGAATTGGCCGTGCCGCTTCTCATCGAGGTGGGCGTTGGGGGGAATTGGGACGAGGCGCATTGACGCGCGAGAATTGAGCTCCGCTTTGCGCTTTGCCCAAACCTAAGCAGCTGATGGCTAAGGCCAGAGATTTAAGCGCCAAGCGGCGCGGATTTTCAAAGGCGTGGGACTGGAAAGACGCTGCACAAGCCAAGCACAGCTTTCGTAAGCCGGTGAAAACCATGCCTACTGTAAACCTACGCCTATCTCAAATCGTAAGAATCTTCATCGGGGAGTTCCGACGTCTGCCTTTGCGACGGCCATTTCTCGATCTTTACCACCACGCAGGTCAGATCGTCCGCAAAGCTTTCGGAGTGGGAGAAATCGACGACCGCCAAACGAATCCGGTCGATCAGTTCGTCGGGATCGAGTTCGCCGTAATGCCGGACCAGCTCGATAAGACGGTCTTCTTCGAAAAACTCGCCTGACTCATTCTCGGTGTCGGTCATGCCGTCGGAATAAAAAACGAAGGTATCGCCCAATTCGAACGGCACCGAGATCTGCCGATAGACTTCCCGCTCGCTAAACCCCAGTGGCAAATTCTCACCCTTGAGCAGGTTGATGGACCCTGCGCGCTCTCGAAAATGGATGGTCTTGGGGTGTCCGCAATCGACGAATACCATATGGCGCCGGTCGAGATCGAAGCGGGCGTAGCAGAGCGTCGAGAAACTTTCCAGCCGCATGAATTGGCGAGTCATTTCCGCGTGGACCAGGCTGACGATTTCTTCAGGCTCGGGAAGCCGGTCCCGATCCAGGGAAATCAGAAGCTGACTAAAAGCGCGGGAAAAGCTGTTCTTGAGTCCGGCGCCCAGCAAGGCGGCGGGCACCCCCTTGCCCATGACGTCGCCAATGATCACGTCGAGGCAGCGATGGCGATGCAGATAGAAGTCATAGAAATCGCCGTCGATCTGCTGCGAGGGCAAGGTAAAGGCCGACACCCGCAGGCCTGGGAGGGTGCGCGGCGGACGGCTTTGAAGAAGATTTTTCTGGATGCGCGCGCCCATTTCCATCTCCCGCTGGCGCGCCAGCTTTAACTCATTCAGGGAACTCAACAGCGCCATTTCCAATTCGACAATGCGCTGGCCGGCGCGCAGCCGGACCCGGAGTTCGTCCTGATGAAAGGGTTTGGCAATGAAGTCGTCAGCACCCGCCTCCATGCCGGCCACCAAGTCCTCCTTGCGGAACTTAGCCGTCAACAAAATGGTATAGACATAGCTTGGGCACTGGCAATCCCGAATGCGGCGGATCAGTTCCAGCCCATCCATCTCCGGCATGATCCAATCGCTGATCACGATATGAAATTCTTTTGCCTGAAACAGGCGCCACGCCTCGGCGCCATTCGCGGCCGCCACGACCTCGTAGCCCAACCGCTCCAGGAAAGCCTGTAGCAGGCGCCGCGACACGGCGTCATCTTCAGCGATCAATATCCTCATGGGAAGCTTCCAGCAAGTGAGCGTCCCGGAACGGAACCAAAATCGTCTCGAGCCGGATAGACTCCTCGACGAGTTCGGAGTAGGCGGTTTCAGCGGCGGCGAAGTCCCCATTACGGCCGATCGACTCCAGCCTAGCGGCCGCGGCGGCCATTGCTTTCGCGCCGAGATTGCTTGCGGAACCCTTGAGCGCATGAGCCGTCCGCTCCAGCGTCTGGCCGTCCTGCAAGGCAATGGCCCGCTCGATCCTTTCGACCAGTCCGGGGGTCTGCTCGAGGAAAAGCTGAACGATTTCCTGGAGCAACGCCTCGTCGCCCTCAACGCGCGCCAATGCCACATCCCGATCGAACGTCGGCAAGGAATCGGCGCTGTCAAGCTCTCTCGACGGCATAGACGCCCCCTTCTCGATCAGGTCGAAAAGTTGTCGCGTCTGGATGGGCTTGGAAATGTAGGCGTCCATTCCTGCGGCAAGACAACGCTCCCGGTCCCCTTTCATGGCATGGGCGGTCATCGCGATGATGCGAACATGGCGTCCGGTCGTTTTCTCCCGCTCGCGAATGGCGACCGTCGCCGCGAAGCCGTCCATCTCCGGCATTTGCACGTCCATCAAAACGACATCGAAGGGACTCCGGTCCAGCGTCGCCAAGGCCTCCCTGCCATTATTTACCACGATCACCTCATGTCCCCGCTTCTCCAGCATTCGCACCACCAGCCGCTGGTTGACGGGGTTATCTTCGGCCAGAAGCACCCGCAAGCGACGGCTTTCAGACAATGTCGGTCTAGCGGGGCGCACCGGTTGATCGGTCTCCCGCGTCCCGCATAGTATGGTCAAAATGGCGTCAAGCAAATCCGATTGCTTCACCGGCTTAACCAGATAAGCGGCCACGCCTAGGCCCCTGCAGCGCGCCGCGTCGCCCGAGTGGGCGGCGGACGACAGCATCATAATCGTGGCTCCGGAAAATTGCGGATGCTGCTTAATCCGTTCGGCAAGCTCAAAGCCGTCCAGTTCCGGCATCATGGCGTCAAGCAGAACCAAAGGTATCGAGATTCCCGCCTCCGCCAACCTTTGCAGCTCCCGAAGAGCGGCCTTCCCGCTGTCGGCGGTGATCGGCCGCATGCCCCAACTGGCCAGCGTTTCTTCGAGAATGCGCCGATTGGTGGCATGATCGTCGACAATCAGAACCGGCAGGCCCTGAATGTCCCGAAGCTCCGTCCGCGGCGGCTCCGAAGCGCCGGCCTGAAGTCCGAGATGGACGGTGAAATGAAATGTGCTGCCCCGCCCGACCTGGCTCTCCACCCAAATCCGGCCTCCCATTAAACTCACCAGTCGAGCGGAAATGGCAAGCCCGAGACCTGTGCCGCCGAACCGGCGCGTTGTCGAGCCATCCGCCTGCGAGAAGGCGCCGAAGATTGACCGCTGCTTTTCGGGGGGAATGCCGATGCCGGTATCCTTGACCTTAACGTGTAGCACCAGCTCCGTGTCGGTCCGCGATTCCTGGGCCACGTCGACCAGCACTTCGCCCCGCTCAGTGAATTTGATGGCGTTGCCGACCAAGTTGACCACGATCTGGCACAAGCGTCCCACATCCCCCACTAGCCGGTCCGGGATGTCGGGCGGAATGTGGCAGGCCAGTTCCAGCTGCTGCTTGTGCGCTCTCAGGGCTAAGGTCTTGATGACGCCCTCCAGGCTGTCACGCAGATCGAACGGGATGGCTTCGAGGTCCAGCTTGCCGGCCTCGATCTTCGAGAAATCGAGGATGTCGTTAATCAGCCGCAACAGGGAATCGGCCGATTCCTGAACCATGGTCAGATACTCGCGCTGCTCCGGAGTCAGCTCCGTATCGAGCGCCAATTCGGTCATGCCGATAATGCCATTGATGGGAGTCCGAATTTCATGGCTCATATTGGCCAGAAACTCGCTCTTCGCACGACTCGCCTCCTCCGCGGCCTGCTTAGCCCTTTGCCAGCCGATGTCGTAATCGACGCCCCGCCACTTGACGACTCGCCCTTGCTCGTCCAGGATCGGCGCGCCGGTCGATTCCGTATGGACCTCGTGCCCATCCTTGTGGCGATAGCGGTTGATCAGGCCGGAAAAAGGTTGCGGCGGCTTGTCGACTGGGCTGCTCCCGGCAAGCCGCTGTTGCCGGTATTCCTCGGCGAAAAATTCATGATAGAACCGCCCGACAATCTCTTCCGGCTCATAGCCCAATATGTCTTTGACCGCCGAGCTACTGAAAATGAAGCGCCCCGCCGCATCTTGCTCCCAAATCCACTGGCTACTCATGGCAGCGACTTGGCGGAACCGCTCCTCGCTCTCCTGCAGGCGAGCATTCGCCGCAGCGAGCTCCGCGGTTCGCTCCCGCACCCGCAATTCGAGGCCGGTGGCCAGCGGGCGCACCCGGGCGCGAACCAGCAGGGTTCCGCCCGTGATGAGCAGGGCGATCAGAAAGAGCGCCAGGAAAAACTTCGATCCGATCGAACCATAGAGTTCCTCGGCGTCGATATTGAATGCGGCGATCAGGCCCAGATTTCCCACGGGTCCATAGGCGCTCATCACTCGCCGGCCCCGATAGTCGAAGCTGGTGCCGAGCCCGGCGCTTTCGGAAAACGCTCGCTGCGTGAGCCGAGTCGGCCGGCCGGGCAGGGACTCCATGAAAAACGGCCGCGATTTGAGCCGGTTGGGAAAACAGCGGAGCCCGCCTCGGGCTTCGGACTGACAAAGCAGAAATTCCACGGTTTCGCCGAACGAATGAGCGTTCAGCACGATGCGGGTCAGATTCGGCAAGGGCTGCTCGACGGTTAGCGTCCCGAGGAATTCGCCCTGATCCTGCAGCCGTAGGCGATGATGCAGATAGAAACCGTCCTTCCAGAGCAGCGCGGTCCCCATGGCCCCTGCAAGCGGCACCTCCAGCGCGGCCTCTTTGACGAACCGCCCCATGCGGGCCGCTTCCTGCCCGTCAAGGAGCTCCACGGCGATCGCTGAAAAGCCGTGGGGAGCAAAGCTCTCCAACACCCCTTGCGCCAAGGTACGGCGTTGAGTGTCGCCCGGATCCCGGTTTAGTTGACGCACGTATTCAAGCAGATCGGGGCGAGTCGTGATAATGGCCGCACGCGTGGTGCGGAATTCGACGGTTGAATCCACCTGAGCGATATAGCTGTCGAGCCCGATCCGAAGCCCTTCCTTCAAGGTGCGCTCGACTTCTCGCTCCATGATGGCGGCGACGGCGATGCCCGTGATGCCGGCGATGCCCGCGAGCAAGGTCGTGGCCAGCCGGGTAATCCGGACATCGTCGCCGGCCGCCTTGGGTCCGGGATTGACGGACCATAGCGCCGCTCCGAGCACGACCAGGCCGAAGGCGGCGTACAGCGCGACTGAGCCAAAGGCGTACCAGGTATAAAGGAAATTGAAGTTGATCGCATAGCCGACCAACGCCATGCTGCCTATGCCGACCACCGCGTAGGCCAATCCTCTGACGAACGGAGCCAGCCGTGGCTGTTTCGTCATGAAAGGGCATGCGGCCAATGCCACGCCCGCGAGAAAGAGGCCCGCCGCGGTCGCCGTCGCCATGCGTCCTGGATAGAGCGCTAAGGCTGTCTCCGAATCGCGCACCAGAGCCTGATCGATGCCGAAATTAAAGCCGACGATTTGTTCGATGAGCGTCAGCCCGGCCACCAGCAGGATGATGCTGGCAGAGACTAGAATGGTTCTTCGCGCGGCCGGCAAAGAATCGTGGAAGTCGAGGCAAACGAGAGCCAACCCGGCCAATACAAAGCACAAGGCGGCATTCGCCTTTAGGCTCGTGAATCCCGGCACCATGCTCTTGAGTGCCGGAATGTCGAGCGCCCAGCCCCACAACACTGCACCTCCGAGCGCAATGAGGCTTATCGCGCCGAGCCTTCGAAGAGTGATCAGCAAGGCGGCGGAGTGGCGACTGCGAGGTTCACTCATAAATTACCCCGCTTTCCCGTGCCCGAGGTTTGAACGGCGGAGCCATCCGAATATTGATATCGGCATCGACTCCGCGCTTCCTCCCTGGTTCGCCGTTCCCGCTTGTCCCTCGCGCGTCAATATTGATTACATACTGTCGCATGATGTAATGACTATCGCCGTCACAGCCTCGTAGCTTCACTACCAAGAGACAGGGAGTTTTGCTAAAAGTGCGCCCCCGTAGGATAACCCCCTATTCAAGTGGCCCCGGTCTTGGATCGAATCCCTCTTCTTAATATATGTTGCGAAATCCGTTTTTTCGAGGGAAAAACAACCAAACTTTAGAGTATTTTAAGACTGCTCCCGCCGATCTTAGGGAGGCTGGAGCCTTGGATGATTCGTCCCCGTTTTTCTGAAGTCGGACGTCAAGATTCAAAAGCCGGCTCTAGTTATTCAGATTTAGCTTTCGGTACTCGGCCTGAATGGCTTCGGCGCCATAGCGGCGCTCCAATCGCCGGATCGTGAAGTGGGCGCGGGCGATATCCTGGAAATGTTCCATGAAGACCAGGTTAATGAGGCTACCGGTACCAGCACCCAGTAAGGGAATCATCTTAAGGGCGGTCTTCTCGCTCACCACCACCCCGAGACGAGAGGCGATCTCGGCGATGAAGCGTACCAGGCCCGTTGGGTTCCACTGGACGACGCCTTGACTGATCATCCGTTCCGAAACCCGCGTAAGGTGCATTGCGAGCGCCAGGCGAATGCCATAGTATCCTGTATCGGTGGCATCATCCTCCTTGGATCGACCGCCGAGCGCGAAGACCTCCAAGCAGGCCAGCCGAGCCTTTGGATCGCTGAGATCCTCGCCGTGGCTCCGAGCGATATCGGCGATGGACCGAAGCATGATGACCGAGGTGACGGGTAATTCGGCCAAGACCGACGGCAACCCGAACAACCCTCCCGCGGCGCCCGACAGCATTCCCAAGGCCTTGTGATAGCGAGTGCTCCGCTTCAGTCGGCGCTCGTTGCCCAGCGAGAGGAGCGCTAATCGCAGCGCCCGTTCCAAGCTGAACCGCACGGCCTGGTGCAGCCCCTCGGACCACGGTTCAGGAAGTGCGCCGAAGACTTTCTCGATCGGGCTCCCGAGTTTCCCAGTCAGCCGGGCCGTAATGCTTGGATATTCCAGGTGGCGATACGCCCAACGCAGCGCCTTAAGGTCGTCCGGAGCCAGGGCGATCACCACCGGTACCGGACCTTTCTCAAACTTGCTCATAAGCAAAGCTCTATCAGAGCGAGGGCGATGGCAAGCCTACGTCAAGGCTCGTCCGAGCCTCGCTCATCGGTTTCATCCCATTCTCCGGCGTCGTCGAGACTCTCGGTGCCTGTCATTCGATCCCAGTCCTTCTTGGGGTTCTTGATGCCCTCGGCAGCCTCTTCCCAACTCTCCGGTAAAGAGGTCTCGGAATAATCCAAATCGTCCGGCTCGACATTATCCATGGGAGCCGTCTCGTCCCCTGGGGCTTCTATGAGCTCAATGGGCGATTGATACCAGGTGTAGAAGTCCATTTCGTCGACGTTCCCATCATAATATTGGATTTCCACCGTCTTGGCCTCCTCGTCGACGGCGACGACTTCGAATTCTTCACCTTTGTCGAAGTGCTTGTACCACATTCCTACAACAGGGTCTGCCATGGTGGGCATGATTCCTCTCCTGGGTTCTTCCTATCTTCAATCGGGATGCTGATGAACACCGGCGCCGCCGTCAATCCGCGATTAGATCAGAGCGCAGGCGAGCGAGCGGAACTCCTTAACCGGCGCCTGGTTTGGCAGCTGGAGCCGTTACATCGGATAGATGACCAAAAACCGTTCCGGCTCCAGACCTACGCTCTCCGCTACCAGTCCATGGCGGGTGACGATGCGATGCTGCAAGCGCCTGAGCGATGGCGGACGGGGGCTAAGTTCCGCTTTGACCCCATCGGCTTTGACCTGTTGCACCGCCCTTTCGGTTTCCTGCACCATGTCTTCGACTTCCGAACGGTCCTCACCGTAAGTGATATTGAACACGCTGCGCAGCAAGGAGCGAATCTGGGCCGTGGTGTTCTTTTTGACCGCGTGCACCGGAACCCGCGAGAGGTCCACCAGCCGGCGCAGCCTCGGATCATCTTCCCGCGCCCGCAGGGTCACGACCAAATCGGCCTGGTCCGGAAACTTCACGGTGCGCGCTTCCACCTGTAAATCGCGGATCACGCGGTCCACCGAATCGCGGCTCAGGGCATAGGGATAAATCCGCACCGGGCGGCCAGCATGGCCTAAAGGCGAAAACGACGGTCGCTCGCCATCGGCGACCGGAACCGGCTCCTCGGTCTCTTCGAGCTCTCCCTGCTCCGCCGCCGGGTTCCGGCGCCGCACGCCTCTTGGCGATCCGCCTCGCAAGAGGGCGTCCACCGCCCGACCCGCGTCGGCGTGCACGATCAGTTCCTCGCGACTCACGATTTCCACCACCGCCTCGAAGGTCGGCGGTCCCTTGCGCTCGCTCACGGTCTTCTGGGTTCCCCGAATCCGGGCTTCTTCGTCGCTGAGGGTAACGGTCTGCACGCCACCCACCAGATCGCAGAGGATCGGGTTCATCACTAGGTTTTCCAAGGTGTTGCCGTGAGCCGTACCGATCAGTTGCACCCCCCGTTCGGCGATGGTGCGGGCGGCCATGGCTTCGCTTGCGGTGCCGATTTCATCGACGATGATCGCTTCCGGCATGTGGTTCTCCACCGCTTCGATCATTACCGCATGCTGACGCTCGGGCGAGGCCACCATCATACGCCGCGCACTACCCACCGCCGGATGGGGAATGTCGCCGTCACCGGCAATTTCGTTAGACGTGTCGATGATGACGACACGCTTGCCCAGATCATCCGCCAAGACCCGCGCCACCTCCCGCAGCTTGGTGGTCTTTCCGACGCCCGGCCGGCCCAGCAGCAGGACGCTCCGGCCGCTCTCCACCAAATCCCGGATCAACGCTATGGTTCCGAACACCGCCCGCCCGACCCGCAGCGTCAGCCCGATGACATCGCCTCGGCGGTTCCGGATGGCCGAAATGCGATGCAGCGTGCCCTCGATCCCGGCTCGGTTGTCCGCGCCGAATTCCCCGACTGCCCGGGTGACCGCTTCCAAATCTTCACGCCGCACGGGATGTTCGGCCAGATTCACGGCCACATGGCTGTAGCGCGCCTGAGGCGGGCGGCCTAGATCCAGAACGATTTCCAATAAGTCCTCCGCAGGGGGCGTCTGCCGCGCCAAGGCGGCTCTGATCTCTACAGGCAAGGTACGGGTTAATAAATTGAGATCGTCGAAACTGTATGGAGTATTCACGGACGTGCGGTTCTGAACAAGGCAAACTAAGAACAAGGTAAAGCGACGTGAGCCTCGCTACCTTAGACCGTTTAGAGAGGATGATGCATGCTTGCTATGCACAAAATTTGCCGGCCACTTCGCGAAATTTCAGTCTCTGCGCCAGAGCGGCGAAGTATTTAATTTCTTATTGGAACGCCTTGCGGGCAGATCGAGGAGATGGCCAAAACTTGCGCGCGGAAGTTCATCAGGCGGCAATCTTCTCGATTTCTTCCGTACCCCAAGTCTTGAAAAGGACTCTCTTATGGCTTAATTCAGGCGGGAAGTGGCATGCCGTTCTCGTGCTCCCGCTCGGCGCTTTCGCGCGCTTGAGCCCCATAGCTAGAATGGTTTCGCAGGATGCGCAACCCCACATCTTGGTGGTTCTGAGCCATAAAGGTGAATTCGATCGGATAAATTGCCGAGGGTGATCAGTTCCCTCCTGCTCCGGCGCTGAGCCGATCGCCACCTGAAGGCGGGCGTCGTATCCTCTAGCAGGATGGTGAAAACTCCCCAATATTCTCCCTTACCCGTCCCTGGAAAGCGTTTTTCAGGCAGGGAATCCGGTTTTCTGCCGGTCTGTCCAGCGCTTTGCGCCCCGATTCGAGGCTTTTCTGCCCCCTTGACCCGCCCTTGGGCGGATTTCGGGCGCCCCCTGTCTCAGGCGGGCGTTACCACCGGAGTAAAGGTCAACAGATTCAAGAGGCGAGTCAGGTTGTAGGCGGCAAAGCACAACAGCGCTTGCCCAGACACCTTGGCCAACCCTTTGTGCCGGGTCTTGCGCAACCCGCCCACGGTCTTGATCCAGCCAAAGGACTCTTCCACCCTCTTCCTACACCGGAGGCTCACCGCGTAGCCTTTACCCCGCGCGGTGCGGCCGTCGACGGCACTGCCGGTTTTCTGGCGGGCGAGATGGGGCTTGACGCCCCGTTGCAGCAACCCCGCCACGAAGTTCTCCTGGTCGGAGGCCTTGTCGGCCCCGATCGTGGCCCCTCCTGGAACGTTACGCTCGACCATCCGTTCGGCGGCTTCGACTTCGGCGGTGCCGGTCGCCTGGGTCGTTTCGACATCCCCAATCAGCCCGTGCCGATTCTCCGCCAGAACGTGGGTCATATAGCGCAGCTTGGCTTCGGTATATTCGCCTTTCTTGTACAGCCGGGATTCGGGATCGATCGTGCTCTGATGCGTGGCGTTGCTTCGCTTCTCGCCGGTGAAGTCGACTTCAGGGTTGCGCCCCGCCGGCCGGTCCGGACCGCCGCCGGCCTTCCGGACGAAGCTCTTGTGGGAGGCCCACGCCTCGATCAGGGTGCCGGCGACGCTGAAGTGCTCGTCCGACACCAGGTCCTGCCATTCGGCGATATGGCGCACCCGGTCGAAGAACTCACGCGCCAGCGCTTCCGACAGCCGCCGGTCCCGGTTGGCACAAAACACCGTGCGATCCCATACGGGATCGTCAAGGCCGAGCCCGACAAACCAGCGGAACAGGAGGTTATAGTCGAGTTGCTCGACCAACTGCCGCTCGCTCCGGGTCGTGTAGAGCACTTGCAGGAGCAGGGCGCGAAGCAACTTTGCCGGGGCTACCGAAGGGCGCCCGATGTGCGCGTAGCAGGCCGCGAATTCGTCCGACAGTGAGGCCAGAATGCCATCCACCAACAGCCGCATCCGCCGCAACGGATGCGTTTGAGGAACCCGGTCTTCCAGGTTCACGTAGCTAAACAGGGCTCCTTGGGTGACATCTTCGCCGCGCATCGTCGTTCTCGAAGAAATAGGGCGGGTAGTTTAACCGGTCACAGCCCCACACCACCTGATTCGGTGCGACCGGCAGAGTTTTTCACCAGCCTGCTAGAGACACCCCGAAATGAGAGCCCTTCCACCCACGGGCAGGTATACCCCCGACAGATCAAGGCGCGATCAGCCTTGTCGCCTTTTAGAAAAATCTACAACTGACAGCCCTACTTTGGTGATTCATGCGCCATCCTGTGGCCCAGTGGATTCGATCGCCTTTCCCATGCAGGTCATGACATGATCGGTAACGCTGATAGCCGCTGCTCTCGCCTTCTGAGTAGATCCGAACAATTCCTGAGAATCGGCAATGGTCTTTTCCGCCTCGCTGGAGGATTTGGCATTGACGAAGCGGGCGTAGGCCTCGAAAAATTTCTCGCGGCGCGGATCGCCGGCAAATCCCGGCAGCGTGCCGGAAATTTGATCGATCACGCAATCGGCAACCGACGCTGGATCGAGCTTGTAGTCCTTCAGGTCCTGATCGTCTTTGAATTTGGCGATCAGCGCTTCTCTAAGTCCGGTTTGTTCTTTTGTCGAACAGCCGGTCAAGGCAAACATAACGCAGATTGCGATGAATAGTTTTTTCATGGATACAGCCTAATACTCTTCTTCTCTCTCGGATCGAGGGTAAAAAAGTTTCATATTATGGGTGCGAACAATGGCTCTTTCCACTAGATGGGGAATTCAGTCAAGAATCAGAGCACCAAAGTCACCATGGAAACCGAACCTCAGTCACTTGTCGAAAACGCCGTCAGCCGTGGCATCGAGAGGTATGTGGCGGCGCGGCGGGCCAAGGTGGCGGACTTCGTTGCCCAGCATTTTTCGTTTCACGGAGCGCTTACTCTCCGCCGTAAAACCTTAGGCAAGGATTTCTACAAGCATCCCTTGAATCTGCTATGGGGCCCGCCAGCCGCCATGATACGAGGCACCGCCTGGCTCCTGGACAAGGCCGGGCCGAAAAAAGCGGCGGCTTGGCTTTATCAGTGTCCTGCCGGCATTCGGACACAATTGGAAAAGGAGCTGGAGTGGTTAATTTACACAGAGTTGCTGGAACTGCCCTATGTACAGGGCGATCGGGTTTCGGAGTGGGACGCCCTGATGGAAGCCATTCTTTCGGATCCCGAAATCGCCAGCTTGTCGGACGAGTATTTGCGGCAGATACAAAACCAGGCCAATTGCCCTGAATTCCGAGCCACCCTCGAACGGAACCTCACGGAATACGGCAAGACTCGAACGGCGGTCTCGGAACTGGCCGGTAGTCTTATCAATCTGGCTTCCGGCTATGCAGCGGCGCATCAAGCCACTCCCGGGGTACTGTCGGCCGGAACCGCTGCCGCCACCGCCATCGCCCAGCAGATCGCCATCACCAATTTCTGGCTGGGCTCGATGGTCGGCGCCTGGTATTACGCGATATTTCCCGCCTCGGCGTCGGCGGGCCTCATCGCCGCCACCACCGGAACGCTGCTAGCGGCGGTTGGCGTTCTGTCGGCGCTGGCCGGGGTGGTTATCGATCCTTTCCTCGCCAAGACGGGATTTCATCAACGCCGGTTGGACCGCTTCATCAGTGCCCTAGAGCCTGTTATGTACTCAAAGCGAGCAGCGGGATGGCTTTGGGCAACATCAAACACAGGAGTGCGAGAAAATGCAGGCCGGCCAAGGTCTCCGGCAGCCGCTCGTAA
>CADDYU010000018.1 GCA_902810705.1 Methylococcaceae bacterium
GCGCAACGCCGCGCCCTATAACGAGCCTTACGGCTTCCCCTACCCTCCCCACTACCGCCCTCGCCACTTTAGCGATTAAGCCCGCGGGCGACCCGGCCGCCCGCCCCGGCTAGGCGCGGGAAAAAACCACGCCCCCGCCCAACTCACCGGATCGTGCGAACATACGGCTTTCTCCAGGGCAATCTCTCAATTAGGCCCGAAAACGGCTCTGGGACGAAGTAAAGGGCGGCCAAAGTTTTGGGCGATTTGCCAATGCTGGTTGGCCAGAGCTCGGGGCGGCTTGAGTGTGCAAAAGAGACTCTCAATCAGGCGATGCGATCGGTCAAGTGCTGCTTACCGTTTCGCTGAGTTTCGCGGGGGGTGCTTGATAAAGAATGATCTTTGCATTTCCGGCGTGCGCTGATCGAACCGAAACGTTTCCGATGAGGCACGGTTAATGCCAGCTAGAAACCAAACTCGTTAACTTAGTGGCTAATAATTCGTCCATCCTCCAAGTGCAGGATGGTATCCATGCGTTCGGCCAAGGCAGCGTCATGAGTGACCACCAAAAAGCTCACATGGTATTCCCGATTCAGTTCCAGCATTAGTTCGTAGACCTGATCGGCAGTCCGGCGATCCAGATTTCCGGTCGGCTCATCGGCCAGCACGCACTTGGGCCGAGTGACGAGAGCCCGCGCGATTGCAGCCCGTTGGCGTTCGCCTCCCGACAGTTCGCCGGGTTTATGCGCCAAGCGCTGGCCGAGCCCCACGCGCTCCAATATTGACGCTGCTCGCTGCCTGGCTTTATCGACTGGGGTTTTACCGATCAAGAGCGGCATCGCCACATTTTCGAGTACCGTGAATTCTCCCAGCAGATGGTGGAATTGGTAGACGAAGCCCAAGACCCGATTGCGCAGCTCGGAGAGTCTCCGTTCATTCAGTCCGTCGAGTGAAATACCATCGAGCTGGATTTCGCCTTGACTAGGTGATTCCAGTCCACCGAGCAAGTGCAGAAGGGTGCTCTTCCCGGACCCCGAAGCGCCCATGATGGCGATTTGCTCGCCAGGCGCTATGGAAAGGTTCACATCCTGCAGTACCTCGACCGCCAGACTGCCCTGACTAAAGCGCTTTTGCAGATTGCGGCAGGCCAGAACAGGTCGCTGCGAGGGGGCCGGGACAGGCCTACTCATAGCGCAATTCCTCCGCCGGCTTGATTCGCGAGGCTTGCCAGGCGGGGTAAATCGTCGCCAGAATGGATAAAAGAAAGGCCACGCCGGTGATCCGGTACACGTCGGCCCAGATCAACTTGGATGGCAGTTCGCTGATGTAGTAAACGTCGCCGGAGAGGAATTTACTGCCGATCAGGTTTTCGATAGCCGGCACGATGGTTTCCACGTTCCAAGCTAATAGAACCCCTCCAACGCCTCCCAACAGGGTTCCCGACAGGCCGATGATAGTGCCGAGCACAATGAAGATGCCCATGATGGCGAGCGGGGTCATGCCTTGGGTACGAAGAATGGCGATGTCGGCCTTTTTGTCGGTGACCACCATGACCAGGGTAGAAACGATGTTGAACGCGGCTACGGCAACGATGAGCAAGAGGATGATGAACATCACCCGTTTTTCAGTCTGAATGGCTTTGAAGAAGTTGCTGTGGGCCTGAGTCCAATCGGTAATCATGTAGTGCCCTGGCAGCGTGGGGCCGAGATCGCGGGCTATCTGGCGTGCGTAAAACACATCGTTCACCTTGAGCCTTAGGCCGGTAACGGCGTCGTCCATACGGAATAGCTTGGCCGCATCGTCCAGATGGATCAGGGCGAGGTTGCGGTCGTACTCGAACATGCCGACCTGGAAGATCCCTATTACGGTGAATCGCTTGAGCCGCGGCAATATGCCCGCCGGTGTGGGAGTGACTTGCGGGGTGATGACCGTGACCTTGTCGCCAACGATAACGCCAAGGTAATCAGCCAGCTCGGCGCCCAAGACGATGCCGAATTCGCCGGGCTTGAGCCCGTCCGGCTTGCCTTCGACTAGGTGCGACGCCACCTCCGACACGCGCGGCTCATAATCGGGCAGTATGCCGCGGAGCATCGTGCCGCTGACCCGGCGGTCGGAGTTCAGCATCGCTTGGGCCTCGATATAGGGTGCCCAGCCGAGGACGCGGGGTTCCCGCTTGAGAAAAGGCTCCAAGGCGCGCCAGTTTTGGAGCTCGCCGTCCGTTCCGGAGATCGAGGCGTGAGAGGTCATTCCCAGAATCCGCTCGCGAAGCTCCGCCTCGAATCCGTTCATGACCGATAATACTGTGATCAGCGCTGTTACGCCCAAGGCTATTCCCAGGACCGAGGTGAGCGTGATGAAGGAGATGAAGCGCGTGCGTCGTTTAGCCCGGGTATAACGCAGGCCGATAAAGAAGATCAGCGGTTTAAACATGGGTTGCGGATCAATCGACTCCGCAGAGGTTGAATGTCATGCCGGCAAAAGGGAGGAGGATTTAACCAGAGGATTTATTTCTCTCGCAGTCCCCACAGACTCCGTACAGGCAGAGCGAATGGTCGGTGAGCGTGAACTGCTTGTGGTCGGCAATTTCTTGTTGTCGCTTTTCTATGACTTCATCACGGAATTCTTCCACGCGGCCGCATTTCACGCAGACCATATGGTCGTGGTGCTCGCCTCGATTCAGTTCGAAGACGGAATTGCCGCCCTCGAAGTGATGCCGCTTGACAAGCCCCGCCGCTTCAAATTGGGTGAGCACGCGGTATACGGTGGCCAGCCCGATTTCCTCGCCTTCCGTAATCAAGGTCTTGTAAACCTCTTCGGCCGTTAGGTGTCGCTCCGCATTGCCTCGGTTTTCCAGCATTTCGAGGATTTTGATGCGAGGCAGAGTGACTTTAAGACCTGCGTTTCGGATGTCTTGAGTTTCCACGGCGGTGGCTCCGCGCAGTGTTTTAAGCTTAGCGATCGAGTATTATTGCCGGCTCGGTTTGCGAACTCACGCCATCATACCATGTCCAGACCTCTTCCCGTAATAACCTACTGCCTAACTTTGGTTTTGGCCGGCTGTTCGCTGGAATGGCTGCCTTTTGTCTATCGATTGGACATACACCAGGGCAATGTCGTTTCGCAGGAAATGATCGATCAATTGCGCCCCGGCATGACCAAGCGGCAGGTGGCGTTCATCATGGGAACTCCTTTGCTCGCGGACCCATTCCACGATAATCGCTGGGATTACATCTATTCCAATCAGCCCGGTGGCGAACCGCGGGTCGAAAAGAGCATCAGTCTGGTCTTCCAGAACGACGAATTAACGGGGCTTCAGGGGGATTTCCGGCCCGGCAACTTGCCATCGGTCGAGATGACCAAGGACACCACGGTTAACATTCCCAAGATTGAGAGGGAAAAAACCTTGTGGCAGAAGATCACCGGTTTGTTCGGGTTTGGTAATTGACGTCATTTCTTGAGCGCACGGCTGCGGCGGGCTTCCTTGG
Organism: Methylococcaceae bacterium; assembly: GCA_902810705.1. Lineage (GTDB taxonomy): Bacteria > Pseudomonadota > Gammaproteobacteria > Methylococcales > Methylococcaceae > CADDYU01. The sequence goes on from CADDYU010000018.1 coordinate 3,465, forward strand.
GATCGGCGATCAAGGGCCGGTAAATTTCGACCCGGTCTCCGGGTCGAAGGACCTGATCCAATGCGCAGGGCTTGCCGAAAATTCCAATCTTGACCGCGGCAAGATCGATTTCTAGGAATCTGGACAAGAGGCCGGATGCCCGAATGGCGATTTCCGCCGTAGCTCCCGCTGGCACCTCGACGGGCAGGATGACCTGCACTTCCGGCTTGGCATAACCCACTTCCACCTTCATTCCACGGTTCCTCGCAGTGCGCTTCATGCTGTAAAAGGCGCCTTGAATATTTCAAATTCATTTTTATCCGAGGTAGAGTTCGGCGCGGAACCCCAGCCGCTTGTTTAACGAAACATTCCGAAGTCCGTCCTGGGTGAAATTTCTGTTGGCGAGCGTACTCGCCAATCCTAGCAGGTCTCAAAGCACCCCGATGGCGCGCAGAAAAATCACCGCAACGGCAACCGGGGCTACATAGCGAACCAGTATCCGCCATAATGGGTAAGCCCGGTTCCGGCCTAATTCAGCCTCGGTGAGTGTTCGCTCCATGATCCAGCCGGCGAACAGAGCCATCAGGATGCCGCCCAAAGGCAGCATGATGTCGGCGGTGAGAAAATCCACGAGTTCGAAAAAGTTCTTGCCGAACCAGCTTACTTCGGCCCAAGCGTTGAAGGAAAACACGGTGCCGAGTCCAATGAACCAGCAGGCGATGCCGCTCCAGACGGAAGCCCTGGTTCGATTAAAGCCCAGATTTTCTGATAAAAAGGCTATGGTCGGCTCGATCAGGGCGATGGCCGAAGTGAGGGCGGCGAAGAACACTAAAATGAAGAACACCGTGCCGAACAGCCGGCCGGCCGGCATCTGGCCAAAAGCGATGGGGAGCGTCTCGAAGATCAGGCCCGGCCCCAAGGTGGGCGCCAGGTGATTCGCGAACACCACCGGAAAAATGGCGATGCCGGCCAAGAGGGCCACGAGCGTATCGGCCGAAGCGACCGCGAGCGTGGCACGGCTAATGGAGACCTGGACGGGCAGATAGGAACCGTACATCATGATCGAACCCATACCCAGCCCCAATGAAAAAAAGGCTTGTCCCATGGCCGTCAGCACGCTCTCGCCGCTCAGGCGGGCGAAATCCGGCTTGAACAGGAAGGACACCCCTTGTCCGAATCCCTCCGAGCTCAGGGCATAGCCGTCCAGCAGAATCAGCATGACGAAAAGTCCCGGCATCATGATCCGAGTGGCGCGCTCGATGCCATCGCTGACCCCCCGACTGACAATAAAAAGGGTCGCGGCCATGAATGCCGTATGCCAGATGACTTGGACGTCGGGAGCGGCTTTAAGGTCTAAGAAGACTTGCTGGGCGACCTCCGAGCTTGCATGGCTCAGAAAGCCTCCTCCGATTTTGAAGATGTAGGCCATGGACCAGCCGGCGATGACCGAATAATAGGATAGAATCAGAAAACCCGAAACGACGCCGAGCCAACCCACATAGCCCCAGATCCGGCTGGCTTTTGCCTCGTCCGCCAAGGCCCTCATGGTGTTGATTGGGCTTCGCCGCCCGCATCGGCCGAGCAGGGTTTCCGCGATCATGATGGGAATGCCGATGGCGGCAACGCACAAGAGATAGATCATGACAAACGCGCCGCCGCCGTTATCGCCCGCCAGATAAGGAAACTTCCAGATATTGCCAAGGCCGATGGCCGAACCACTCGCGGCTAAAATGAACGCCAGGCGCGATGACCATTGACTATGGATGAAGCGTTGATCAGTCATGTTTTTTCAAGCTGGTTTTTTATGCTTGGTTAAAGGCCTAACCCCCGAGGATGCAGTAAAATATCAAGATTTCACTATTGCGTCAGGCATTCGATCCATTCATGGCGGCTAAAAAAAACAAGAGTTCACCCGGAAACTCCACCATTGCCCTGAACCGGCAAGCCACTCACGACTATTTCATCGAAGAGCGCTTCGAAGCCGGGCTAGCGTTGCAAGGCTGGGAAGTGAAAAGCCTCCGGGCGGGACGCGCACAACTCAAGGAAAGCTACGTGGTGGTCAAAGGTGGCGAGGCATGGCTGCTCGGCGCGCATGTTTCCGCCTTGACTTCGGCTTCCACCCATATCGACCCTGATTCGACCCGAACCCGCAAGTTGCTCCTGCACAAGCAGGAACTCAGCCGACTGATCGGCCATGTGGAACGTAAAGGTTATACTTTGGTGCCCTTGACCTTGTATTGGAAAAAAGGTCGAGCCAAGCTGGAGATTGGACTGGCAAGGGGCAAGAAACTGCATGACAAGCGGGCTTCGGAAAAGGAGCGGGATTGGGAGAGGGAAAAGCAACGCGTCTTGCGGCGAGGTTGAGATCGGCTGAAGGGGCGGATGGTTTTTTTCAGTAGTGCAGCCTCGCTCCCTGCTACATCATAAAGTTCGCTTGCCATGCGGCAGGAATTTTATTTTAGATTTTCGGAGACCGGATTTGGGCCGATGAGCTTGATTCTTGTTATGTTCCGTTTGACGGCTCCCTTCCTGTGGTCCGCCGGGGTATTGCTGCTTTCAAGTCGGGCCGCAGGGGCCCCCTATTCGGGGCTCGTGGTGGAGTTAGAAACCGACCGGGCGCTGTATGAGCGGAATGCCGACGAACTCCGGCATCCGGCGTCCTTGACCAAGATGATGACCCTGTATCTGGTATTCGAAGCTCTGGCTGGGGGCGAGCTTTTCCCGAACACCGCATTCCAGGCATCTCGTTTCGCCGTGTTACGCCCGCCTTCCCGACTGGGCCTTTCGGCGGGAGACAGGCTCACCGTCGAGGACGGCATTCTGGCCTTGGTGACCCGCTCGGCCAACGATGCGGCATCGGTGATCGCCGAAAACATGGCTGGTTCGGAATCCGCTTTCGCGGCCTTGATGACCGAAAAAGCGCGTCAGCTCGGCATGAGTCAAACCGTATTTCGCAACGCCTCGGGGCTGCCGGACCCGAACCAAGTGACCACGGCTTGGGACATGTATCGGCTCGGCAAGGCGCTCAACCAGGACTTCCCGCAGTATTATCCTTATTTTTCCACTCCCAAGTTCTATTACGATGGCCAAGGTTTTCAGAACCATAATCATTTAATGGAAAGCTATCCCGGCATGGATGGCATCAAGACCGGCTACGTCAATGCTTCCGGATTCAACCTGGTGGCGTCCGCCAAGCGTGGCGGCCGACGCTTGATCGGTGTGGTCTTTGGCGGCCCTAGTGCGACCCGACGCGACGCCCATATGCGCGAGATTCTCGACGATGGATTCGCGCAGTTGGAAGGTGCGCTGCCCAGGGTTATCACAGCCGAGTTCGACCGGTCGGAGCCACCGAATTTGCTGGTGCGGCCGCAATTGGCAGAACGGTCGGAAGTGGATTTGCCCTCGCCCGCGAGCCTCGCAAGAGCGGTGAAGGCCGCTTATTATCCGCAGCTCCAGGCACGAAAGGCTGGGGGGCAGACCCGTATCCTGCGGGTTTCATCAGTGGGCCGGGGTAAATCAACTCCGCGGCTCCAGCACGGCGGCCGGCGAATTTCAAAGCAACGTCACTCGCCATTGAGCGTTACCGTCTCCGCATCCCATGGACCGAAAAAAAATATTTATCTCGCTCACCGCAAGGGCTCGGATAGGAAAGTTGCGCGGACCCCGTGTTCATCCTCCAAACGGAAATCTTCGAAGTGCGCCTCGGCGCGTTGAATTACGTGGCGGCCATTTCGCGGCCTTAAAGGCTAGTTTCAAGGGACCAATTTGGCAGATTCGTCAGGGAGAATAAATCTCTCCGGAAGCCTCCAAATTTTGGAGGCGCACGGATTTGCGGTTGATCTCGGTAAAGCCCCGATCCTGGAACAGCTGGCGTATGCGGCTAACGGTTTCAAGAGCTAACCCATGATAATTGCCCCTTTCCTGGCAGATCAGGCTGAGTCTGAAGGTGATCGGCGAGAAGCCTCATTTGTGCAGTCGAGCGAAGAGGTTGAGTTGAAACGCGGCCACTCTCTCCTCGGCCGGCCTTCGATGATGGCTTGCCGGGTGGCGTCGTCCAGCCGGGCGCTGGTCTAATGGAATAATTCCCGTAATAGATTTGGGGAATTTTTGACATAGCCCGTCCAACTGGCCCGGCGGAAGCTCGCCGTAGTTGAGGGTTTCCAGGACGATGGCGGAACAGGTGTGCCGATCCGAGGCGAGTGCACCGAAGCCCAGCAGTTCGCCCGGCAGCAATAGTCCGGTAATGCATTCGTTGCCATATCGTAAGTCACGGTTTTCGCGGTGCCCGCTTTAATGGCGATGATCCCCCGGAATTTATCGCCTTGTAAGGTGCTCGCCCCGCTTGAAGGTTCTTTTGCGGCCGGCGATTTGGCAGGGCGGCTTTTCTTCCTTACTTTCGCGGATTTCGAGAGAGGAGGCATTCATGGATAAGAACCGGCCGGCGGCGTTGGTTGAGCCCCACCCGCGAAGACGAAGCTGTTAGAATTTTCCCGTCTTTCAACTCCGATGGAACCCTTGCATGAGTTCACTGCCTATTGCCACGCCTTACGAGCGACTCGGCGAGGAATCTGTCCTCCTGGAATTGGTGAAGCGGTTTTAAGGTCGTATGGACATTTTGCCCGAGGCGGCTACGATTCGGGCGATACATGCGCCCGATCTGGCCGGAGCGAAGGATAATCTCCTCAAGTTTTTTCGGGCTGAATGGGCGGACCAAATTTGTATTGGCAGGAATTCGGCCATCGGCGTCTTCGGATGCGTCATTTCCCTTTCAGCATCGAGCTTAAGGAGCGGGATCAATGGCTAGTGTGCATGATGAGGGCGGTCGATGACTTGGGTCTGGCTCGGGAGCTTCGGGAGACTTTGCTTAGGGCTTTTACCCAAACGGCTAACCACATGGTCAATCGAGCCGATTAGGCCGATATTCACCTTTCAAGCGTCGAGATCAAGGCCATGAAAATGAGCCCCAGGGAATTTCTGGACTGGGAAACCAAAAGAATCACCCTCTTGGGCATGTCCGGGGTAGGGAAAACCACATTGGCCGACAAGCTGCCGAAGAAGACCTGGTTTCACTATTCGGGGGATTACCGGATCGGTACCCGATATCTCGACGAGCCGATTTCGGACAATATCAAAATCCAGGCCATGGAAGTGCCGTTTTTGCGCGAACTCCTGCAATCCGACTCCATCTATATCCGTAGCAATATCACGGTGGATAACCTCGCGCCGATTTCCACCTTTCTCGGCAAGCTCGGCGACTCCGCCAAAGGCGGATTGTCGCTCCCCGAATTCAAGCGCCGCCAAGCCTTGCACCGGCAGGCCGAGATCAACGCCATGCGGGACGTGCCGGAGTTTATCCGCAAGGTGGATTCGATCTACGGCTACAAGAACTTTATCAACGATGCCGGAGGCAGCGTATGCGAACTGGATGATCCGGAAACCCTCCGGATTCTGGCCGAACACACCGTCATCCTATATATCAGGACCACGCCGGAATTGGAGAACCTGCTGATCGGGCGCGCGAAAAAGGATCCGAAACCCCTTTATTACCGTGAATCGTTTCTCGACGAGCAGTTGCCACTGTTTCTGGAGGAAAAAGGTTATCGGGATGTTTCCGAGATTCCCCCGGACGAGTTCGTATCCTGGGTTTTTCCCAAGCTGTTCCGGGCTCGGCTGCCCCGCTACCAGGCGATCGCCGAGGAATATGGCTATACGGTGGATGCAGGAGAAATCGCCGAGGTGCAGGACGAGGAGGACTTCCTCCGCTTGATGGAAAAAGCCCTAGCCCGCTGATCCCGCAACGAGTTCACCTTAGGAGAGCCCCAAGCCCATGCCCCTGGTCGCCCATACCGATCTGCCCACCTTCCGCCGCCTTCACGAGGAGGGGCAGGAAATCCTGTCCGTCGAGCGCGCCCAGCATCAGGACATCCGCGAGATGCACATTGGCCTTTTGAACATGATGCCCGATGCTGCGCTGGAAGCCACCGAACGGCAATTTTTCCGCTTGGTGGGTGCGGCCAATCCGATCGTGCAGTTCCATATGCATCCCTTCACCATCGAAGGCTTGCCGCGGGGCGCCGAGGCCCAGGCGCATATCGATCGTTACTACGAAAGCTTCGATCAGATCCAGCGCGATGGCCTGGATGGGCTGATTATCAGTGGCGCCAACGTCAGCCATCCTCATCTACAGCAAGAGCTCTTCTGGAAGCCGCTGACAAGCGTGTTCGACTGGGCCAGGGAAAGCATCACCTCCACCCTGTGTTCGTGCCTCGCAACTCATGCTCTGATCCAATACGGCTATGGGATCGAGCGCACCCATCTCGGTTTCAAGCGGTGGGGCGTCTATTCCCACCATGTGGTCGAGCAGCGCCATCCCCTGGTTTCAACCATCAACACCCGCTTCGACGTGCCGCATTCCCGCTTCAACGAAATTTTTCGCGAAGACCTGGAAGCCGCCGGACTCAAGGTGTTGGTGGAAAGCGAAGAGGCGGGGGTCCACCTAGCTGTCAGTCGGGATCTATTGCGCGTGATCTTCTTTCAAGGGCACCCCGAGTACGACACCATCAGCCTGCTGAAGGAGTACAAGCGCGAAGTGATGCGTCATTATCATGGCGAACGCGAGGACTATCCGCCTTTTCCGGAGCATTATTTCAGCTTGGAGGCGGGCGGCATTCTCAACGAATACGGCCAGCGTCTGCGGAGAGCCAAGCGCGCCGGCCTTGCGCCGCCTGAGTTTCCGGAGCGGGCGATTATCAAATACCTCGACAATACCTGGCGGGATACCGCCAAGGCAGTGTTCAATAACTGGCTGGGCCTGATCTATCAGGTCACGGATCAGGATCGCGGCAAACCGTTCATGGACCATGTCGATCCGGAAAATCCTTTGGGCCTCGCACTGTGATGCCTCATCTAGGAGCCACAAAGAATGCATGCAAATAGAACACGATCAGAGCGGCCGGACTTTTCGGCCTCATGGACAGAACCGGCAGTTTTACTTAAAATTTCGTAAGTTTAGCTTCACGATTTACAAGACTGAACATCAACGGGATGAACCAGGCGGTTCCTCCCGTTTTGCATGTTTAAGGTGAGTCCATTGAATACCCACGCATTACTAGCCTTGGAAGACAGTACGATCTTTCGGGGCATGGCCATAGGCGCCGAAGGCTGCGCCAGCGGCGAAGTCGTTTTCAATACCTCCATCACGGGCTACCAGGAAATCCTTACCGATCCCTCCTACGCCCGTCAGATCGTTACCCTGACTTATCCTCACATCGGCAACGTCGGTGTCAACCCGGAAGACGTGGAATCGGCCAGCATCTTCGCCAGCGGCCTGGTAGTGCGCGATGTGCCGCCACGCCTTAGCAGCTGGCGGTCCGAGCGAAGCCTGTCCGATTACCTCAGGGCGCGCGGCGTGGTTGGCATCGCCGGTATCGACACCCGGAAGCTCACCCGCCTCCTCCGCGACAAGGGCGCTCAGCGCGGCTGCATTGTGGCGGGGAATGAGCTCGATCCGGATCATGCGCTCAGCGTGGCCCGGGAATTTCCTGGCTTGAAGGGCATGGATCTCGCGAAAGAGGTAACGACGAAGGAAAGCTATGCCTGGACCGAAGGGTCCTGGCGGCTGGGGCAAGGCTATGCCGATGCGCGGCCCAGCCGATTCCACGTGGTCGCCTACGATTTCGGCATCAAGCGCAACATCCTGCGGCTCCTGACCGACCAGGGTTGCCGCTTGACCGTGGTGCCGGCCACGACGCCCGCCGAACAGGTCCTCGCCCTCAAGCCGAATGGAGTGTTCCTGTCCAACGGGCCCGGCGATCCCGAGCCCTGCAGTTACGCCATCCGCGCTATCCGCACCTTTCTTGAGGTCGGAGTTCCGATATTCGGCATCTGCCTGGGGCATCAGCTTCTGGGCCTCGCTTGCGGGGGACGCACCGTGAAGATGAAATTCGGCCATCACGGGGCCAATCATCCGGTTCAAGAACTCGATACCGGGCGGGTGCTGATTACCAGCCAGAACCACGGGTTTGCCGTGGACGAGGAAAGCTTGCCCGGCAACGTGCGCTCCACTTATCGTTCACTGTTCGACGGCAGCCTGCAAGGGATCGAGCTGACCGACCGTCTGGCGTTCAGCTTTCAGGGGCACCCGGAGGCTAGCCCCGGTCCCCACGACTTGAAGCCCTTGTTCGAGCGGTTTATCGAAAACATGGCCCTCTCCCGCATCTCTAACGTGACACCTCATGCCTAAGAGAACCGATATCAAGTCCATCCTTCTTCTAGGAGCCGGGCCCATCGTCATTGGCCAAGCTTGCGAATTCGATTACTCCGGGGCGCAGGCGTGCAAGGCGCTCAAGGAAGAAGGCTACCGGGTTGTCCTAGTCAATTCCAATCCAGCCACCATCATGACCGATCCCGAGATGGCTGATGTCACCTACATTGAGCCCATCGATTGGCCGACCGTCGCCAAAATCATCGAGAAGGAGCGGCCAGACGCGCTCTTGCCCACCATGGGCGGCCAGACCGCCTTGAATTGCGCCTTAGATCTGGATCGCCACGGGGTGCTGGAGAAATTCGGCGTACGGATGATCGGCGCGTCCAAAGAGGCCATCGACAAGGCCGAAGACCGGGAAAAATTCAAGCAGGCCATGACCAGGATCGGCCTGGGCTCGGCCCGTTCCGGCGTGGCCCACAGTCTGGAAGAGGCGCTTGCCTGTCTGGATTCGATCGGTTATCCGGCTATTATTCGGCCATCCTTTACCTTGGGTGGCTCGGGCGGGGGCATCGCCTACAACCGGCAGGAATTCGTCGAAATCTCTGAGCGCGGCCTGGAGCTTTCGCCCACCCACGAGCTTCTCATCGAGGAATCGCTCTTGGGCTGGAAGGAATTCGAAATGGAGGTGGTGCGGGATCGCAAGGACAACTGTATCATCGTCTGCTCCATCGAGAATTTCGATCCCATGGGGGTGCATACCGGCGACTCGATCACCGTCGCGCCCGCGCAGACGCTCACCGACAAGGAATACCAGATCATGCGCGACGCCTCCATCGCGGTGCTGCGCGAGATCGGCGTCGATACCGGCGGCTCCAACGTGCAGTTCGCCATCAACCCCAAGGACGGGCGCATGATCGTCATCGAAATGAATCCCAGAGTGAGCCGGTCCTCGGCCTTGGCTTCCAAGGCGACCGGCTTTCCCATCGCCAAGGTGGCGGCGAAGCTGGCGGTGGGTTACACCTTGGACGAACTCAGGAATGAGATCACCGGCGGCGCCACTCCGGCTTCCTTCGAGCCGACTATCGACTATGTGGTGACCAAGGTTCCGCGCTTCACGTTCGAGAAATTCCCACAGGCCGACGATCGGTTGACTACGCAGATGAAATCGGTCGGCGAGGCTATGGCGATCGGCCGCACCTTCCAGGAATCGCTGCAAAAAGCCCTGCGGAGTCTGGAAATCGGGGCCGACGGACTGGTGCAGAAGCTCGATTCCACCGATGAAGATACCCATAACACGCTGATCCGGGAGCTTCATCATCCGGGGCCCGAACGCATTTTCTATTTGGCCGATGCATTCCGAGCCGGCTGGAGTCTCGACGAAGTAAACACCCACAGTCGCGTCGACCCCTGGTTTCTGGCCCAGATCGAAGATCTGGTACTGGCGGAGAAGAGTTTAGCCGGACGAGCCTTGTCGGATTTTCAGGCCGATGAGATATTCGCCCTGAAGCGGAAGGGCTTCGCCGATTCCCGGCTGGCCCGTCTCCTCGGCGTCAAGGAGACGGAGGTCCGGGCCGTCCGCCATCGGCTCGGCATTCGTCCGGTATATAAGCGGATCGACTCCTGCGCAGCGGAATTCGCCACCCCCACCGCTTATCTTTACTCCACCTACGAGGAGGAATGCGAGGCGGCGCCCACGGCGCGCAAAAAAATCGTCGTGCTCGGTGGCGGACCCAACCGCATCGGTCAGGGCATCGAGTTCGACTACTGCTGCGTGCACGCGGCGCTGGCTCTGCGCGAGGATGGCTTCGAGACCATCATGATCAACTGCAACCCGGAAACGGTTTCCACGGATTTCGACACCTCCGACCGGCTCTATTTCGAGCCGCTGACCTTGGAGGACGTGCTGGAGATCATCCACCTGGAGAAACCGTTCGGCGTGATCGTGCAGTACGGCGGCCAAACCCCTCTTAAGCTGGCGCGGGCGCTGGAAGCGGCGGATGTACCCATCATCGGCACCTCGCCCAATTCCATCGACTTGGCCGAAGACCGCGAGCGTTTTCAGAAGCTGGTCGACCGTCTGGGCCTGAAGCAGCCGCCCAACCGCACCGCTCGCTCTTTGGACGAGGCCATTCGCTGCGCCAACGAGATCGGCTATCCCCTAGTGGTGCGCCCCTCCTACGTGTTGGGCGGGCGGGCCATGGAGATCGTCTTCAACGACGAGGACCTAAAGCGCTACATGCGCGAGGCGGTCAGCGTCTCCAATGAATCTCCGGTATTGTTGGACCGGTTCCTGGACGATGCCGTCGAGATGGACGTGGACGCGGTGTGCGATGGTCGGCGGGTGGTGATCGGCGGGCTGATGCAGCACATCGAGCAGGCCGGAGTACATTCCGGCGACTCGGCCTGCTCCATTCCGCCTTACGATTTAGAATCGGAAATTCAGGACCGGGTGCGCGAGCAGGTGCGGAAATTGGCCGAAGCCTTGGAGGTGGTCGGTCTGATGAATATCCAGTTCGCCATCCAAGGCAGCGATATTTATATCCTGGAAGTCAATCCGCGCGCCTCCCGTACCGCGCCTTTCGTCTCCAAGGCGACGGGACGGCCTCTCGCCAAGATCGCCGCCCGCTGCATGGTCGGCAAGACCTTGGAAGAGCAGGGCATCACCGCGGAGCTCATTCCGAACTATTACTCCGTCAAGGAAGCCGTGTTCCCCTTCATCAAGTTTCCTGGTGTAGACCCGCTGCTCGGCCCGGAAATGAAATCCACCGGCGAAGTCATGGGTGTCGGCGTCAGCTTCGGCGAGGCTTATGCCAAGGCGCAAAGGGCCGCAAGCGTGAAACTGGCGCGGAGCGGCAACGTGCTTGTCAGCGTCCGGGAAAGCGACCGGCAAAAGGTGATCCCGATAGCCCGTGATTTGCTGGCCCACGGTTTCCAATTGGTGGCGACCCGTGGCACCGCCAAGGCACTCGCGGAAGCGGGTATCCCCTGTACAGTAGTCAATAAGGTCTACGAGGGCCGACCGCATATCGTCGATATGATCAAGAACGGCGAGCTTCAATTTATCATCAATACCACCGAGGGCAAGAAGGCCATCGCCGATTCGTTCACCATTCGGCGCGAGGCATTGCAGCATCAGGTGACCTACACAACCACCATTCCCGGGGCGCGGGCGACTTGCTATGCCTTAAGCGAACTCGACGCCGGGGAGGTCAATTGCCTACAGGACTTGCACCGGAGTTTGGCGGTGTGATTCTGACGGTTGATCTGACCCGGCAATCACCCCATCAATAGCGCTGGTAAGGCGTTTCGTTGCGTTTCGTTCCTCAATTCAACCTGCGCGACTCCTTGAATTTAAGGAAATTGAACCATGAACAAGGTACCCCTGACCGCTCGTGGAGCCGAAAAGCTTCGTGAGGAGCTGAACCATCTGAAGACTGTCATACGTCCCAGGATCACCCAAGCCATCGCAGAAGCGAGAGCGCACGGGGATTTGAAGGAGAACGCCGAGTACCATGCGGCCCGCGAGCAGCAGAGTTTCACCGAGGGCCGCATTAAAGAAATCGAGAGCAAGCTGGCGAACTGCCAGATCATTGATGTGACTCGGCTGAACGCCCAGGGAAAAATCGTGTTCGGCGCCACCGTGGAGCTGGCCGATGCCGATACCGGCGACGAAGTGACCTACCAGATTGTCGGTGAGGACGAGGCGGACATCAAGCAGGGCAGGATTTCGGTGACTTCCCCCATCGCCCGTGCCCTGATCGGCAAGAAGGAGGGAGATGTGGCCGTGGTGCAGGCGCCGGGCGGGGTCAAGGAATACGATATTTGCGCGGTGCGTTATATTTAGAAATTATCCTTTAGGATTCAAGAATGAATTCTAAAGCTTGGTATTCTAGCTTCACCAACGTCTCGCAATGAGAGGTGCCAATCATTTCGCTTGAAAGGGATGCGGCTTCTGAGCCAACGTCGTCTAAATGCTCGGATTCTTCCGGTACAGAGTAATGACATGGCCGATCGACTGGATCAGTTCAGCGGCTGTTTCCCGGCGGATTTCCTCCGCAAGTTCGCGCCGCTCGTCTCGATCGGCGGCGTTGACCCGTATCTTAATCAATTCGTGATGATCCAGGGCTTGGTTGATTTCGCTTAGCACGGCCGGGGTAAGACCGTGTTGACCGGTAATGACCACCGGCTTTAACTTATGGGCCTTAGCTTTCAGGAATTTTTTCAGTTCCACTTTCACGCCGTTTCCTCCAAAAGTTCGTTCATACCCTCTTCGATTTCATCATGGCTCGTAGCCGAAGCAGCGGACGCTGGCTGTCCGAACATTTCTCCGACGAATACGTCAAGCAAGCCCAAGCGCGGGGCTATCGTTCGCGGGCCGTGTTCAAGCTGAAGGAATTGGACGAGCGCGAGCACCTGTTCAAACCCGGCATGGCGGTGCTCGATCTGGGCGCCGCGCCGGGCGGGTGGTCCCAGTACGCGGCCGAGCGGATCGGCCAGAGCGGCAAAATTATAGCGCTCGATCTCCTGCCCATGGAAGCAATCCCCGGGGTTACCTTCATCCGGGGCGATTTCCGGGAAGAGACGATACTGGCGCAGCTCGTGACGGAACTGGCCGGGCGATTGGTGGATGTGGTGCTCTCCGACATGGCTCCCAACACCACGGGCACCCGTGCGGTGGACCAGCCTCGTTCCATGGTCCTTGCGGAACTAGCTTTGGACACGGCACGGCAAGTCCTAAAACCGGGCGGCGCGTTCGTGGTGAAACTGTTCCAAGGGCCGGATTTCGACAGCTACGTCCAGGAGGTGCGCGGGCTGTTTGCCAAGGTTTCGGTCAAGAAACCAAAGGCTTCCCGAGACAGGAGCCCGGAAGTCTATCTGGTTGGAAAGTCCAAAAAAACGTAGGTCGGTTAAGGCGCGCATTTGCATGTTTCCATCCGGCAAACAGCCTCAATGTCGCTCCGGCTTCAAGGTGACGGTTCCAGGCTCTATCAAGGGTGAGGGGCAAGCTTCGTCCTCTCGCTCCGGCCGAACCGTTTCTTCACCCAGCCTTGGCCAGGCGTTCAGCACCGCCTTCACCAGTGTCGCCAGCGGAATGGCGAAGAACACGCCCCAAAAGCCCCACATGCCGCCAAAGAACAGGATCGCGACGATAATGGCGACCGGGTGCAGGTTGACCACCTCGGAAAACAACAGCGGAATTAACACCACCGCATCCAAAGCCTGGATGATGGAATAAGCCAGGATCAAGTACCAGAACTCGTCACGGATTCCCCACTGGAAAAAGGCCACGATAACCACCGGAAAAGTCACCAAAGTCGCCCCCACATAGGGAATGATGACCGAGAGACCCATCAAGACCGCCAATAGCAGCGGATAATTAAGCCCCATCAGGTAAAAGGTGGCGTAGCTGGCGATAAGCAGCAACAGCACCTCGAAGAATTTCCCACGCACGTAATTGCCGATCTGGATATCCACCTCCCGCCACACGCGCAGGGATAGGTGGCGGTCCCGCGGCAGGTAAGGGCTGAACCAGCCCAGAATGCGGTCCTTATCTTTAAGAAAAAAGAACACCAAAAGCGGCACCAGGATTAGATACACGATCAGGGTAATAATGCTGACCAGCGAAGCATAGGAGTAGGTCAGCATGGACTGGCCCCAGGCAATCAGCTCCCGACGCACGGCGGCAGTCAATTCGTAAATTTGTTCCTCGGTGATAAAGGTGGGGTAACGCTGTGGAAGCTGCATGATCAGCGTCTGCGCGCTATTGGCCCAGACCGGCAACTGCTCGATGAGCTGCATAGTCTGCTGATAAAGAAGGGGAAACAAAGCCACCAGCAGAAATACTAAAAAAGCCAGGAACAGTGCATAGACGACCAAGACGGCAGCGAATCTAGGCACTTTGCGTCTCTCGCCGAAGGCCACGATGCCATCCAGGAGATAAGCGATCACCCCCGCCGCCAGCACCGGCATGAGCATTTCCCCAAAGCTTATGATCAGGACGAAGCCGACGATCAGCAGTATCGCAAACGATACTGCCTGGGTATTCGGCAGTACCCGCCGGGTCCAATCAGTAATCCACTTGAGCACGGTTTGCATGGCTGACTGTGTTGTTATGGTTCTATGTCGCAACGAAAAACGGCTGATAAAAGGGCTTGCCCGTAGTCCGGATTTTTTCTCCCCTGCACATGGTACAACAAACCCGCCGGCCTCCGACGAACCTCCCGAATATCAAGGAATTGCAACCCTCCACACACAGCTTGTCCACAGCCCATCAACAGAGATAAACACATTATATTGTACTTGACGGCATATAAAACCACACTATATAGTGATGTCACCTTTAACTTCGGCTCTCTTGAGGTGTTCATCCATGAAAACCGAATCCTCGATCCGTTCCCCTCAAACGCCTATCTTGTCCGTAGAGCCGCCGGTCTCCAGTGCCGATTTCCGCGCCCACTCGCCCGGCGAAATGCGCGTGATTCGTCGGAACGGCAAGGTCACTCTGTTTGACGCCGCCAAGATCAGCATCGCCATTACCAAGGCCTTCCTCGCGGTCGAAGGGAGCAGCGCCGCGGCCAGTCGCCGTATCCACGAGGTTGTGGAGGGCCTCACCGAACAAGTGGTGAAAGCTCTGTTTCGTCGCAATCCGTCCGGCGGTACCATCCACATCGAGGATATTCAGGACCAAGTGGAATTGGCTTTGATGCGCGGCGAGCACCATAAGGTAGCTCGAGCCTATGTGCTCTACCGCGCCGAACGCGCTCGGCTGCGCGCCGAGAAAACCGCGGAACGAAAAGAACCGCAGGAGAACGTGCTTCATGTGACCCTGGCGGATGGCCGCCGAACTCCCTTGGACTTCGCCCGCCTGGAAAAGATCGTAGCCGAGTCCTGCAATGGGCTTTCCAACGTGGACGGCGCCTGGATTCTGGGAGAGACTCGCCGCAATCTATTCGATGGCGTGCCGGAGGAGGATGTTGCCACGGCCCTGATGATGGCGGCCCGCTCCCGCATCGAAGAGGAGCCCAATTATTCCTATGTGGCGGCCCGGTTGTTGCTGGACGCCCTGCGGCATGAGGCCTTGACCTTTCTCGGTCATGGCGCTCTGGAGGCCACCCAGAACGAGATGGCGCAACGCTACGGCGAATATTTTGCGGATTACGTGAAGCGCGGCGCCGAGCTGGAACTTCTGTCGCCCGAACTCACGCGCTTCGATCTTGAGCGTCTGAGCGCGGCGATTCGGCCCGAGCGCGACCTGCAATTCAACTATCTGGGACTCCAGACCCTTTACGACCGCTATTTCATCCATCACCGTGGCACTCGTTTCGAACTGCCCCAAGCCTTCTTTATGCGCGTAGCCATGGGCCTCGCCATGAGCGAGATCGATCGCGAGAGCAAGGCCATCGAGTTCTATGAACTGCTCTCGTCGTTCGATTTCATGAGCTCGACTCCCACCCTGTTCAACGCCGGCACCCTGCGCCCGCAACTCTCCTCGTGCTATCTCACCAGCGTGCCGGACGATCTGGATGGCATCTTCGGCGCCATCAAGAACGATGCCCTGCTCTCGAAATACGCCGGTGGCCTTGGCAACGACTGGACCCGAGTCCGCGCCATGGGCTCCCACATCAAGGGCACCAATGGCAAGTCCCAGGGCGTTGTCCCCTTCCTCAAGGTGGCTAACGACACGGCGGTGGCTGTCAATCAGGGCGGCAAACGCAAGGGCGCCATGTGCGCCTACCTGGAAACCTGGCATCTGGACATCGAGGAGTTTCTCGAACTCCGCAAGAACACCGGCGACGAGCGCCGCCGTACCCATGACATGAACACTGCGAACTGGGTGCCTGATTTGTTCATGAAGCGGGTGGCCGAAGAAAAGGACTGGACCCTGTTCACTCCGAGCGATGTGCCCGACCTGCACGACCTCACCGGCGCCGCCTTCGAGAAACGCTACGAGGAGTACGAAGCCAAGGCCGATCGCGGCGAGATCGCGCTGTACAAGCGCCTGCCGGCCGCGCAGCTGTGGCGGAAGATGCTGTCCATGCTGTTCGAGACGGGCCATCCCTGGCTCGCCTTCAAGGACCCGTGCAATCTCCGCTACACCAATCAGCACGCCGGCGTGGTGCACAGCTCCAACCTTTGCACCGAAATCACCCTGCACACCAACGACAGCGAAATCGCCGTGTGCAATCTGGGTTCGGTCAATCTGGCCGCTCACACCACCGAGGATGGCACCATCGACGCGCGGAAGCTGGAGAAGACCGTCTCTACCGCCATGCGCATGCTCGACAACGTTATCGACATCAATTATTACAGCGTGCCGGAGGCCCGTCGCTCCAACCTGCGCCATCGGCCGGTGGGATTGGGCCTCATGGGTTTCCAAGACGCGCTCTATAAACTGCGCCTGCCCTATGCTTCGGAACAGGCGGTGGAGTTCGCCGATCGCAGCATGGAACTATTGAGCTACTACGCCATTAAGGCGTCCACCGATCTCGCCGCGGAGCGTGGCCGTTATTCCAGCTACGAAGGCTCGCTGTGGAGTCGAGGGCTCCTGCCCATCGACTCCATCGCCCTGGTCGAGGAAGCCCGCGGAGGCTATCTTCAGATGGACCGTAGCACCACTCTGGACTGGGCGGCCTTACGCGAGCGTGTCAGGACGGTCGGCATGCGCAACAGCAACACCATGGCGATCGCCCCCACCGCCACCATCTCCAACATCTGCGGCGTTTCGCAATCCATCGAGCCAACCTTCCAAAATCTCTTCGTCAAGTCCAACCTTTCGGGCGAGTTCACCGTGGTGAATCCTTACCTCGTGGCCGAACTCAAGAAGCACGATCTGTGGGATGCGGTCATGATCAACGACCTCAAGTACTACGACGGCAGCCTGCAAAAGATCGAGCGGGTGCCGGACGGCATCAAGGAAATGTACGCCACCGCCTTCGAGATCGACCCCCGCTGGCTCATCGAAGCCGCCTCCCGCCGCCAGAAGTGGCTGGATCAGGCCCAATCCCTCAATCTCTACATGGCCGAACCCAGCGGCAAGAAATTGGATAATCTCTATAAATTGGCTTGGGTAAGGGGTTTGAAAACTACCTACTATCTCCGGACCATCGGTGCCACGCACGTCGAGAAGAGCACCGCCTTCGACGGCAAGCTGAATGCCGTAAAGACCGATCCCATCGACGAGGCAATGCCGGGGCTGCAGAATGCGCCGTCGTTGTCTTCGGACGTTGAGGAGGCAAGAGAGGCGAGAACCCATTTAAACGAGCGGAGCACGTCGGAGGAGGCGTCAGGAAAGCCTTGGAGCCAAGCCTGCCGGATCGACGATCCGACATGTGAGGCGTGCCAATAGCTCTCTCTGAGATCAATCGGCAAATTGCCGTAACTTGGCATTCGGAAGGACCGAATACCTAAGCGGGTGCGACTTGGCAAGAGCACCCGGGCGGGCATAGGCTGACGCTAAGACCTAGGGGCCGTGGCCTAGCGTCGGCGCCGCGGCCAGCCTTCGCCCGATTCATTCGCTCCCGGCTAATGGCTGACTTTTCTGCTTCGATTTATTCCACTTGGCGCCTATGAGATACATAGTTTCGGCAATGGACTGCAGGGCGAGATTGAGAGGTAGTTCAGACCATTTTGATGCAAGCTTAAAAGAATTAAGAGAGGATCACCTGTGGTCTTACTTTCAAAAGAAGGTTATTCCGCGATTAAACTGCAATTGCAATAAGTGTCGGTGTCTTGGTCGGCTTGGGGTAGGACGGGACGCTTGATACCGAGATAGCATAAGGCGTGAATCCAAGAGTTGATCCGGGTCAGGAGGCGGCACGGTGTAGTAATACTCTCTTCACACCTGAGCTGGTTCAAAATCTGGTAAAATTACCAGCTTTTCTGAATCTATCCCGTCCAAGCGGCTGTTTTTTGCCTATCCATGATCGATCACTTACGGAATATCGCCATCATCGCCCACGTAGACCACGGCAAGACTACTCTCGTCGATAAGTTGCTCCAGCAATCTGGCACCTTCGCCGCCCACGAGAAAGTAGAAGAACGAGTCATGGACTCGAACGCTCTCGAAAAGGAGCGGGGCATTACCATTCTGGCCAAGAACACGGCCATCGATTGGCAGGGCTATCACATCAACATCGTCGACACCCCGGGCCACGCCGATTTCGGCGGCGAGGTGGAACGGGTGCTGTCCATGGTGGATTCGGTGCTGCTCTTGGTGGATGCGGTGGACGGTCCCATGCCGCAGACCCGCTTCGTCACCCAGAAGGCGTTCGCCCTGGGGTTGAAGCCCATCGTGGTCATCAACAAGATCGACCGACCCGGCGCCCGCGCCCATTGGGTGCTGGACCAGACCTTTGACTTATTCGATCGTCTGGGGGCGACGGAAGAACAGCTGGATTTCCCGGTGGTGTACGCCTCGGCCCTCAACGGCTATGCTGGAGACAACCCGGAGGTTCGCGAAGGCAATATGGATTTTCTGTTCCAAACCATCATCGACAAGGTCCATCCCCCGATGGTGGATGAGGACGGTAGCTTCCAAATGCAGATTAGTCAGCTGGACTACAACTCCTATGTCGGTGTCATCGGCATTGGCCGCATCCAGCGAGGCCATATTAAAGCCAACTCGCCGGTAGTGGTCGTGAGCCGCGATGGTAGGCAGCGCAATGCCCGCCTCCTTCAGGTGTTCGGCTTCAAGGGGTTAGAACGGATTGAAGTTCCGGAAGCCAGGGCCGGCGACATTATCGCCTTTACCGGCATCGATGCTCTGGAGATTTCCGACACCCTCTGCGCTCCGGACAGCATCGAAGCCCTGCCGCCACTCACCGTGGACGAGCCCACGGTCAGCATGACCTTTCAGGTCAACAACTCGCCCTTTGCCGGCAAGGAAGGCAAGTTCGTCACTTCTCGCCAGATCCGCGAACGCCTGCAACGGGAACTGCTGCACAACGTCGCCCTGCGGGTGGAGGACACGACCGACCCGGACAAATTCAAGGTGTCCGGCCGCGGTGAGTTGCATCTCTCCATACTGATCGAGAACATGCGCCGCGAGGGCTATGAACTGGGCGTTTCCCGCCCTGAGGTCATCATCAAGGAAATTGATGGCGAGCCATGCGAGCCTTACGAGTTCGTCACCATCGAGGTGGAAGAGGCGAACCAGGGTACGGTGATGGAGAAATTGGGTGAGCGAAAAGGCGATCTCTTGAACATGGTGCCGGACGGCCAGGGTCGGGTACGCTTGGAGTACATGATGCCTTCCCGCGGCCTGATCGGCTTTCAGACCGAATTCATGACCGCCACCTCGGGCACGGGTCTCCTCTACCACGTCTTCGATCATTACGGGCCCGTCAAGAAAGGCGATATTGGCCAGCGCATCAACGGCGTCATGATCTCCATGGTAGCCGGGAAGGCTTTGGGCTATGCGCTATTCAATCTCCAGGAACGTGGACGCCTCTTTATTGACCACGGCACGGAAGTCTATGAGGGCATGATCGTCGGCATCCACTCCCGCGACAATGATCTGGTGGTGAATCCCACCAAGGCCAAGCAATTGACCAATATTCGTGCTGCTGGCAGCGACGAGAATATCCTGTTGACGCCTCCTATCCGGCTGAGCCTCGAGCAGGCTCTGGAGTTCATCGATGATGATGAATTGGTGGAAGTGACACCGAAATCAGTACGGCTTCGCAAAAAATTGCTGTTGGAGCACGAGCGGAAGAAGGCCAGTAGGTCTGCTGCCGCCGAGGTTTGATCCGGCGTCCGCTCATTGGTCAAACCAAGGTAAGATTGGCTGCCGGAGCGGGATCAAGGTAAAGCCTTGTCCCGCTAGGGCGCAATGAATTTGGCCATTCTATGATGGGGCAGATGGCGGAATCGTCCGCCACCTAGGGTTATTTCTTCCCGACGTTGTTAAGCAGCATGGCAAGCGCGCCTAATAATCGGTCGAATGCGTGCTTGGCGATAGCGGTCGCGTAGCTCAGAACTTCCCGAGCGCTCTTTCCCTGGAACCGCTGCCGGTAGCTGGAGATCGCGAGCGGAGTACCGAACAATCCTAGTACAACCCCAAGTACGAAGATGCCTGAGGAGGATCGGCGGGTCTCCGTCACGGCGGGAAGCTTCGATGACGGCTGAGGCGCGGCGGGCGCCGCTGTTACAGTAGAAGGCTGGGCCGGGCCATAGTTATCGGGTATGGCGAGGCCAGTTACACCGGGAATGCTGGGGAAGGGAGGACCTCCCTTGCCAACGATCAATTGCCCCTTCATGCCTTTTTCCATGTGCTGGGCGATGTCACAATGCACTAAGTAGGTCCGATCCTCGGCTGGCAGGATCAGGGTTCCGCTGATCTTGGCGGGACCGGTTACTTCGAGATGGAACATGCCCTTGTCATAGATGAACTTGGGCAGGCCATGCATCATCCACTGATGCCGGACGCGGTCTTCATTGATGAAGTGGACTGTCAGCCGAGTGCAGGGCTTGATCCGCCACTCGTGCTGATCGAAACCGAACATGGTGCCTGGAAAATCCTTGGAGTATTTGTGCCCGGCCCGTACGGTGATCTCCGCGTCCCCGCTGATCTTGCTGCAACCTGGCGGAAGCTTATCCTTATTCTGTCCCATGATCATGCCGCCCTCCATATCCATCAGGTGGCCATCACCATGATCCATGAGCATTGTGTGCTCGACAATGTCTTGGGTTTTTACTTCCGCGAAAGCCGTCGATGCTGTAAGTAACGCGCTGAAAACAATCAAAAAGGAATGCTTTAACATAGTCGTTGATGGCCTCAATGCTTGCCTCTAGCCAGAGAGGCGACTTGGCTGATTAAGGCGAGCACTCGTTCACGGTACAGATAAAGGAAATAAGCGGCGATACCCAGCAGCAAGCCGGAGAATAGACCGCCACCAGAGGAAGCCGGCGGCTCAGCCCGTTGCGGTTTTGTCGCAGGGGTCGGGACCGCGGACACTCCGGTCAAGGCCGCGTCCACGGTGCCGGCCGGCGCGCCGAGGCTGCCCCAGTCATCCGCCCAGTCCTGCCATACGGGAACCTTCCTCTGCCAGAACTCCTTGGTGAAATAGGGTTTCAAATCCATGCCGTGGGTTTGGGGCGTTCCATTCTCATCGAGAAAATTCTTATATACCACTAGACCGATGCTGCCACCCTCGCCCATGCCATTGGTGGTGAAGGCTTTTTCCACGTGATCGTGAAACATCCATACGCCCGCGCCATAGCTGTGAAGGCCATCGTCCGTGGTATCCAGAGCCAAATCCAGACGCTGAGCCGGAACCAAGCTGTAGACGTCGCGGGTGATCTGGGCCTGCGGATTCTGCTCAACGCCGTCGTAATGAGTTTCGGTGGCCTTGTGCCCGTGGATGTGTAAGGCCATGGCGTCTTGATGCCCATTGAGGATGCGTAGCTTCACCTTCTCGCCGGGACTCACCGCGATGAGGGATTCCCGCAGGGTATACGGGAAAGCGCGCCCGTTCAGCAGGTAATAATCGTCGGTTGCGTCGGTAATGTCGTAGTCCTGGTTCATCGCCTTGGCGATGAGGCGTGGATCGTTGGCGGCCTGCGGTAACTGATGCAGTTCCTTGTCGACCGACTGGTAGTGCAAATCGTATTCCTGACTATATTTCTCCAGGACTGCGGCGGACGGGTGCCGGACTTGCCCTGCGCCGATATTGAATACCTGCGGCCAGTTGTTGGGCCGGTTTTCCTCGACAATGAACAGTCCCGCGAGCCCCATGGCGATATGAGTATGTGGCTGCACGTGACAGTGATAGTACATGGTACCGGCGACCCGGGGCCGGATGACGTAGGTCTTGATATCGCCGGGCATGACATCCATTTGGCTGGTCTGACCGACGCCATCATTGCCTTCGCCGCTATGGTCCATAAACGGATGGTCAACCCCGTGCAAGTGGATCGAATGCGGGAAGTAGTGAGAGTTCTCCAGCACCAGCCATACTACATCACCCTGTTCGACTCGGATCGGAGGGGAGGGCATGCGCAGCAAGGGATTGGCTTCCACGCTGGCGAAACTCTTGGTGGACATGTCCCGGCTTTTCGGCGTGAAGACCCAAAAACTCGGTTGTATGCCCGGCGCGATATCAAAGCTGGGAACCACGCCCGGAAAGTCAGGCGAATGCCCATTAAGCTCCATGATCTCGAGCTTGATGATGATGCGGTCGGGATCGCCATCCTTATCGATGTCGTCCGTCATGGTGATCGCATCCGCCGCCAAGTTGGAGGTATCCATGAGCGTTTGCATGGAAATGTTGTTGGTGCCCTTGACGAAGGCGGCGATGTCTGCGGGATTATCGGGGTTGCAGGACCTCGATTCCTGAATGGTCACCCCTTCGAGGGTCTGCGCCTTGCGCCATTCCGGCGGAGCGCCGCTGTTGCAGAACGGCTCGGCTTCGCCAGGCTGTACTTTCGTGGTGGGCGGCGCGGCAGTCAAGGCGCTCGTGGTGGTGGACAGGACTGAAAGAAAACAACCGAACAAGAATGCGAGGAAATGATTCTGCATGATGTTGCGTACCGATGGGGCGAGAGATGGGAGGGCGTGGCCGCGCTTCCGGCCTCGCCCTTAGGCCATCGGCCCCGCTGTAAGTTCCTTATGCTTGTTTATTGACTAAACGATCGATGGCGTTCTTGAAGGAGGCACTCGAGAGATAGGCGAGATAGCCTCCTGCGATCAGAACGACGCCGATCACGATGTAGGTGCTGGCGGAAAATCCAGATTGGGCGGAACCCACGACGAAGCCGACGTGTTCGTCGACTTTCTGTCCCTCGTTGACCAAGGTGATATGGGCCCGGTATTTGCCCGGTTCTCTTAGATCAAGATTAGTGTTGAAGGTTCCGGTCGAATGGGTGCTTGGCGGCTGATAGAAAATGCGGGTACCTTCGGGTTCCTTGGTGATTTCGAACTCAACCGTCATGTTGCGCAAGGCCTTGCCTTCATAGTCGAAAACCAAAGTGGTATTTCCGGTTTCCGGGATCTCGTTGCAATACTCGGTAGTGCCGGTAAGTTGCGGCTGATAGGCGGTAAAGTGGACCAAGTGCGAGCCGATCTTGACTCGACACTCGTCGGTATCGACGCTCGCGCCACCATGAGCCCAACCGATCACGGGCAGCGCGCCGGAAACTAGCATGCCCAATGCGAGCAAGCCGGTCTTTAAGAAGTTGAAGTTACGCATGTCTCTCCTCGCTCGTTTAATGAATTTCAATGATTGTTATATTCAGTTAAATTTGAATCAAGTTGCTCAGGGGCTCGATTAATGCTCCTCGCGACCTCTGACGAACCCTTGAGGAACCGTGGAATATACATAAGCGGACTGGCATATACAACCGCGGCTACGCTACACCAAATGCCCGGAACCTCCGGGGTGGAGACGCATCGAGCTTCCAATCCAGTTGGCTGAAAGCTCGCAATTAATGGTTGGCGAAATGGAATTATTGCTAGCCGATCCGGCCCATTCAGAAGATCAATTTCCGGCGAGCAATCGATCCAGTTCGCCGGTCCGGTCCAACATCGCCAAGTCATCAAAGCCGCCGACATGAGTATCACCGATATAAATCTGAGGCACGGTCCGACGACGGGTTTTCTCCATCATCTCGAGACGACGCAGAGGTTCCAGATCGACTCTGATCTTTTCAATTTCGGTCACGCCCTTTTTAAATAGCAGGCGCTCTGCCATCAAGCAAAAAGGGCAAAGTGCGGTGCTGTACATAGTGATTGTAGGCATGGCGTGGATGAGCAGTGTCGGAGGAATCTAAAGCTTTGATGGAGTCGATAGCCTGTCGCACCATTCGACCATAAGCTCCATTCTTAAGTTTAACATTTTTTGGTGCTTGTCATGAGCGGGCGATCTCAAGTGAGAGGCCAGCGCGAGGTCAGCCGCTGCCAAAGTGCAGATACCCGGTTACACTAACACTCTCCTCCAAATACGCCTTAGAGCGTTCGGCCATAAACAAGCCGGGCAGCTCGTAATAACTCCGACGCATGCTCGGCCTCTCAACTTCTCAAGAACTGGGATAGGAAGATGAAAACAATATTGCAAAAGCTCTTTGGATACTTTCTAATTGGTGTACTAGGCGTATTACCAATTCTTATCATCATTCAAATCGTACTTTATGTAGAGGGATTTCTTAGAGAATTTGTGCTGAGTCTATATGGCCGCTACGAGAATGTGTTTATTCCTATCATATTATTTGCAGTTGCTATCTCAGTGTTGACCTATATTGGTTATCTACTTAAGCAAGATAAGGCCTACCTGCTATATTTTCTGGAAAATTTTATCAATAGAATTCCACTTTTAGGGACCATTTACCGAGTTTCCAAGAAAGTCTTGAGCTTGTTTCGAGGTGACAACGAAAGCCGCTTGCGGGAGGTAGTTTATATTGAATATCCTAAGGACGGCTTATGGGTGCCCGCCTATGTCACCAATCGGATTGGCGATCAGTTGGTTGTGTATGTGCCGACTTCTCCCAATCCAACCTCGGGATTTACCATGATCGTACACGAATCCAAGGTTATTCATTCCGATATGAGTATCGAGGAAGCCTCCAGTTTCGTGATTAGTTTAGGTGTGGATCTGCCGAAACCCGACGAAGCCGGTCGGCTGAGGCTCTCCGCCATAGCTTTAGGCAATGAATAAGAGTTTCCCGGAAATCCTCCGCGATGTGGTGACAAACGCCTTCAATTAGGGCCAGATAATCGGCCATGCTCAATAAACCTTAATTTTTCGCTCCGCCTGCATTACCTTGACCGGCTTGAATAATCACGCTTCCTTTTACGATCATCCACGCAGGGCCATGGCATCGGCCCGGCGGTACACGGAGGCTTTCGGGGTCGCGGTTCTCGATATGGATGGATTGAAACCCATTAATGACCATTACAGCCATCCGCGGGAGACGCGCCTTGCGCACCTTCGCGGCCCGGCTCAGGAACGCCTGTCGGGCCTCGGATAGCATCGCTCGCTTGGGGGGAGACGAATTCAGCATCGTGATCCAGCGAATGGCCGATCGGCGGAATACCAAGGATACGGGCCTGCAAATCGCGGAAAAAGTCGCGGCCGCTTTCCGCTCGAAGGGCGGGAGTTCAACCTTCAAACCAGCGTGGACGTCGCCTTGTAGCCCAACGACGGCGACGAACCGGATCTGCTGATCAAGAAGGCCGAGGCGATGATGTACGAAATGAAGCGGGGTCGACGAGCTCCGCGCCCGAGTGAATTTTATGGAATAGGGCGAAGGCACTCGCCGGCAAGGTGCCAGAAGGCAAGGGTAGGCTGACTGTTAGCCCCGAATCTCTTTGTGGCGACTCCCCGCGTGAATGATTCGGGGATGGCCGTCTCGTTCGGTTGAGGCTGGATCATCGAGAGCAAGCCACACGATCAATGTGGTCGGATGCTCCCGTGAAATGCTCAGCCGGATCATGCGGGACGTAATCCGAGGCGGTTATGCTTCGGTCGAGGCCAAGCGCTGCGTCTAAGTCGCCGGCTGCCGCCTTCCTGGTAGGGCCGCGACGGCCAGTCCGGTTGCCCAGGATCGGAGACATCCTTCTTGACAGGGCTCCGCAGCGGTAGGAAGCTTCCCGTATTTCGCATCTCACCCATTCGAGGCGAACCCATGTCCGAACCCATCGAAAGAGTTTATTCCGAGGCGGAAATCGAGCAGCGCCTGAAGCAGGAGTTGCCTCACTGGTATTACGAAAACGGCTGGATTCGCCGTAAATACCGCACCAGCGGCTGGAAGGCCACGCTGATGGTGGTGAACACGGTCGGGCATCTGGCGGAGGCGGCCTGGCATCATCCGGACCTCACGGTCTCGTATGCTTTTGTCATCGTGAAGCTGATGAACCATGCGGCGAAGGGAGTTACCGACAAGGATTTCATCCTGGCCAAGAAAATCGAGGAGGTAGTGCAATGGAACGCCCGAGAGGCCAGCGGCGGTATCTTGGAGGGTACCCCGGACGACCCGCGTTTCAAATACCTAAAATACGATTAGAACTTTCATCCCACTCAGCCTTGCAAGGATTGCAGAAGGCGGCGGACCTCGCGCTGGAGCCGGGTGCGATAGAGCAATAGCCTCCACCGGGTGCCGCCACATTGCTGCCAAAGCACCACTGAGCGAATACCTGCCAGCAATAGGGCGCGAATCCTGTGGGTGTTATCGGGATCTGAAAGGTACATCTGCTTGCCAGCCACTAGAACCTGTGGCCTGAGCTGGCTAAGCGTCTGTTCGTAAACATCGGCCAGGGTTTGTAACACGCCTTCATCAAGAACCCCCAGTTGCTGGGCTTGCTCGATCGCCCGCTGTACTCCGCTGCTGATAACTTCGATCATGGCAGGCTGCTTCATCAACTGGTGCTCCAGAAAAATCAGAGTCGCGGCATACCGCGCCTGCTCCGGGTCCACCCGATCCGGCTCGGCCAGCTGACGCTCCAGTTGCCGAAGTCCAGTTGCCACGCCCTGGAGTCCGCCGTAAACGTCCAGTACATCATCCGCGTTAATTTTCAGGATGCTGGCAATGCTGACCTCCATGACTTCCCGGTCGGCTATTCCCCGCTTGGCAATCTGCTGAACGAGGGACAAGGCTTGGGCAAGACCGGCTAGGGCGATAGCCTGATGAGTCAAGGTCTTGAGCATAACGAACCGGAACTCGGAAAGCCAGGTGCCGCGGGCGCTGAGTCATTTCCGCAGGCGATCGTATTTGAGGGCATTACCCTTGGCTAAGTCCACCGGGTATTTTTCCGCATTCTTGTCCATTTTTTCCAGCACCGCCCGCTCCAGATCAATGCCGAGCAAATCCGCCAAACGTAATAAGTAGATTTGCACATCGGCGATTTCCTCCCGAACCGCATGGTAATCTTCCGGGTGAGTTGAGAGGCGCCATGATTCCTCTTCGGTTCGCCATTGAAAGTGCTCCAGAAGCTCCGCCGCTTCCACGATCAGAGCCATGGCCATGTTTTTCGGACTGTGAAAGCGATTCCAGTCCCGGGCCTCTGCAAAGCGCCGTAAGTTTTCCTGAATTGCGTCGATGTTCATGGCAAGATTTCCTTCTTTAGACGATATTTTTGATTAACGCGGAATAGGTGAAAATAATGGGAAAGAAGCTCGGCGGCCACTGAGTCCGTAAATAATCTAGTACATATTGGCATCCGAGCTATACCATAGGTCACAAATTCGCTCGCGAGGGTACAGCTCATGGAAAATTTATTTCACAATTTACAACGTACGATCAAAGCGCTGGAAATCTTGAGCGACAAGGGATTGCCTCAAGCCGAGCAATTGGATGAACTGCTGGACCAATTGTTTCAGCAGAAAATAGATTTATCGAACCTAAGCCCAAATCCGTCTTCACCGGCCTATCAGCAGGCCAGTCATGCCTTGGGCCTGGCGGCGAGTCGGGCAGAAAGAGCTGCCAAGGACCCGGCCCAGCTTAGGGACTTAATTCCTATAGTCACGGATGCTATCGGCAAGCTAACGAAGGTTCTGAATCACGTCGTGACCTAAAAGTGAATCGGCCGCTCTGTGGCTGTCTCTCTTGGGGGGCAGCCTTCCGCCCCAATAAGCATCATGGCTTCGGCGGCCTACTAGAGCTAAGAGCAGCCGCCGAACCCCATTGCCGGGATCTTTTGTGACCGTTTACACTTATAGGACACGCGCCCCATGCAACCCCAATCCTCACTTACCCACATTCCTCATCCGGCGTCCCATCTTACAGGCGGCCTATCCCAACAGCACCGCTGTCCGCCCATTGATCCGGCCCTTTACGATCGGCTGGAACAACGGATCGGACGCTGCCATTTGAATCAACGGCTGGGCATAGAGCACGATTGTGAGGCCCGGGTGTTTGGCCAGGGGCGCACTTTCTTTCACATCGAAAACTGGTATTCCGCACATAGCTTGATGCGGCTTGGCTTGCGGCTGCTGGGGCTGCACGAGCGGGGACGCGGCAACGCCCGCCGCATCGAGGTGCAGCGCAATCAATTTCGTTTAGAGCGCTTACCGGCGGCTTTCGACGGCTATACCCTGCTGCACCTCACCGATTTGCACTTGGACATGGCGATCGACATTCCCGATGCATTAATCGAGGCCCTGAGCCGTGCCGAAGGCTACGATCTCTGTGTCCTGACGGGGGATTTCCGGGCTCGAACCTTCGGTCCCTACCAAGGGGCGCTGAAGGCCATGGCGCGCGTCCTGCCTTACATCAAAAGCCCTGTTTACGGCGTTCTCGGCAATCACGACACGATCCGAATGGCGCCCGCCCTGGAAGATCTAGGGATACGCATGCTGCTGAATGAATCGGTGGTCTTGGAACGGGACGGCGCCGCTATCCATCTCGCCGGAATCGACGATCCCCATTATTATCGGGCCGATAATCTAGAAAAGGCGACCGATGGCATTCCCAGCGGTAGCCTCTCCATACTCCTGTCCCACTCGCCGGAAATGTTCCGCCACGCCGCCTACGCCGACTTCGATGTCATGCTCAGCGGCCATACCCATGGTGGACAAATTTGTCTGCCCGGCCGCATTCCGCTGTACTTCAATGCCAAAGCGCCGCGCCGGATCTGCAGGGGCTCTTGGCGCCATCAGCGGCTTCAGGGTTATACCTCGGCGGGCTGCGGGGCTAGTATCCTCGATGTACGGTTAAATTGCCCTCCCGAGATCACCCTGCATCGCTTACGCTGTGCTTGATCAATGGGGCTGGTCGCGGATGTGTAGCGCGTAGAGGATGCGCGACAAGGCGAGCTCCAGGATCAGGAAAATCAATACCAACCAAGCGATGTAACCCGTGCCTAAGGCCAGCTCGCTGCGCACCGCGAGCAAGGGAAGCAAGGATTCGGGCACCTGGTCCAAGCCCAGAGCCATGCCGCTGGACGGCACACCAAGTCGGCGCTTGAAAAAGCTGGAAAAAAGGTCGCCTAACATGGCGCTGCCGCCAAACAGCGCGCCTAACCAAAATGGAAGCCCGACCAGTACGGCGGCGGCACCGGCCAGCAAAATTGCGCCGAAGAGCCCGCGCCAGGTTTTGGAGGCCCCGAATACCGGATGTCCGTCCTTTAAACGAGCTCCGCCATCCACCGGCCACGCCCCCCACGATCCTAAAATCTTGTTGAGCAGGACCGGCGCTCCGTTGGCGGCTAGCAGCAGGAACAGCAGCTTGAACGTCAATATTGCCGTCCGGAACAATTCCGTACTCTCCATTCTCATTCCTCAGCTAATGGCCCGGCGGGATCTAGATGAGTCGCTTCGTCAATCGGCGGTTCGCGGTTATCGAGCCAATCGAAAAATATCGTGTAGGCTACGGCCAGCAGGGTCGTGCCAAGAAAAATGCCCAGAAAGCCCCAGGCCAACAGACCACCGACGACTCCGACCAATAGAAGCAGGAAGGGCAGGGAACAATTGAGGCCGATAAAATAAGGCTTGATGAAGTTGTCTATGAAGCTGATGAGGATGCCCCAGACCACTGTGAAAATGGCCCATCCCTCGCTGCCCTGATTGCCTAACCAAATGGCGGCCGGTACCCAGATCAATCCGGTGCCGATCTGCATCACGGCGGCTAGAAAACTCAGAAGGCCAAGGAGGGTGGCGCCTGGTACACCCGCGGCGGCGAAGCCTAGCCCTGACAGGGTAGCTTGGACCAGCGCCGTGCCGATGACTCCTAGCGATACCCCCCGCATGGTCCGCGCCGCGATATGTAAGGCATTGAACGCATGCGCCCCACCGATCCGCAGGGCGAATCGTTCGGCGACGGCGGCGGCTTTCTCCCCGTGTGCATAGAGAAGTCCCGCCATGATGGTCGCCAGGATAATGTGAACGGCGGCCAGGGCCAGACTGGCACCCTGTTGAAGCAGCCAGGCAGCCCCCTTGGCCAACACCGGTTGGATTTTCTGGGGATCGAGTAGGTTATTCAGCTTAGCCGCCCGCCAGTCCTTATGGATTCGCTTGCCGACCAACGGTATTTTGTCCGTCCATTCGGGAGGCTGGCTGGAATTCAATCCGGCGATTTTGCCGGACAGGATCTCGATCGAGGGGAGATTATCGGCGATCGCATTGAACGCCAGCATGACCGGCACGACGAACACCAGCAGCATCGCTATGGTAAGGATCGTGGCGGCGAGTCCCCGGCGCCCACCCAGCCATTCGACGACCTTTTGGTAATAGGGCCAGGTTGAAAGGGACAGGATGACCGCCCAGAGAAAGGGGGCGATGAACGGCGATACGACCAAAAAGCAGGCGTATCCCAGCGCGCCGACCAGGAGCAAAATCAAGGCGGTCTCGATCAAGGCGCTGTGGGAGGTCAGGGCGGCTTTGAGGGTCATAAGGAATTTTCCTCTGTCGTCTGAGCGTTCAGCCGCTAAGCATGAATTCGAGGTTCCCCAAGAGGCCATGGATGCGCGCCTAATTCAGGTTTGCCGGACATTGGCTTCCATTGAAAGCCGGACTTTGTTCGAAATGCTGGCGCTGCGTGATGCTCTCACTCCATGAGCATGAATCGTGCCCAGCCCAAGAACGAGCACCCAAAATGTCTTCTGTCGTCATCCGGCGAGCCGCATAAAGTGGGCTGTCAAAAGCCAAGCAAGTAAAAACAAGGAATTTCTTTAAGACCCGTTTACGCCGCCTCTGCTCGGAAACTGTTTGGATACCGTCATAAGCGAGAGCGAGCGCCTTGTCTTTCGGTCGGCCAACGACGAGGGCAGGCGGGTGCTGAGCCTTGCGGAAATTCAAAGGGCGACGAGAATTTCCCCTTTGCCCAGGCTGCACAGGTCGCCCGCGTAGCGCCGCACCCGCTGGAAGCGGTCGGGCAAGTCGGCAAATCGGGTTTCGAGATCGGCGAAGCCTTTCAACAAAAGGGGAATGAACCCCAAAGTGTGGCTGCCGCAGTCGTTGAAAGTGGCGGGAATGACGCGCGGGGCTTGAGCGAGCAATAGGGTGCCGCGAGTCATGGCGTAGCCGAGGTGGTCGCCGACCCGGCCCAGGACGGCGATGGTGCCGGCGGTCATGCGGGAGCCGAGATAGCTGCCGGCGTCACCTTCGATGAGGATGGCGCCGCGCCTCAGATGATCGCCCGCCCGGTCGCCCACATTGCCCTTGACGATGACGACTCCCCCGGCCATGCCTTTCTTGTTGCCGGGCAGGCTCGCGCCCAGGAAGTCGCCGGCGTTGCCCCGGATCAGTAGCGTGCCGTTCTTGAGCTCGCAGGCGGCGTAGGCGTCCACGCTGCCATCCACGGTAATCGTGCCGCCCTTGAGGTGCATGCCGAGATAGCTGCCGGCATCGCCTTCGACGTGGATCTCCCCCTGGCTCATCCCCTTGCCCACGAAATCCAGCTTGCCGGTGGCGCCTCTGAAGACCAGGCGGCTGGCATCGTCCCCTTCGACGGTGAAAAGCTCGTCGGCGCGGATTTGCCGGTTGCCGGTTTGCAGCTGGAGGGCGCCGATGTCCGCCAGGCGCTTGCCGGCCAAGCGTTCCGGAATCAGGGGAGCCACGTCGACGCGCTGCTTGGGTGCGGCTTTCAGGGTAAAGGCGAGCGCCGTCATGCCATGATCTCCTGGAGATGGAAGAGGAAAGGACCGAGCTTACCGCCGTAATTGCCGGCGCTGATGCGGCGGATGCCTTTTCCCGCGCCCAACCCGCACGCGGCCTCAATGCCGGCCCGCATGGCTTTCTTGATGTCCGCCTCGGTAAGGCCATCGATCACGATTTCCATCACCGATTCGATTTCGGGGCTAAGATCCGTTCTCGTCTGGCCTTTCAGGGTCGGGCAGAAGGCGTCGTTGGTGGAAGCGTTCAGCGCTTTGTACTTGGAGCCGACCTTGGAGCCGGAGCGCACCACGCCGCCGGGAAAAGGCATGATGACGTCCCGCACCTGCCGCATGGCCTCGATGGCGGCTTCGCAGGCGGCCAGGGCTTCGGGCTGGGACTCGGCCAAGATCAGAAAATTGCCGCCACCGATGGCTTTCACCATGCCGGTGGTTTCCTCGGCGAGGAATTCGCCGTCCATGACCGGCACGCGCCAATAACGTTTCCCTGCGATCCGCTTGGAACTCTGAAAGCCGTCACCGAAGAAGCGGAGGTTCTTGCCCAAGGGGATCGGGTCGCCATCGTCGAGCCCCGCGAACAGGGCCGAGGTGGGCGAGGTGAGTACGCACTGGCCGGCGCGGGTTTCCAGCTGCTTGGCGAGGCCCTTGCCGCCCATGGCGAAAATCATGGCGGCGACGCCGGGTCGGCCGTCGGGGGTTTCCTCGGGAGGCAGTTCGCGCTCGATGCCGGCTTCGCAGCCGCAAGCGATGACCGAGGTCGCGAAGCCGGTCATCGTCTCCGCGGCGATCCGGGCCCATTTCAGATTCTGGGCGGTGATGATGACCCGGGTGGCCTTCATGGGGAAGGCCTCGGCGAAGGTGGCGTCGATGTGTACGCCGTTGATGTTCATTTAATCCTCGCGGCTCTTTTTGATATTCAATGCAGAAATTCCGATTCGATGTGACTGACGCCGGGAAAAAGACGCGAAGCCGGAATTCGGCCGGTGCAGTCAAAAAATGTGAGCCTACCTTGCTCGTCGCACAGCCAGACCTCTTGGGCACCACGGGCGAAATAGAGTTCGCGCTTTTCCGCCATTTCCGCGGCTGAGTTGAATGGCGAGAGGACTTCTATGCAGAGTTCCGGAGCTTTAGGGTAGGGTGTCATCGAGCCGAATTGCTTCAGGAAATCGGCGGAAATCCAAACCACATCGGGAACCTTGACCCCTTTCGCGGTTTGTATCGAACATTCCGTAATCACCATCCCTTCCTGCTGAGTCTGACGGAGGACTTCCACTAAAAGAGCCTGTAGCATGCCGTGGCGATTTGAGGCCGGGCTCATGATGATCTGTCCCCATTCGTTGAGTTCGATTTTATACGGCAAATCTCGCAACACGGGGTCATTTAAGACGTCTTGCCAATTCATCGAGAGTCTCCTTCAGCCCCGTCCCTCACAGGGATGCACCATGATCTTGCTCCGCCCGTCGCCCTCGATCTCCCAGTCCCGGATGATGAAGTTGTCCATCTTCATGGTGTGATAGCGGTCGAAATACGGTTTCAACCGGCTTTCGATGGAAGCCCGGTCAAACTCCGGCTTCACCGTGTGCAGGTTGCCCCAGACGACGTGGACGACCTCGCCATTTCGCACCACCAGTTCGCCGTCCTTGAAGACGTAATCGGGCTTCCCGAACATCTTCTCCTTATCCTCGTCCTCGGTGTAGACGGTGATGTCCGCCGCCGCGCCCTCACCGAGGTGGCCGCGATCCCTGAGCCCGAGCAGCCGGGCGGCACCGGCCCGGGTCATGATGGCGATCTCGTAGAGCGAGTATTCCCGCTCGATGCCGCCGAGCGTGCTCAGGGCCGCGGCGTCCGGGTTGATGGTGGCGAGCCTGTCGTTGCGGAAGCTCTTGTCCATCAAGAGCCGGATGAGGTGCGGATAGGACATGAAGGGCGCGCCGTTGGGATGGTCCGTGGTCAGGAAAATCCGCCAGGGGTCTTCCGCCAAAAGGAAAATCTCGAGGCCGATGCACCACTGGAGCGCGTTGACGAAATTCTTGTCCCGGTACTTGAAGGGCACCACGCCGCAGCCCGCGTCGCACTCGATGTCCATGCACACCCATTTGTTGGGATTGGCATGGCCGACGTTGGCGAACTGGCGCTGCGAATCGCCGGAGGCCGTGACGGTTTGGCCGAACAGGATTTGGCCCACGTCGATGGTGATGTTCTTGTTCCGGTTGAAGGCTTCGGCGATCTGCGCGGCGCCCGAGGAAAACTTGCGGTCGCCCTCGGTGCCATAGCTGTGGAACTGGATGTGGGTGAGATGCATCGGCAGTCCCTCGATGCCGGCGATGGTCCGGAGCGTCGTGTCCAGGTTGCCGGGCACGCCCAGGTTGCAGCCGTGGACATGCAAGGGGTGTGGCACGCCCAATTCGACCAGGGCGCGGGCCAGGGTTTGCAGCACCTGGCGCGGGGTAACTTGGTAATAGCGATGAGCCTCGTCCAGATCCAGGCTCCGCTGATTGAACTTGAAGGCGCTGATGCCGCCGGGGTTCACCACCTTGACGCCGATGGCCTGGGCGGAATGGAGGGTCCAAGCCACATAGTTGTTAATGACTTCCTGCTCCGTGCCGGAAGCCATGAGGCGCAACAGGAAATCGTCGCTGCCCAGCATCGCGTAGCCGCCCACGTCCAGCATCGGCACGTCGGCCATCTCCATGTGAGCCTGGCGGGCGTTGATGGGCAGGACGGCGGGCTCGAAGCCGGCGGTGTAGCCGAGTTCCGCGTACCGGTAGCCGGTGGTCAGGGTGGACGGCGCGGCGTGACCGCAGCCGGCGCGCATGAGCCCCTCGCTGGCGACCGGATCGCCGCGATGGTCCTCCGGCAGGAGGTTCCGGGCGATGGTCACCTTGCCGCCGCCGATGTGGGTGTGCATGTCGATGGCCCCGGCCATGACCACTTTGCCGCGCAGGTCGTATTCGTGGGTCGGCGTTTCCGGTTGCGGTCCGACGATGCGGCCGTCGCGGATGTAGATATCGCGGGCCTCGCCGTCAATGCCGTGGGCCGGGTCGTAGACCTTGCCGCCTCTGAGTTTGATGAGCATGGAATGGATTCTCCTGTGGGAGCGGCGGACCCCTAAAGCGCCTTTTCGATGGCGGCCAGCACCGACGCGGCGCTGGGCAGGCCCGTTTCGCGCAGCTTGTACAAGGGCAGGGCGACGACATTGTCGCAGCGGTACATATGGCCAGGGTGGTCGAGGCCCGGCGCGCCCACCGGAATGTAGACCTCGGGCTCCTGCTCGAAGCTCATGCCGGAACGGCCGATGACGAGGGTCGGTACGTTCGCCGCCGGGGGCGGTGTCGTGGCGTGGCTATTCACCCAGACCAGGAGGTCCGCCTCGCCGCTGGCGAGGAGGCGCGCCGCGCTGTTGTGGTAAGGGTCGTACTCCGGATAGCCGCGGGCGAAGCTGACGCGGGTGGGATAGCCGGTCTGCCAGGCGCAGACCTGGCTGGCGGTGCGGTCGCCGTCCTGGCCTCCCAGAGGCAGTATGGAACAACGGGTTTCCTGATTGAGCGTCACCACGAACTGGCAGATCTGCTGTACCGCGAGTTCCGCGTGAGGGAAATCCAACTGGCCGGCCACCCAGGTCACGACACCGTAGCTGGCTTGCTTGAGTCGCTCCGTCAGGGCTTGGAGTTCCGTTACCGGCACGCCGCCGGCCGCTTCGGCCTGAAGCGAGGCGCCCTTGGCCAGAGCTGACAGGGCCGCCGCCACCGCCGGAAGCTGGTCCGTGGCGCAGGGAATGACCTTGGGTTCGAGACCGTCCGGCGAGGTGGACGCCGACCCGCCGGGCGAAGGGCCAAGATAGATGACTTCCCGGCGGCGGGTGTCCTGGCCGAACAGGGTTTCCTCCGGCCAGACGAAGCGTTGGAAGAACCGGGGAAAGGCGGGTTCGATATCGCTGCCGAACACCAGCAGCACGTCCACCCGATTCTTGAGTTCGCCCAGGGTGGTCGCCATCCAGCCGGAATCCGCCAGCACCAGGAGATTGCGAAGGCCCGCTTCGGCCCGCGCCTGGTCGAACACGCCGCCGCTCCGCTCGATCAGGGACAGGGCGGCGCGGGTATCGTTCACGTCGGTGCCGAAGCCGCTGAATACCGGCAGGCGGGCGTTCTTGAGCAAGCGCGCGGCGCGATTCACGGCCTCGTCCAGCGCGGCGGCCTGACCGCCAGCGCGGGGCGTCATGTCACCCAGAGGCTGCTCGAAGCCCGGCACGGTCACGGCGTCGCCGTTGGCGAGCACCTTCAGCCGATGGCCGCTGACTTCGATCTTGAGGTCGTCCGAGGCGATGCCGCAAAAAGGGCTCGGGACGTTTTCGAAGACTTGGGGCTGGATGGTTTCGGTCATGCCCTTTCCCTCTGAGTTCGGCATTGGGGGGTGGCGCCAGGAATTTGCGGTTGACGGGAATGAACCCCATGGAATTCGTGAAGCCGGCAGAGAATAGGGCTTTCGAGCGCTTTTTTCAACAC
Organism: Methylococcaceae bacterium; assembly: GCA_902810705.1. Classification (GTDB taxonomy): domain Bacteria; phylum Pseudomonadota; class Gammaproteobacteria; order Methylococcales; family Methylococcaceae; genus CADDYU01. Next base: position 39,691 of record CADDYU010000018.1, read on the forward strand.
GGGCTCCGCTTTCAAGCATCGTGGCGCCGGCCTTTTCTAAGGTCGACAAGACGAGAGGCTTCTAATAGCATGTCGCACCGAACTCGATGGCTCTAAGCAATAAAACATCTCCGTGCCGTCCAAAAATTGTTACAACCTGTTCCCCTCTCAGTCCGCAGCCGACCCGGAGCTTCGCGTCACGGTGACGGCCCCGGCGCGCCTGCACATGGGGTTCCTCGATTTGGGCGGCTCCTTGGGACGGAAGTTCGGCAGCATCGGCGTCGGCATCAATGAAATCACCACCCGGCTCACCTTAGTCCGTTTCCCCCGGCTAGTGGCCGAGGGTCCCGACGCCGATCGGGCGGTCGCCGCCGCGGAAAAATTCGCCCGCGCCAGCGGGCAGTCCTGCCCCGCTCTCATCCGCATCGACCAAATCATTCCAGGCCACGCGGGGCTGGGATCCGGAACCCAGATGGGGTTGGCCGTGGGCATAGGACTGGCTCGCCTCTACGGCTTAAATCTGAGCGTGCGGGACATCGCGCCCCTCATGGAGCGCGGTGCCCGTTCCGGGATCGGTATCGCGGTGTTCGAGTCGGGCGGTCTGGTGGTGGACGGCGGACGCGGGGAACGGACCATCATCCCGCCGGTCTTGTCCCGTCTGGACATGCCGGAGGCCTGGCGTTTCATTCTGATCCTCGACGAGCGCGATCAGGGCCTGCACGGCGCGGCGGAGATCGAAGCCTTCCGTGCGCTCCCGATCTTCCCGGCCGAGACGGCGGCGCGCTTGTGTCATGAACTCTTGATGCGGGGATTGCCGGCGGTAGCGGAGGGTGATATCGAGAGCTTCGGCGCGGCCATCAGCGAATTGCAGCGGGCGGTGGGCGACCACTTCGCTCCGGCCCAGGGCGGACGCTTCGCCAGCGGCAAGGTCAGGGACGCTCTGGCTTATCTGGCCTCCCGCGGCGCGGTCGGCATCGGCCAGAGCTCCTGGGGGCCGACCGGGTTTTGCCTGATCGAAGGCGCGGAGCGGGCGGAGATGTTGCTGGCCGAGCTTAAATCCCGGTTCGGCGACCAGAGCGGCCTGCGCTTTCTTATAGGTACGGCCCGCAACCGGGGCGCCGAGGTCACGGTCGAGCGGCCGCATCGAGCCGCCGGCTGATCGGGAGCGCGGCCGCAATTGCCCGCCATCGGCGCCGATTTGCCCGAACGGCTCTTAGTCGTGAGCGGTTCGGCGCGGATGCTGGTCCGCTCC
>CADDYU010000019.1 GCA_902810705.1 Methylococcaceae bacterium
GTTCCACCCGCCTCGGCGTCTTCCTGGGTGCCGGCGGCCCCTGCCCGAGGCGTGCCGCCCGTGATGTCGCCAGTTTCGTCGCTGCCGTGCGCTTGCGAGTCATCGGCATCACCTGAATTTTTCCTGCGTGTAGCGGGCGCAATAGGTTGACCTCCAGCCCCGCCCGCCCCTGGCGGAGCGCCGGTGCCGGTGGCGGAATCCCCACCGCTGCCGGCTCCGCCCATGCCGGTGCTTTCCGTGACGGGCGTAGCGCCACCACTTACGGCTCCGACTCGAAGATCGCCGCTCAGGGTATCGGTTTGTCCGGTGTTCGTTCCGCCCTGGCCGCCTGGGACTCCACTGGTGGTGCCTCCGGGCATGGTGCCGGCTACGCTGCCGCCCGGCTGGGTGCTGCCAGTCTCTTCCCGCTCCTGCTGTGAAGGGGTGTTCGTGTCGCTCATCTCGTGCTCCTCCGCCGATCTTGGGGACATGAATCGTTCAGCCAGTGCCTGAAGATAAGGAAATCAGCAATCCCCGCGGCAATCTCCGCTACTCTCCGAACTTAGGGGCGCTGGATTTCCCCACCACTCTCGGGCGTGGTCAGGATGCGCTCGCCAGTGGCGGGCGTATCGGCGGTAGTCACCTCAGCTAGGCCGCCGCTCGGGCTTTCGAGGCCGGTCGTTTCGGTCGAGCCGGGCTGTCTTTCCCTTTCCTCTTCAGCCAGAATGATGCCCGACGAGGATCCGGCCGTAATAGGACTGGACTCGGCTCGTTCGATGTCGGGCCGGTCGGGCTCGGCGGGCGGTTGCTCCGACGTCCGGGATTCCAGCCCGGATTTCACCTGCTCGCGGGCCTCGCGGAGCCATTCGCCGCCGACCTCGTCGGCGCGATGCATCACTTCATCCCGGGTCTCGCCCAGCCATTCATCTTCCTGACGGGTTCGCGGCAGGCTTGCGCCCAAGGCTGCGCCCACGGCAATACCCAAGGCGCCGAGGACCAATGGCTGCTCTTCGAAAAGGTGGCGAGTCTGCTCCTTGACCTTTCTTCCCGCCCGCTGCGCCCGCTCACGGGCCTCGCCGGTCAATTCCTGAGCTTTCTCCCGCGCCTGTCCGAGGACCTGGCCGGTCCGCTCACGCACTTGGCCGGCGGTGTCGGAAGCTTTCTGCCCCATAGATTCCAAGGCCTCACCGGCGGCGTGCCAGGCTTGGCCGGCGCTTGTCCGACGCTCGCTCTGGCGCCGCTCGACTTGCCCTTCCGCTCCGCCCCAAGCACCCAGGGAACTTCCTTCGCCATTGTGGCGCCGTTCGCCTCCGAAACGCCTCTCGACAAACGTCTCCTCGCTTCCACCGAGGCCGGAGCCAGATGAAGAGCCGGTCCGGTATCCACCGGTACCTGCCGTGAAGCCACGGCCCACGGCGCCGCTTCCTCGGCTACCCTCCGAATAGCCCCGGCGAGATGAACCCCGCGTTCCGGCTGTGGTCCAGCCGGCGGTCAGCAGCCAGATCAGACCTACCCCCGTCAGGGTAGCCGGGACCGGATTTTCTTTGAGTGTATTGGTGATTTGAGAGCCAACGCGGCCGGATTTTTCATCCAGATAACCCAACACCTGGTCGACCAGCTGACCCGAAGAAAATCGTCTCTGGATATCATTCAAGGTGCCGGCCATTCGGGAGCGGGTGTTCTCAATATCCCGCTCGATTCGCTCGGAACTGCGGTCTTCTTCATAGATTCCCATGATTCGCCTCCATAACTGTCAACTTATTATCGCGTCGCAAGATATCGAACCTACGCTCCCAAAGCCCTTCGCCAAGCTCTTCAAGGTGCCTCGGTGCCTCGACACCCGCAATATCACAGCCTAGACAGACGTTCCTCGATCCAGCTGCGGTGTCGGCGCTCATCCGCCAGATTCTGCTTCAGAAGACCTTCAGCCCGGGGCAGAATGTCGCTGCGCTTCAGCGCCTGCTCATAGGCTTGATTGGTATCGTCTTCGTTGGACTTCATGGCTTGAAGAATGCCCTTGTCGCCCGCCAGATTGCCGATGACCACCTTGCCCTGGGTCAGCACCGCCTTAAAATCCTTGTCGGTGGGCGGAAGCTCGCCCAACTCTCGCACGATGGCGCTTAATTCCTGAATATGTCTTTGATGGTCGCTCATAAATTCGCCCAATTGATCCTTGATGAGAGGATCATCGAGTCGATTGATGGCTGCCTCATAGGCGGCTACAGCGTCGAAATCCAGGGCAATAAGGTTTTTCAGGGTGTCGCTGAACGCCGCCTCGTTACCGATAAGGGTTGCCATGAACCTGCCTCCTTTTTGAGAAATTATTTATTGAACTGCTCCTTGAGGACCTCGGTGTCTCGCTTCAGGGATTCGCCGCTTCGGCGCGGAGCCAATGTTTCGGCTTCAAGATTGCGGCGGCCCCGCAAAATCAGGCCAATGCCGACAATCGCCGCCAATCCGCCGACGATGAGGGGAGATAGCCATGGGTAGTCGTCGGCGGTGGTCCCGAGCAGTTGGTTCAAGCCAGCGACGACGGCAAGTAGGAGAACTAAAAAGCCTCCCAAAAGCACGATCGCCCCAATGGCAAGTTGACCCACGCCCGTCTTAGCATCCGAAACCTTTTCCCATACCTCGGTCTTGATGAGTTGAGCTTCCTGCCGTACCAGGGTGGAAAATTCCCGGGTCAAATCCGAGAATAAGGTCCCTAGCGAGAATTCGCGTTTTGCTTGAGGTTCGTCGGGTTGCATAAACGTTCTCTCGAAGCGTGATGATTTGTCCCCATTTGGGAACTCTAGAAGGCGTACTGGGATCCGCGACTTTCCGTACGTGCTCGGCCGCTCATTTCAGAGCTGCCTTCGGCGGAACTCTTAAGAAAGCGCGCGAGCAAGAGTCCGGCGACGACGCTTCCTCCGAAGAACATGCCCGGATGTTCTCTGGCGTAGTGCTCCAGCTGGCTAAATACGGTGCGGAGATCCTTGTCGCGGAGGGTTCCGGCTAGGCGCTCTAGGGAATCCGCAGCCCGGGTCGCTAGCTTCGCCGTCGAAGGTTGCTGTTCCTGATTTAACTCCTGAGCCGTCCTACGCAGCGCAAGAGCCATGTTGCCTATTTCATCGGCAGCGGCATGTTTTTGACTGTCGAATAAGGCTTGGCCCCGCTGTTTGGCTTCAGCGGTTATGCGCTGTGCTTCCTGCTTCACATCATTCTTGATTTCCTCGGTCGCTTGCTTTGCTTCGCCTAGAGTTTCCTTTGTCTCATAGCTCGTCTCCGAGCCCGGAATAGGACGAGTGGGAATTTCGGTGTCCGAATAAGCCATGTTAATTACCTCGCTTGATTAGGATATTTCAATGCTACGCTTAACGCTTCAGGAAGATAGCCGTAACAACCCTTACGTTTATCTACATGGATAGCCTGAAAAATACCTAAAGCCTAAGGCCAACCCGCCTCGCATAATGAGCATCACACAAGTCTTTTAATAACGATAAAGCCGCCCTAGGGCGGTATCAATACTTATGGGCTTATTGCCGGCTGGATCCGCTTAAATTAATAGAATAAAAGACAGGCTTCTTTAAGAACTAGTATCTAGAACTAGAGCGGCAGGCTAATCAACGGGCTCTTTGTCCGCAAAGGTGAAAGCCCTCGGAAAGCCACATCAATCTTGTTAAACCAGTGCTCCCAGGGCGGAAGGAGTTAATTGATATCGCCGAAGGGTTAAATCCATCCCTGTCAACAATCCGCTCCCTGCCATTTATGGAAGCCTTGGGATTGGATTTCCTGCGGCTCGGCATCTCAAAAAACAACTCCGCCCCTGAAAGCTTTTAGGCCCTAAAAACAGCCGACCTCATTGAATAGGTGGTATGACGCAGGTAAGGATAAATTAACTTGCTCTGGCCTCCGACGTCGTGGAAATATCTTCCGCGCCCGCCTCTTCAAGAATATCCTCCACCTGATCGCGCTCTTCACTCGTTTCGGTATGCACCGAAATCAAAACATTTCCAGCGCGAATCTTGCCCTCATAGCGCTTGGCCTCGTATTCTGGGATGCCAAGTCCCACCAGAGCGCCGATAATACCGCCGGTCGCCCCTCCCACAGCCGCGCCACTCAAGGCCGCGACGATGGGCCCCGCCGCCACGAAGGGGCCGAGGCCAGGAATTACTAGACTTCCGAAGCCCGCCAGCCAGCCTAAAATACCGCCAACGCCCAATCCTACTACGCCACCGGTCGTCGCTCCTTCGGGCGCCTTGGTATTCTTTTCATGGGCGAAGTCCTTGGTCGTCGATTTATCGGGGAACAGGACCGAGATATCGTTATTGGAAAACCCGGCTAATTTAAGGCGTTCAACGATTCTTTCGGCCTGCTCAGTCGAATTGGCGATGCCAAATACAGCTCTTTTCATGATGGTATCCTCAGTTTGGAGATTGAAACAGCTACTTTCAAAACGTCAATCTTATAGGGAATTTAAAACTCCCATTAAAACGCAGCGCTTGGGAAATGCACGCAAGCGCTGCGATAAGCCATTCAATCAGCTACCAAATGAATTCGCATTGACGCTAACGTCGAGCGATTCCTTAATCCAGGATTAATTTATTAATCCTGTCAAATGCTACTGGTACTTGAAATCATTAACTTGTCTTTCCGCTTCCTCGCGAGCAATACCATAGCGCTCCTGGATTTTTCCGATCAATTTCTCGCGCTCGCCGTCGATCTCGTCGAGCTCATCATCGGTCAACCGCCCCCATTCGGCTTTGATTGAACCTTTAACTTGGCGCCAATTGCCCTTTATTTGATCCCAGTTCATTGTTGGTCTCCTTTGCCAATTAAGTACAAGCGTCAATTTAGCCAATCACTGACTTTGAAGGAGAAACGGGCGATAATGTTCCTCATAAACACTACACCTCACCCGAATCTTTCCGGACAGGCTATAACGCTCATGCTGATTTGACTATACGAAAAGAAAGAATTTCCTGAATTTGGCTTCTTAAAATACTTACGGAATAATACTTATCTTGCCCTATTCCTGGCATGAAGTTGAACGTCCTCGCCTCAAGAATGCAAATATTGCAAAACTAAATCTTGCCTGGAATCTAAAGAGCGGGGTAACTCCACCTGGGAACTCCAAGCCCAAGGGCTAAGCTTGTGATTAATCTGGCGCCACGGTATAACACTGGACACCCGCAAGGAGTCTCACGATGATTCAAGAGCCAAAGTTCTTGTCCAAGGAAAAAGAAGGGCCAAAGCCGGATGTCAGGGAGAGTCGGGACGATCCCGAAGGCCAGGAGGAGGGCCAGCGAGTGAAGCGGCCGGAGCCTACCCGTTACGGAGACTGGGAGAAGGGCGGGCGGTGCATTGATTTCTAAGCTTCGCCACCCTAAGTAAAGAACGCGGCGGCTAGTACTTTATTCGGACGATGTTTGATACGAAATCCACCATGAGCGAGCGTCCTCTTTCACCTCACCTTCAGATTTACCGGCTGCCGATCACGGCCGTGCTTTCCATCACCCATCGCATTACCGGCGTGATCCTCAGCGCCGGCCTGGTGCTTTGGGCGGTGTTCCTCATGGCCGTCGCGGCCGGCGAGGCGCAATACGCCTCAACGCAGGTGGTTTTGGATTCGACGCCTGGCAAGCTATTGCTGTGGGCATGGATATATGCGCTTTTCTTTCACCTGTGCCACGGCATACGCCATCTAGTTTGGGACACGGTCCATGGGCTGGAGCGGAATACCCTGAATCGTGATGCCTATCTGGAAATCGGGGGGTCGGTGCTGCTGACCCTGATGGTATTTTTATTCGCGCTGCTGCGCAGCTAAGCACGGGCAGCGACATCTTCCAGAAATTCTCAACAGCTAGACTGAGTTCTAATTATGAACTACCAAACGCCGCTCGGTAGGGCCCGCGGCTTGGGCTCTGCGGGGCAAGGGTCGCACGAATGGTGGCGCCAGCGAGTCACTTCCGTGGCGCTGATTCCCTTAACTTTCTGGTTCGCCTGTTCCATCGCCTTGCTGCCCGGTCTGGAGTACGAGGCCGTGTTGAATTGGATCGCGGCACCGTGGAACAGCGTTCTCCTGCTCTTCTTCATCATTCTGACTACTTACCACACCCTGCTGGGGCTCCAAGTCGTCATCGAGGATTATATCCATACCCCGTGGGTCAAGATCCTGAGCCTAGTCGGGATCAGGCTCGTATTCTACTTCCTGGGCTTAGCGGCGGTGTACGCCACTTTGCGCATCGTGTTCGCGGACTGACATGACCAAAGCTTACGAAATCATTCGCCATACCTACGACGCCTTGGTTGTCGGAGCCGGCGGTGCCGGTTTGCGCGCCGCCCTAGGACTCGCCGAGCGGGGGCTCACGACCGCCTGTCTCACCAAGGTGTTCCCCACCCGTAGTCACACAGTGGCTGCGCAAGGCGGCATCAGCGCAGCGCTCGGCAACATGGGCGAGGACGACTGGCGCTGGCATATGTACGATACGGTGAAGGGTTCCGACTGGCTGGGAGATCAGGACGCCATCGAATACATGTGCCGAGAGGCCATTCCTGCCGTCATCGAGCTGGAACATTATGGCGTGCCGTTCTCCCGTACCCAGGACGGCAAGATTTATCAGCGCGCTTTCGGCGGCATGACCACGCGTTTCGGCGAAGGCACCGCTCAGCGCACTTGCGCCGCCGCCGATCACACCGGGCACGCGATTCTGCACACCCTCTATCAGCAGTCGCTGAAGCATGAAGTGGAGTTTTTTACCGAATATTTCACCCTTGATCTCGTCATGGATGACGGCGTCTGCCGAGGCGTCCTGGCCTGGCGGCTGGATGACGGCAGCCTGCATCTATTCCGTTCGCACATGACCATTCTCGCGACCGGCGGCTACGGACGCACCTATTTCTCGTGCACCTCCGCCCACACGACGACCGGTGACGGCAACGCCATGGTGCTTCGCGCGGGATTGCCCTTGCAGGATATGGAGTTCGTGCAGTTCCATCCGACCGGCATCTACGGCGCGGGGTGTCTCATCACCGAAGGGGTCCGGGGGGAAGGCGGGTATCTGACCAACTCGGAAGGCGAGCGCTTCATGGAGCGCTACGCGCCTCACGCCAAGGACTTAGCGTCCCGCGACGTGGTCAGTCGGGCCATGACCATCGAGATTCGCGAGGGTCGGGGAGTCGGCCCGGAAAAGGACCATCTTCACTTGCATCTCGAACATGTGGACCCGGCGGTCATCGAAGAACGGTTGCCAGGCATCGTCGAAACCGCGAGGATCTTTGCGGGGGTAGACGTCCGCAAAGAACCCATGCCCGTACTTCCCACCGTCCACTACAACATGGGCGGGATTCCAACCAATTATCGCGGCGAGGTGGTCACCCTGAAGGACGGCAATCCGGAAACCGTGGTGCCGGGCCTCATGGCCATCGGCGAGGCCGCCTGTGTCTCGGTGCATGGAGCTAACCGACTGGGCTCCAATTCGCTGCTAGACCTGGTCGTGTTTGGGCGGGCCGCCGCTATCCGCTGTGCGGAGATCGTGAAGGCGGGACAACCGCACAAACCCTTGCCAGACACCACCTGGGACTCTTCGCTGGCCCGCTTCGACCGGTTGCGCCATGCGAAAGGCTCCCTCAAGACGGCGGATATCCGGCTCGCCATGCAGAAGACCATGCAGAGCCATGCCAGCGTATTCCGGACCGGTGAAGTGCTGAGTGAAGGAATAGAGAAGCTGAGCCAGATCATGTATTCGTTCGGGGACGTGCGGATAAGTGATCGCTCCCTGATCTGGAATACCGACTTGGTGGAAACCCTGGAACTGGAAAACCTGCTGGCCCAGGCCATGGTGACCATCGTTGGCGCACTCAACCGGGAGGAGAGCCGGGGCGGCCATGCCCGCGAGGACTTTCCTGACCGGGACGACGAAAATTGGCTCAAGCATTCGCTGCTGTGGCTGGACGAAACTCATAAGGTGGCCGTAGGTTATCGGCCGGTACATTTATATACGTTGACCGACGAGATTGAGGTCATACCGCCCAAGAAACGAGTATATTGAACAGCAACTTGCTTTTCTTTAACGCCCTTTCCCTCCGAAAAGAGGGGACGTTTTGAATCTTTGGACAAAGCTCAAGCACATGGCACTTTTCTCTCTCCCTCAAAACTCCAAAACCAAGCCCGGCAAGTTCCACCCCGCGCCTGAAAACACTACTCGGCCGCGCCGTTTCGAGATCTACCGCTACGACCCGGAAAGCGGCGAGAATCCAAGGCTGGACGTGTACGAGATCGACTTAAATCGCTGCGGGCCCATGATTCTTGACGCCATTATCAAGATCAAGAACGAGGTCGACAGCAGCCTGGCGTTCCGGCGCTCCTGCCGGGAGGGCGTGTGTGGCTCCTGCGCCATGAACATCGACGGCCGCAATACCCTCGCGTGCACCCAGGAGATCGAGGATTGCGGAGAGGTGGTGAAAATCTATCCGCTACCCCACCTGCCGGTCATTAAGGACCTAGTGCCCGACATGACCCACTTCTTTGCGCAGTACGCCTCAATAAAGCCCTGGGTTCGGACCCAGACGCCGCCGCCCGCCGACCGTGAACGCCTCCAGAGCCGGGAGGAGCGCGGCAAGCTCGACGGCCTCTACGAATGTATCCTATGCGCCTGCTGCTCCACGGCGTGTCCGAGCTACTGGTGGAACAGCGAGCGCTTTCTGGGGCCGGCGGCATTACTGCAAGCCCATCGGTGGATTCAGGACAGCCGGGACGAGAGCACCGGCGAGCGTTTAGACGATCTCGAGGATCCCTTCAAGCTATACCGCTGCCACACCATTATGAATTGCACCGATGTTTGCCCGAAATACCTCAGTCCCGCCAAAGCCATCGCCGAAATCAAGAGGCTTTTGATCGAGCGGCAACACTAAGTATGCGTCAGGGCGAACTGCGATGGCGCTGCCGGCGCGGCATGCGGGAGTTGGACTTGCCGTTGCAGCGCTATCTGGAACAAACCTTTGAAAGCACCGATCTCTCCATGCAAGCAGCCTTTGTTCGATTGTTGGACGAAACGGACGACGCCCTATGGCGTTACTTGTATGGCGACGTAAGCCCCAAGGATCCCGCACTTGCCGAACTCCTCCGCGTTATCCGCCGCACCGCTGCATCTCATTATTGAACAATCCCGAGCCCTGACCTGGGTGCTTATTAGGGTTCACGGTCTCGCCGGAATCGCCGCCCTGATGAACTCCTTGCCGCTAGGCATCAAGGTCACGCTCCTTGGGGCGGTGGGCCTTAGCCTCTATTTGACGTTATGCAATCACGTCCTCGATCCTGCGGTCAGCGGCTTGTTGCTAAACCGCGATGGTGGCTGGGAAGTCACCCGCCGCTCGGGTCCGGTGATGGCCACCCTGGCCGACAGCACGGTGGCGACGCCCTGGATCGTGATTCTGCATTTGGTTTCAGATTCCCAAAAAATTCCCGTCCTTGTTCCAAGGGATAGCGTGGATCCAGAGTCATTTAGGCGGTTGCGGGTGCATTTGAGGGTCACAAGAGGCGGGAATAAAGTAGAGCCGATGGCTTGAAGGTGGGATTAGAGATGGGTTGCCCGCTTAGGGCCCGATAAGTTATTCCCATTTTGCGTGCCACACTCCCAAAGATATCGTCCAGAGGAAGGTTCTTGTATCCCCTGAGGCGGCCGGGCCAAGCCTACGACCAGGAGACCTCAATAGCTATCTGCTTCATCGAGTAAATCGTCCAACGTTTGGATGCCTGGCTCGTGGAGGTCGGGATCGGTGTAGCCAAGATCGTCGATTTCCACATCGTCGAAAGGAGCGCTTGCATCTTCCGGAGGCTCGATGGGGGTGATCGCTGAATCTCGCCATGAACCAAAATCGAATTCTCCAATATCGCCGTTGTAGAACTGAACCTCTATGGAATCATTTTCCTCGTCGACGGCGATCACCTGAAAAGCGCGTCCGGATTCAATATCCTGATACCAGTTCTCAATCGATGGGAGAGTTTCGGTAGGCATAGTTACACCTTAAATTTAGTTCTTAGTTACGTTAAAAACGGCCAAGACGTGATTTCTGCCTTAGGGCAATCCCCGTTAATTCGAAGTGGGATACTTTATTTTCTCCCGAGAGATTGGAAAAAAACTGCCGAGCGATTCGGATTGGCTTTCGCGAATCACCCCCTTTGTTAATTTTGGTTTATTGGAATAGTTTTGCCACCTCTGCGTTATCTCCCGTAGGGTCCGGCTGGAAGCCAAACGCGGCGGGGCCGCCTTGTCACTGAGTTCCCACCCAACTCATGATGGCGTCACTCAACAGTTGCTTTTGCGATTGGTCAGCCAACGGTCGGTCTTCGGAGTCAGTAATGTAGAAGATATCTTCCGCTCGGCTGCCGATCGTGGAAATCTTAGCGTTGTAAAGGCGAATGCCACATTGCGTGAACGCTTGGCCGACCTTCGACAACAGCCCGGCGCGATCGGTGGCGACTAATTCCAAGATAGTGTAGCGATTTTGCGGATCCTCGTGAAAATACACCTGCGTAGGGACGGCAAAATGCTTGATCAATCTAGGTTCCCGCCGCTGCACCTGAATCGGCGTTCCATCCGCGCACTTGAGACTCTGGCGCAGCTTCACGCAAATCTGAATCTGTCGCAGGTGATCCCGGATCGGTTTTCCCGTTTGCTCTAGCACCTGATAACTGTTTAGTACGTAACCGTCGCCAGCGGTAATGATCCTGGCATCGAATACCGTGAGACCCAACTGGTCTAGCACCGCCGTGCTATGGGCGAAGATGAAGTCCTGATTGTAGGCGTAGACGAAAATTTCCGCGCTGCCCCTTTGGCTGACCGGACGCAGCAGCACCAAGGGCAAGTCTTCGGCCTTGCAAGCGCCAATCGCGACCGTATGCCAAGCCGCCTCCTCTGGCAGATAACGTAGAAAATACTCGTCGTTGAGCGTCTGCCAAACTCGCTCGACAATTTCATCGCCAATACCCAGGCGTTTTAGCAAGGCGCGGCTTTCCGCCTTGACGGAGGCGATCTTTTCGGCTTGCTCTACCGGCTTAGTCAGCCCTCGCCGAAACATCCAGCGGGTGGCCAAATAAAGCTCTTTCAATAGCGCGTCCTTCCAGGAATTCCACAAGCTCGGGTTGGTGGCGCGGATGTCGGCCACTGTTAGAAGATAGAGATGATCCAGTGTCGTTTGGCCGCCCAATTCGGTGGCGAACTCGCGGATCACATCCGGATCGTTGATGTCCTTGCGCTGCGCCGTCATGGACATGAGTAGATGGTGTTGTACCAGCCAGCGAACCAAGGCGGTATCCCGGGGGCCAAGACCGTGCCGTCGGCAAAACTCATCGGCGATGAAAGCGCCCACCGTGGAATGGTCATCGCCACACCCTTTCGCGATGTCGTGCATCAACGCGGCGATATATAGCAGTTCCGGCTTTTCGATGAATTCGAAGATTTCATTGCAGAGCGGGTGGTCGGCCCTGAATTTGTCCAAGGCGAAGCGCCGCAGGTTGCGAATCACAAAAAGGGTGTGTTCGTCCACGGTGTAGACGTGAAAAAGGTCGTACTGCATGCGGCCGACCACCCGTCCAAAAGCGGGGAGATAGGCGGCCAGTACCCCATAGCGGTTCATCCGTCGCAGCTGATGGGTGATGCCGGTCTTCTGACGCAGAATGGTCATGAACAAACGGCACGCTTCAGGGTCCTGGCGGAAATTCTCGTCGATCAGATCAAGGTGCTGTCGAATCAGCCGGATGGTGGAAGCCCGTATTCCCTGAAGGCTGGTATTTTGTTGAAGCAGCAGAAAAATCTTCAGCAGCGCCAAAGGGTGTCTCTTGAAGACATCAGGGTGCAAAACCTCAACATAGTTATTGACTGCTTGGAAATGCTCATTGATAGGCAAAACGGCGAAGTCCTCATTGCCATGCAGGGCCACTTCCTTGAAGAGCTGCATAAGCATTTCGTTCAAACGCTCCAACCCCATGACGGTGCGGTAATAGAGCTGCATGAACTGCTCAACGGCATGGTTGACATTCGGGTCCCGATAGCCGAACTGATAGGCGAGTTCCTTTTGATATTCAAATAGTAGTCGATCCTCGCTACGGCCGGTCAGAACATGCAGGGCGAACCGTACCTGCCAGAGAAAATCCTGGGCCTGCGCGAGTTCGGTGTATTCGGTCTTGGTCAACCAGCCTTGGTGCAATAAATCTTGCAAGCTTCGGCTTTTATAATGGCGTTTAATGATCCAGCCGATGATCTGAAGGTCCCTTAGGCCGCCGGGGCCTTCCTTGACATTAGGCTCGAGGTTATAGGCTGTGTCGTGGTATTTGGCATAGCGGGCCGCCTGCTCGGCCATCTTGGCTTCGAAAAATTCCGGCGAAGGCCAGAGATGCTCGGGTCCTAACTTTGTCGACAAGGTGTCGAACAACGCTTCCGAGCCCTGAATCAGGCGCGATTCCATTAAACTGGTGATGACGGTCTGATCCTGGCGGGCCAGGTTTACGCAGTCCGCCACGGTGCGCACGCTTTGGGCGGGCTTTAGACCAATATCCCACAGGAAGTTGAAAAATCCCGCCAGTTCCTTCTGGCAAGCCATGGCCACCGAAGTGTCCGTAGTGACGGAAGGATCGAGAAGGGCCAAGATATCGATGTCCGAGTGCGGGTGCAGTTCGCGTCGTCCATACCCGCCGACTGCGACTAGAGCCAGCTTTTCGGCGTGGGCCCCTAGAAAGTGCTGCCAGCAGGCACTTAGAATTTCGTCCATGAAATCCGAACGGTCGTGGATCAATTCCGCGGCCGGAACACCGTTCCGAAATCGCTCGATCAGTTCCGCATTCTTTTGTTGTAGGCATTCCTTGAAACTGCGGATCAGCTCGGCGGGCGAGTCCCTGTGCTCACGAACCCGTAAATTTAAGGCGGCCGTGTTCAAGCGCTTCAACTTCCTCGTGGCGTAGGGTAAGAATTTCGAAGCCTTGCTCCGTGACGAGAATCGTGTGTTCCCATTGAGCAGACAGGCTGTGATCCTTGGTGACGGCGGTCCAGCCATCCGAGAGAATTTTAACGTAACGTTTTCCTGAGTTGATCATGGGCTCTATGGTGAAGATCATGCCTGGCTCCAGCCTAGGACCCGTGCCTGGCTTGCCGTAATGGAGCACCTGGGGATCTTCGTGGAATTCGCGCCCAATCCCATGGCCACAGAATTCCTGCACCACTCCGTAGCCGTGGGATTCGGCGTATTTCTGGATGGCATAGCCGATATCGCCCAAATGCGCGCCGGGGCGCACCTGTTGAATGCCAAGATACAAAGCTTCCTGACAGACTCGCACTAAACGTCTGGCGCGGATCGGCACCTCGCCTACGAGAAACATTTTGCTGGTATCGCCATGATAACCGTCCTTGATGACAGTAATGTCGATGTTGATGATGTCGCCGCTCTTCAGCTTTTTCGGCCCCGGTATACCATGGCAGACCACGTGATTCACGGAAGTGCAAATGGATTTCGGAAACCCCTTGTAATTCAAGGGGGCGGGAATCGCCTGCTGAGCCCCTACAATATAGTCGTGACAAATTTGATTAAGTTCATCCGTAGTTATTCCGGGTACTACGAATGGCCCAATCATTTCCAACACCTCCGCAGCCAAATGGCCGGCGACTCTCATTTTTCCAATTTCGGCAGGTGATTTTAAGATAATGCTCATAAAGGGGAGGAGTATGATGTTCTCCAGTGATGCCCTATAGGAGGCATAAGGGCAAGAGAGGCAGCGCGGATTGTTGAAGAAAGGTCATTATGGTATAAAGCGCTGCTATTTTTAGCAACAACACACACATATCGTCACGTTCGGCAGGGTGCCGCTTCGCTTGTTGGCAAAGTCTAGACCAAGGCGGTTGCCGGACGGGATATGTGGAGGCTCAACCCAAGCAGGCAATCCTAGGAGAACTTAATGTCGACCGTTACGATGCGTCAAATGCTCGAGGCAGGTGTTCATTTCGGTCACCAGACGCGCTATTGGAATCCCAAAATGGCTCCGTTTATCTTCGGCGCGCGGAGCAACATTCATATTATCAATCTCGAAAAGACCTTGCCCTTGTTCAACGAGGCGTTGAAATACCTCGAGCAGGTGGCGGCCAAACGAGGCAAAATTATGTTCGTAGGCACCAAACGCACCACTCGCAAAGTCGTCGAAGATGAAGCCAACCGGTGCGGCATGCCCTACGTAAATCACCGCTGGCTGGGTGGAATGCTCACTAACTTCAAGACCATCAAGCAATCCATCGCTCGCATGAAGGAGTTGGAGGCCATGCGCGATGATGGGCGGCTACAGCGCTTCAGCAAGAAGGAAGGCCTAGGGATGATGCGCGAACTGGAAAAGTTGGTGAACAGCCTAGGCGGCATACGAGACATGGAAAGGCTCCCCGATGTGGTATTTGTGCTCGATGTGGGCTACGAGAAAAATGCTGTTAGCGAAGCCCAAAAGTTGGGAATTCCCATAGTGGGCGTTGTTGATACCAATAACAGTCCAGTCGGAATCGATTATGTCATTCCCGGTAACGACGATTCCATCCGGGCAGTTCAACTCTACGTGCAAGGCGCCGCGACAGCGATCCTGCAAGGCAAGGCAAACAGCCTCGAATTAGCCGGCGGCGAGGACGAGTTCGTGGAGATGGAACCGACCTCGGAATCCCGGGCGGAACCCGAGGCAGAGGTTCATGCTAGCTACGCTGAATAGCGGAAATCCTTGAGGAGCTAAAAGCCTTGAGAGCAACGCCCTCGCCAGTCCGATAAGGCGTACCGGAAAAAGCGGCTCGAAATCACTTTTTGGCCTATTCCGAGCACTTTGAGCTTCGCTTAACGCTTAAACGGGATTGAGATGCACCACTAACGGGCGGCAGCTTTCTCGGGTCAGCCGCTTCAAGACGCCTCCCTCAGGAGGCGTTTTTAATAAGTTATGAATATGCGGATACCGCCGCCATTGAACTAAATTTTAGAGAGGTTCGGTTAATGACCAATATCACCGCTGCAATGGTTAAGGAACTGCGGGAGCGCACCGGTTCCGGAATGATGGAATGCAAGAAGGCTCTAGGCGAAACCGGTGGCGATTTGGATGCCGCAGTGGAATTGATGCGCAAAGCAGGCCTCGCCAAAGCCGACAAGAAATCCGGCCGCACTGCCGCCGAGGGCCGAATCAGCATTAAGCTGAGCGAGGATGGCAAGCGCGCGGCGATCGTTGAAGTCAACAGCGAAACCGACTTTGTCGCCAAAGGCGACGATTTCATCGAATTCGCCAATCATGTCGCCCAGGCGGCGTTGGATGCCGGCGTTGGCTCGCTTGATGAGCTGCTCGGGGCCAAGATCTCGTCCACCGGCGCCACGGTCGAAGAAACTCGCCGCGAGCTGATCGCCAAGATCGGCGAAAATATCAACGTCCGCCGATTTGAGGGCTTTGCTTCGGAAAACGGCCAAGTGGCCAGTTACCTGCATGGCACCCGCATCGGCGTCTTGGTCGAATTGATCGGAGGTAATCCGGAGCTCGGCAAGGATATTGCGATGCACATTGCCGCCAGTAAACCCATTAGTGTCGACGAAACGGGTGTGTCCACCGAAATCCTCGCCAAGGAGCGGGAGATCGCCAGAGCCCAGGCCGAAGCCGAAGGCAAGCCCACGAATATTGTTGAGAAAATGGTCGAGGGCAAGGTCAAGAAGTTCTTGGGAGAAGTCACCTTGGTTGGCCAGCCCTTCGTCAAGGATCCCGATCAGAACGTCGGCAAGTTGCTGAAGGACAATAATGCAAGAGTCGCCCGGTTCGTTCGCTTCGAAGTTGGCGAAGGCATCGAGAAAACGGAAAGCAATTTCGCTCAAGAAGTCATGGCGCAGGTACGAGGTTCGTGATCCTCAGAGAGGGATTATCGGGGCATTTTCGGCTTTCGCCACGGGTGCCCGTTTATCGAGCATGGCTTTGGGATTAATAGACACCGATGAGCGCACCAAAATACACCCGCATATTATTAAAGCTGAGTGGCGAAGCGTTAATGGGAAAACAGGGGAGCGGCATCGATCCCCACACGATTCACCGTCTTGCCCTTGAAATCAACGAACTGTGCTCGGTCGGCGTACAGGTCGGCTTGGTCATTGGCGGCGGCAACATCATCCGCGGGTCCGAAAAAGCGGCCGAGGGTCTCGACCGGGTGACTGGCGACTATATGGGCATGTTGGCAACGGTCCTGAACGCACTAGCGTTGCAGGATGCCCTCGAGCATCTAGGGCAGCCGGTACGGGTGATGTCCGCTCTCAAGATCAACGAAGTTTGCGAGGACTATATCCGGCGCCGCGCCATTCGGCATCTCGAGAAAGGGCGAGTGGTGATCTTCGCGGCGGGCACCGGCAATCCTTTCTTCACCACCGATTCGGCGGCAAGCCTTCGAGCCATTGAAATCAACGCGGAATTGTTGATTAAAGCCACCAAGGTCGATGGTGTCTACTCTGCCGACCCAATGAAGGATCCTAATGCCAAACTTTACTCTCGCTTAACCTATGACGAGGCTTTGGATCAACGTTTGAATGTGATGGATGCCACAGCTCTAGTACTCTGCCGCGATCACAATATGCCGCTTAGGGTAATGAACATTTTTGAGCCCGGAGCCGTGATGCGGCTGGTGCAGGGTGAAGATATTGGGTCTTTGATAGAAACCGGTAAACGACTATGATCGAAGATACTCGAAAACGGGCTGCCGAGCGCATGGCCAAAAGCATCGAGGCGCTCAAACACGAACTCGCCAAAATTCGGACCGGCCGCGCCCACCCCAGCCTGCTGGATCACATTACAGTGCCCTACTACGGCAACGAAGTGCCGTTGAGCCAGACCGCCAACATTACGGTCGAGGATGCCCGCACTCTGACGGTCACGCCATGGGAACGGAATATGGTCCAGGCTATCGAAAAAGCCATTCTCACCTCCGATCTTGGCTTAAATCCCTCCACAGCGGGTACGGTGATCCGTGTGCCTATGCCTCCTCTGACGGAACAGCGCCGCCGGGATTTGATCAAGGTAGTACGGCATGAGGCGGAAAATGCGCGGGTGGCTATCCGCAACATTCGGCGCGATGCTAATAACGAGCTCAAGGCGGCCTTGAAAGAAAAGCTCGTTTCCGAAGATCAGGAGCGGCGCAGTCAAGAGCAGATTCAAAAACTGACCGACCAGCACATCAAGGAAGTGGACGAACTCTTAGAAGAAAAAGAAGCGGATTTACTTGCCATTTGAGTGCCGGACTCCAGAGATGCCGCGCATTGGAGTTGGGTCTCCGACATTTTTTACAACCTCGGCCCTGGCAACGCCAACCCCGGGCGGCATCAGGCTACGGCTTTCCCTATGACGAGTTCGAAAATCGGAATGGATGCGCCTGTTATCTCAATCAACGAGAGCCGACTTCCACGCCACATTGCAATCATCATGGATGGCAATGGCCGCTGGGCGAAAAAGCGGTTTCTACCCCGTACCGCCGGTCACCGCGCCGGAGTCGGTGCGGTTCGGAAGACAGTGGAGCGCTGTTTAGCAAAGGGAATCAAGGCCCTGACCTTATTCGCTTTCAGCAGCGAGAATTGGCGGCGTCCGCCCCAAGAAGTGTCGCTATTGATGGAGCTGTTCGTGGCGAGCCTTGAGCGAGAAACCGCGAAGCTGCATGAAAATGGCGTTCGGCTTCGCGTGATTGGCGATCTCAGTGCTTTGGCTCCGCTACTGCGAGAGCGAATCGCCGCCGCTGAGGCACTGACTAGAACCAACAACCGCCTCAACCTGATAATCGCCGCTAATTACGGCGGACGCTGGGACATCGTCCGAGCAGCGCGTCGTCTAGCGGAACTCGTCGAGCGCGGCGAGTTGTCAGCGGCTGTCATTGATGCAACTCTCTTCCAGTCCCATTTGGCTCTCGCGGATGTACCGGAGCCTGATCTTTTTATCCGCACGGGCGGGGAGCAACGCATCAGCAACTTTCTGTTATGGCAGTTGGCTTATACCGAATTGTACTTTACTCCCGTACTTTGGCCGGACTTCGACGAGCAATCCCTGGACCAGGCTTTAGAGGATTACGCCGGTCGTCAGCGGCGGTTCGGTTACACTGGCGAACAGGTCGAAAGCCTTTTGCTGGGTTAGATCGGCTCTTAAACTTTCCGCCCCCCCACTTTTAAAACTACAAGAAGTCCCATGTTGAAAAATCGTATCGTTACGGCCTTGGCGCTGGCGCCGCTGACCATTGCGGCGATTTTGTTGCTGCCCGCCGACAGTTTTGCCTTGCTGTGGAGCGTGATCATTCTAGCCGGAGCTTGGGAATGGACGAATCTTGCCGGGCTGAAAAGTTTGCCTGCGCGCTTAGGGTATACCGGCTTAATCTTGGGTGTTTTTATATTGGCGCGCATTTTCGCGATTCACTGGGCGCCAGGGGAACTGCCTGAATGGTTCTACGTGCCTGTGGTGATATGGTGGGCCGTCTGGGGCCTAGCCTTTCGGAAAGCTCCCGAGAAGCTTGTCAAACTGCCCTACCCTCGATACGCAAAACTCCTCGCCGGCGCTTTCGTATTGATCACATCCTGGGTCTTGATGATTTGGCTGCGGCTTAATTTCACCCAATACCAAGTATTGTATCTCGTAGTGCTGATCTGGCTCGCCGACATAGCCGCCTATTTCGTGGGCAACCGCTGGGGCCACACCAAGCTGGTGGAACCGATCAGTCCAGGCAAGACCATCGAAGGCGTTTATGGGGGATTGGCCGCAGCAGCTGTACTGGCAATCATCATTGGCTTGGTTTCGCAATTCGAGGCCATGACAATTGCCGATTTTGCTTTCCTATCCCTGCTGACAGTGGCATTTTCGATCTGCGGAGACCTCTTCGAGAGCCTCGCCAAGCGAATCCGTGGCGTTAAAGACAGCAGTGGGGTTCTGCCCGGGCACGGCGGAGTCCTGGATCGAATTGATAGTTTGCTGGCGGGAGTCTCGGTGTTCTACGCTGGCTCTCTCCTGCTCGGAATTTTCCTGCACGCAGGGACTCCAGTAGAAACCGGAATTTCCCTGCAACCGGATGTTCCGAGTGCGATTGAAGCACCGGGCGAGCAGGCTTTCCCTGGCGAAGGCCAGGCCGGCGAGGGGCCTCATGAGGAAGGGCTTTCCGGCCACAAGGAGGAGCATCCCGAATGAAGGGCATTTGCGTTCTCGGCTCGACCGGTTCCATAGGGGTCAGCACTCTCGATGTAGTGGGGCGACATCCTAATCGGTATCGAGTGGTGGTGTTAACCGCCAACAATAATTTGGACCGCCTTTACGAGCAGTGCCTACGGTTTGAGCCCAGCTATGCAGTGATGATCGATGAGATTCAAGCCATCGAACTGCGCGGCCGGCTGCGGGCGGCAGGCCAATGGCGGACGCAAGTCCTGAGCGGTGCGAAGGCTCTGGAGGAAGTGGCCGTATTGCCCGAGGTGGATGCCGTCATGGCGGCCATCGTGGGAGCCGCTGGCCTCCTGCCAACGCTGGCAGCGGCCAGGGCCGGCAAGACGGTGCTCCTTGCAAACAAGGAGGCCCTGGTCATGTCGGGACCTTTATTCATGGCCGAAGTCATGAAATCGGGTGCCGATCTTCTACCGATCGACAGCGAGCACAATGCCCTATTCCAGTGCATGCCGTCCGACTACCACGCGGGGCGACGGGCTCCCGAAGTGCGCCGAATTTTGCTGACGGCCTCAGGTGGACCCTTT
Source organism: Methylococcaceae bacterium (assembly GCA_902810705.1). Classification (GTDB taxonomy): domain Bacteria; phylum Pseudomonadota; class Gammaproteobacteria; order Methylococcales; family Methylococcaceae; genus CADDYU01. The sequence goes on from CADDYU010000019.1 coordinate 19,699, forward strand.
CTCCGGACATCTGTGGAGAAATTGGAGCAGGTTACCCCGGATCAAGCCATCGCTCATCCCAACTGGGTGATGGGACGGAAGATCTCGGTGGATTCGGCCACCATGATGAACAAAGGACTGGAGGTCATCGAGGCGTGCCTCCTGTTCGCCATGGCCCCCGAAAGCGTCCAGGTCGTAGTCCACCCACAAAGCGTGATTCATTCGCTGGTCGATTATGTCGATGGCACGGTGCTGGCCCAAATGGGCAATCCCGACATGCGCATTCCCATCGCCCACGCCTTAGCCTGGCCAGGCCGCTTCGATTCCGGGGCGGAACCATTGGACTTGTTCGGGGTCAGACAACTAGATTTCGAGCCGCCGGATACCATTCGCTTTCCTTGCTTACGTCTGGCTTACGAAGCGGTTCGCGCCGGCGGAAGCGCGCCGGCCATTCTTAATGCCGCCAACGAGGTCGCGGTCGAAAGTTTTCTGGAAGGCCGAATATCCTTTTCGGCCATACCCGAGACGATCAGCCATTGCATGGATGCGCTGCCAGCGGGTGTAGCGGACACCCTTGAGGCCGTTTTGGAAGCCGACCGCTCGGCGCGAGCCGTGGCGCGTGCCTTTATAGCCCACCAGGAAACATCCTGATCAATTATGTTCTCGCTGCTCCATACCTTGTTCTTTTTTTTACTGGCCTTGGCGGCTCTAATCGCCTTCCATGAATTTGGCCATTTTTGGGCAGCCCGCCGGCTAGGCGTCAAAGTCATTCGCTTTTCCCTAGGATTTGGAAAACCGATTTGGATTCATCGAAAGACCCCGGATAGCACTGAATTCGTCATCAGCACCCTGCCGTTGGGGGGCTATGTCAAAATGGTCGATGAGCGGGAAGGCGAAGTGGCCTCGGCCGATCTGCCCTATGCGTTCAATCGTCAACCCGTCCCCCGCCGGATCGCGATCGTTGCCGCCGGCCCTTTGTTCAATTTCATCCTGGCGATACTCATTTATTGGGTCGTTTTCATGGTGGGTGAAACGGGCTTGCGGCCAGTGCTTGGACCCATCGCCAAGGGCACCCTGGCTGAGCAGGCCGGATTCCGCCAAGGGGATGAGATCGTCGCGGTTGATGGCGACAGAACCCCGATCTGGAACGCTGCCATCAGCGAAATCGTGGAACGGGCCATGGACGAGGAGGCCATCGCCGTTACCGTTGCGGCGGCGAACGATGAGACTCGGGAACTGATCCTGGCCATTCCGAAGGATGTGGCTCAGCAGCCCGACAAGCTGTATCGGAGTCTTGGATTTCGGCCCTACGAACCCGACTTCCCTCCGGTCATCGACCGCATCGAGCCGGGTAGCGCGGCGGAAGCGGCCGGATTGCGGCCTGGAGACCACATTATTAGCGCTGATGGAACCACCATCGACACCTGGAAGCAGTGGGTCGAGTTCGTGCGGGCCCGCCCTGAGGCGGTAATTCAGGCCGTCGTCGAACGCGACGGGGTGCGGCTCAACCTCAACATTCGGCCACGTGCGGCCGATTCAACGGAAGGCCGCATCGGACGCATAGGCACGGCGCCGAAGGTGCCGGAGGCGATTGCCGAATCGATGAAAGCCGAATACCGTTTGGGATTTTTTCCGGCGCTCGGCGCGGCTTTGGAAAAGACCGGCGAATATTCGGCTCTCACTCTCAAAATGGTCGGACGGATGCTGATCGGTCAAGCCGCTGTCCAGAATCTAAGCGGTCCCATCAGTATCGCCCAGTACGCCGGCCAATCGGCGAGCATGGGTTTCAGCCAGTTCCTGAAATTCCTCGCCATCGTCAGCATCAGCCTGGGTGTATTGAACCTCCTGCCCATCCCGGTTCTGGATGGCGGCCATCTCATGTTCTATCTGATCGAAGCCATCAAGGGTCGGCCAATTTCCGAGCGGACACAGGCATTTTGCCAACAAATTGGGATGTTCATTCTGCTCTGTCTGATGAGCCTCGCATTTGTCGTAGACATCGAGCGGCTGTTTTCCTGATCGACCTTTTACCTTACGGAATATCCATGAAAAAGCTATTTGGCGCTGCAATTGGCGGGTTCGCCTTGCTCCTCGCGGGTTCGGTTCAGGCCGGCGACCCCAAGGCGGTCGAGGAGGCACTTAAGCAGGCTTTGCCGAAGATCAAACCGGATTCCATCGCACCCTCGCCGATAGCCGGACTCTACGAGGTCACTGTGGGGCCGAAGCTATTTTACGTTTCCGAAGACGGCCGCTACCTGATCCAGGGCTCGCTGATCGACATTCAGGCCCGTGAGGACCTCACGGAGCACAAGCTCTCAGAGGCCCGCCTCAATGCGTTAAAGAAAGTCGGCACGGACAACATGGTAGTCTTCAAGCCGACGCTTAACCGCCACGTCGTCTATGTTTTTACGGATATCGACTGCGGCTATTGCCGCAAACTGCATTCCGAGATCGACCAATACCTCAAGGAGGGCATCGAGGTTCGCTACCTCTTCTTCCCGCGCGCTGGCGAAGGTTCCGATTCCTACTTCAAGGCGGTATCGGTTTGGTGCGCCAAGGACCGCAATGAAGCCCTGACCAAAGCCAAGCGCGGGGAAACTCTTGAGCGGAAGGAATGTGACAACCCGGTGGACGAGCATTTGGCCCTGGGCACCGCCATGGGCGCGAACGGCACCCCCATGATCGTGACTGAGAAGGGCGATGTTCTGCCGGGCTATGTTCCCGCGACCCGCTTGTCGAAACTCCTAAACCAGAACGACGGCAAGCGCAATGACGCTGCCGGAAAATAGCGCGGCTCGCCGCTCGTTGGCTCTTATTCCGAAGTCTCCAGCAATTCCTTAAGGACGTACAGCAAGTCCAGGGCCTGCTTGGGACTAGTCTCCTCGGGCCGGACCGTCTTCAGCAGTTCCAGGGCGGGATGAGGTCTCACAGGGGCGAACAAATCCAATTGCCGAACCTCGCCGCTCCACGGCTTCTCAGCGTAAGTTTGCCGTTCGAGGGCCGCCAATTTCTCCCTGGCTTTCTGCAACACCTTGCGCGGCACGCCCGCAAGCGCGGCCACCTGTAATCCGTAACTTTGATTGGCCGGCCCTTCCTTGACCGCGTGCAGAAATACCACGCCGTCCTTGTGTTCAACCGCGTCCAAATGGACGTTGTGGACGCCAGGACAAGCTTCCGGTAACGCAATAAGCTCGAAGTAATGGGTGGCAAACAGGGTGAACGCCTGGACTTCCCGCGCCAAATGCTCGGCCGTGGCCCAGGCCAGGGAGAGCCCGTCGAAGGTGCTCGTACCCCGGCCGATTTCATCCATCAGCACCAGGCTGGAAGCTGTCGCCTGATGCAGAATGTGGGCAGTCTCGGTCATTTCCACCATAAAGGTGGAGCGCCCGCTGGCGAGATCGTCCGAAGCGCCGATCCGGGTAAAAATACGGTCAACGGGGCCGATGACGGCGCTTTCCGCCGGCACGTAGCTGCCGATGTGAGCCATGATGATGATCAGCGCGGCCTGCCGCATGTAAGTGGACTTGCCACCCATATTGGGGCCGGTGATGATCAACATGCGGCGCTCCGGCGATAGCGTGAGGTCATTGGGCACGAAGGGCGCCTCCAGAACGCTCTCGACCACCGGATGTCTTCCGCCGGCGATACGGAGCCCCGGAGCATCGCTCAGCACCGGCGGGGCCAGATCCAAGGTTTCGGCGCGCTCGGCCAGATTCGCCAGGACATCCAGTTCGGCAAGACCCTCGCCACATCGTCGGAGGGAGTCGAGATCGGCTCCCAACTTCTCGAGCAATTCATCGTAGAGCGCCTTTTCGAAAGCCAAGGCCCGCTCGCGGGCACCCAGGACTTTGTCCTCGAAGTTCTTCAACTCGGGGGTGATGTAACGCTCCACGCCCTTCAGGGTCTGACGGCGGACATATTCAACCGGCACCTTGTCGGCCTGAGTGCGGGAAAGCTCGAGATAAAACCCCTGCACCCGGTTATAGCCGACCTTGAGGTTGGCTAGTCCCGTGCGCTGGCGCTCCCGATGTTCCAGCTCGATCAGGAAGTGTTCGGTGTTTTGACTGAGGCCGCGCAGTTCATCCAGTTCCGGATGGTAGCCATCGGCAATGACACCGCCGTCCCGAATCAAGGCGGGGGGGTGATCGACAATGGCCCTTTGCAACAGAGCGAGGATTTTCGGCTGCGCTCGGATTTTCTCCCGAAGCGCCGAGATCCAGGACGTGTCGAGTTCCGTAAGCGCTTCGCCCAGCGAGGGCAAGTTACTCAGGGTCAGACGCAGGGTGGACAGATCACGGGGCCGGGCCGACTTGAGGGCGATGCGGGACACAATGCGCTCAACGTCGCCCACGGTCCTGAGGATCTCCCGAATCCGGTCGAGGACACCGCTATCCAAGAGTCTGCCGATGGCTTGGTAGCGGCCTTCGAGTAGCCGCCGGTCCCGGAGCGGGCTATGCAGCCAGCGCCTAAGCAGCCGGCCACCCATGGCGGTTACGGTGCGATCGAGCACTCCGAAGAGGGTCAGCTCGGAGCGGCCGGAGGGGTGGAAATCCAGTTCCAGATTGCGCCGGCTGGCGGCGTCCAATACGATCACATCCTCGCCACTCTCCAGCCTGAGTCCCTGAATATGCGGCAGGTTACTCTGCTGAGTGTCCCGCACGTACTGCAACAGACTGCCGGCGGCCGCCATGGCGGCAGGCCGATCCTCGCAGCCGAAAGCGGCAAGGTCCCGGGTGCCGAACTGGCGCAGCAGACTGTGACGGGCGCTCTCCGGCTCGAAGTGCCAGGGCGGGCGCCGGGTCAGTCCGCGTCGGGACCCAACAGCGGCCGGTAAAGGCCAATCCTCGCTGATCAGGATTTCGGCGGGATTCAATCGTTCCAGCTCGTCCAGCAAGCGCTCAATACTCTCCACCTCCTGGACGGCGAAACGTCCACCAGCCAAATCCAGGGCGGCGATCCCTAGGGTCGAACCAATCGCAGCGATCGCCAGCAGCAGGTTGTCTCGGCGGTCTTCCAGCAAGACTTCCTCGGTGACTGTGCCGGGCGTGACGATTCGCACGACCCGCCGTTCCACGGGTCCCTTGGCGGCGGCGGGATCGCCGATCTGCTCGCAGATGGCGACCGATTCACCCAATTTCACCAGCTTCGCCAGATAACCATCCACCGCATGATAGGGCAAGCCGGCCATGGGAATGCGTTCCCCGGCCGATTCGCCGCGCGAGGTTAGCGTCAGGTCCAATAGTCTGGCGGCCCTCCGAGCATCTTCATAAAACAGCTCATAGAAGTCGCCCATGCGGAAGAACAACAGCCGGTCAGGGTGTTCGGCCTTGATGCGGAGGTATTGCTGCATCAAGGGGGTATGGCGGAATAGCGCGGTAGAATCGAGGCTCATCGGCCTAATTTTATCGGATACAATCCGTCTTCGCGATTTAACGGTGCTAACCATGTCCGACGAGAGCGAATATCTATACGTCTTGGCACGGGATGTCGGCGCAGCGCTCGAACAGGCCGGCTTGAAGCTGGTTACCGCCGAGTCCTGCACCGGAGGCTGGGTGGCCGAGTGCGTTACCGATATCCCCGGCAGTTCAAATTGGTACGACCGGGGGTTCGTAACCTACAGCAACGAAGCGAAATGCGAGGTTCTAGACGTCGATCCCAACCTGATTGAGACCCATGGCGCGGTAAGCGAGGCGGTGGTTCGGGCTTTGGCGGCGGGAGCCCTCCAACACAGCCGAGCGGAGGTCGCGGTGGCGGTCAGCGGCATCGCCGGACCCTCCGGCGGGACGGCCGGCAAACCCGCGGGCACGGTCTGGTTCGCCTGGCAGCGGCTCGGCCAGGCATGCCGAGTGCGACTGGAACGATTTGCCGGCGATCGAAAAGAGGTACGGCGGCAAGCCGTGGCAGTCGCGCTGCAGGGTGTGCTGGATGTCTGTAAAAAATGATCGGACGGAGGCTCGTCTGTTTTTCGCGCTATGGCCGGATGAAGCCACCCGCTCTCGCCTGACCGAGGCGGGCAACGAGGCGAGGAGCGCGGCTGCCGGGAAATGGGTGAAGCCCTGCAATCTGCATGTCACCCTTGCGTTCCTGGGCGATGTAGAGGCGAAACGATGGTCCGAACTCGGCCGGATCGCGGCAGAGACTCTCGAGCCGAGTTTTATCCTGGTGCTCGATCGCCTCGAAATCTGGCCCCGGAACGGCATCGTTTGCCTTGTACCCAGCCAGACACCGTTATCGCTTGAGAATTTGGCGGCAAGCTTGGCGCAGCGTCTGGGGGCGGCGGAATTTCCAACTGAGTCGCGGCCCTTTCGAGCCCACCTCACCCTGGCCCGTCGGGGCCGCTCCGAGCGAACCTCGCTGCCGCTGTCGAAACCCGTGGTCTGGAACATCAATGCCTTCAGCCTGATGGAATCCCGTTTGGGCCGGGAAGGTTCGATCTATATCCAGCGGGAAACCTGGCACCTTCAGGAAACCGGCCAGTGAATTCTCCGAACGGGCCTTGGGAGTGAAACAGTCACAACGCAAGGCAACGGGAAAGCTGGGCGCAAGGCCTTACGCTTGCACGTATTGCGCCGAATTTCCCACCCAGCGTTTTATCAATAGCTCCACCCGCTCGGGATAATCGCGAAGCATCAGCTCGGCCGTACCGTGCACCGCGTCTAGCAGATCCCGGTCCCGGGTCAGATCGGCGACGCGAAACTGGACTTGGCCCGTCTGGCGGGTGCCGAGCAATTCGCCAGGGCCGCGGATGTCCAGGTCCTTTTCGGCGATGACGAAACCATCGTCGGAATCCCGGAGTATGCCGAGCCGCTCTCTGGCGGTTTGGGTCAAAGGCGGTTGGTAGAGCAGCACGCAGTGAGCCTCGCCGGGACCGCGTCCCACGCGGCCCCGAAGCTGATGCAACTGGGCCAGTCCCAGGCGCTCGGCATTCTCGATCACCATCAAGCTGGCATTCGGCACATCGACGCCCACCTCGATGACGGTGGTCGCCACCAGAAGATCGATCCCGCCGGCCTTGAAGGCGAGCATGGTGGCCTCCTTGTCGGCGGGCTTCTGTCGGCCGTGGATCAGGGCGGTCCGTACCCCTGGCAGCGCTTCGGCCAGGATTTGAGCGGTTTTTTCCGCCGCTTCCGCCTGAAGGAGCTCCGATTCCTCGATCAAGGTGCACACCCAATAAACCTGCCGCCCCTTGCCCACCCAATCGGCAATCCGCGCGACGATTTCGGCACGGCGAGCGGTGGGGACCACCACGGTATTGACTGGCGTTCGCCCCGGCGGGCGCTCGTCGATAACCGAAAGATCCAGATCGGCGTAGCCCAGCATGGCGAGCGTGCGCGGGATGGGCGTGGCGGTCATGATGAGCTGGTGGGGATAGAGCCCGTCCCGCGCTCCCTTTTCGCGCAGCGCCAAGCGCTGGTGCACACCGAAGCGGTGCTGCTCGTCGATCACGACCAGCCCCAGACGATGGAACGCCACCTGCTCTTGGAACAAAGCATGAGTGCCGACCGCCACGCCGGCGAAGCCGTCGGACAGCGCGGCAAGCGCCGATTTACGGCTCTCGCCCTTGGCCCGGCCGGACAGCAGAGCGACTTGCACGCCCAAAGGATCCAGCCATTGCCGGAAACTGCGAGCGTGCTGCTCGGCTAGGAGTTCGGTGGGCGCCATGACCGCCACCTGGTGGTTGGAAGTCAACGCCGCCAGCGCCGCGAAGGCCGCCACGACGGTTTTGCCCGAACCCACGTCGCCCTGCACGAGGCGCATCATGGGGCGAGGCGCCGCGAGATCAGCCTCGATTTCACCGATGACCCGCTGCTGCGCGGCTGTCAGGCTAAAGGGAAGACTTTGTCGAAAGCGCTCGGCGGCGGTCGGATCGATGTGGAGAATCGGAGCGCGGCGGGTTTGCATGCGGGCGCGAAACCGGCTCAGGCTGAGATGATGGGCCAGGAGTTCCTCGAAGGCGAGCCTTCGCCGGGCGGCGGCGAGTTCTGGGGAAGCTTCGCTGCAGCCGGCGGGCGGCTGGTGCAGCAGCTTCAGGGCTTCCCAGAGGCGCAGCCGGCCCGAGGCGGCGGGCAGCGATATTGGCAGGCCGTCAGGTAAATGCTCGGGATCAGCATAGGCCAAGGCTTGAGTGACCAGTCGTCGTAAGGCCTTCTGGTGAATGCCTTCCGTCAATGGATAAACCGGCGTGAGAGTGGCTTCCGGCCGGCCGGCTTCGTCCTCGGCGATTAAGCGATAATCGGGATGGGTGATCTCCAATCCGTAGTAACCTTCTCTTATCTCGCCGAAGGCACGTAAAAGGCGTCCGCGTTCGAACTGCCTGCGCTGCTCCGCCGTGAAGTGAAAAAACCGCAGATTCAGAAAGCCAGTTCCGTCGCCGATGCGAAGCACTAGCGAGCGGCGTCCTTTAGGAAGGACTTCGATCAGTTCGACCCGCCCTTCCACCAGGGCCTGATCGCCGGCCTTGAGGCTCCCGAGAGCGGCGATCCGGGTGCGGTCCTCGTAGCGAAGCGGCAAGTGGAACAGCAAGTCCGTGACCGTCGCAAGACCCAGCTTTTCGAGCCTTCTCAGGGTTTGCAGCCCGACACCCTTCAGTGAGGCGATGGGAAGGGAATCGGGAGTGGAGGGCAGATCGGTCAAACAGGGGAAGGCTCAGTCGCCGAGGACCAGCACCGCATCCATTTCGACGCTGGCGCCGCGTGGCAGGGCGGCCACGCCGATGGCCGCGCGGGCCGGGTAAGGCTCCGCGAAATATTCCGCCATGATTGCGTTGACCCGCGGGAAGTGGCTCAAATCGGTGAGAAACACATTGAGCTTCACCGTATCCTTGAGCTCTCCTCCTGCGGCTTCCGACACCGCCTTCAGATTGTCGAACACGCGGCGGATCTGCGCGTCGATCCCGCCTTCCACCAGTGCCATGGTAGCCGGGTCCAGGGGAATTTGCCCGGAGAGATAGACGGTGTTGCCGGCCTTGACGGCCTGCGAGTAGGTGCCGATGGCCTTGGGCGCCTGGTCGGTCGAGATGATTTGCTTCGCCACGATTAAGCCTTCTTTCTCAATTCGGATTTGACGCGGGAAATTTTTAGCACCACGGACAGTTTCCGCAGCTCGCGAACGACAGCGGCGAGATGATTACGGTCCCTCACCATCAGGGTGATGACGTCGGTGGAAAGCTGGCTGTCTTGATTGGTGATCTGGACGTTCTCGATATTGGCGCGCATCTTGGAGATGGTCGAAGCCACCTTAGCCAGCGTGCCCACCTGGTTCATGAGTTCCAGCCGGATGACCGCCGGAAATTCGCCGTTCGCTTGCTTATCCCATTGCACGTCCAGCCAGTTCATGGGTTTCTTGCGGAGTTCCTCGACATTCTTGCATTCGGTAAGGTGCACCACGATGCCCTTGCCGGGATTGAAGAGGCCAATGATGGGATCGCCGGGAATGGGCCGGCAGCATTTAGCAAGATTCACGACCATGCCTTCCGTGCCCTTGATGACGAGAGGCGAGAGACCGGGTTTCTCAGGCGCCGGCTGCGAATCATCGGAATGGGCCTCGGCGTCGGCCTGCAAGAGCTGACGCGCCACCAGGAACGGCAGTCGATTGCCCAAGCCGATATCCACCATCAGCGCATCCACGGAAGGCAAATCCAGCCGCTTTAGCAATTCATCGAAACGATTCTTCGCAATATCTTCTAACCGGTAGCCTAAGCCATTCAGTTCCTTTTCCAAAAGGCGTCGGCCGAGGGCGATGCCTTCTTGTTTCTTGAAGTTGCGGAGATAGTTCCGGATGGCGGCGCGGGCCTTGGCGGTGGTCACGAAATTCAGCCACAAGGGATTTGGCCGCGCCCAGGGAGCGGTGATGATTTCGACCGTCTGGCCGTTCTCCAGCACGGTTTGCAGGGGCGCGAGTTGCCGATCGATACGGGCGGAAACGCACGTATTGCCGATGTCGGTGTGAACGGCATAGGCGAAGTCGACGATGGTGGCATTCCGGGGCAGCTTAATGATCCGCCCCTTGGGAGTGAACACGTAGACTTCCTGCTGAAACAGGTCGATCTTGAGATTGTCCAGGAACTCCATGGAGTCGCCGGCGCTTTTCTGGATCTCCAAGAGGTCTCTAAGCCATTCGTGGGCGCGGGCCTGACTGTAGGTGGATTGCTCGTGCTCGCTCTTGTAGAGCCAATGGGCGGCGATGCCCGACTCGGCGAGGTGATGCATGGCGCGGGTGCGGATCTGAATTTCCAAAGGTTGCCCATACGGTCCCACCAAGACCGTGTGCAGGGACTGATAACCATTGGCTTTGGGCACGGCGATGTAATCCTTGAAGCGCCCCGGCACCGGCTTGTACAGGTTGTGGACTATCCCCAGGGCTCGATAGCACTCGTCGACGTTATCGCAGATGATGCGGAACGCATAAACGTCGTAAACCTCGCTGAACGCCACGTGCTTATTCCGCATTTTCTGATAGAGGCTATACAGATGTTTCTCGCGACCGACGACCTCGTAATGATTGAGGCCAGCGTCGTGCAAGCGTCTCGCGATCGTCGATTCAATCGTCGCCACCACCTCCTTGCGGTTGCCCCGGGCTTTTTTGACGGACTGCTCCAGAATTCGTGAGCGCATTGGATAGAGGGCGGCGAAGCCCAAATCTTCCAGCTCCAGCCGCATCTCGTTCATTCCCAGGCGATTGGCGATCGGCGCATAGATGTCCAACGTCTCCCGGGCGATGCGACGGCGCCGATTGGCGGACATGGCGCCCAGGGTGCGCATGTTGTGCAGACGGTCGGCCAGCTTGACCATGATGACCCTAAGGTCCTTGACCATGGCCAGAAACATCTTGCGGACGTTCTGGGCCTGGGCCTCGGCGCGCGATTTACAATCGAGCTGGCCCAACTTAGTGACCCCATCCACTAATTCGGCCACCTCCTCGCCGAACTGCTCGCTCAACTGCTCCTTGGTGACTGATGTGTCTTCGATCAGATCGTGCATGATCGCCGCCATGATGCCCTTGGCGTCCATGCACATCTCGGCGAGGATCAGGGCGACGGAAAGAGGATGGCAAATATAAGGTTCGCCGGTCAGCCGGAATTGCCCCTTATGGGCCGAGGCGGCCAATTCATAGGCGCGGCGGACCTCATCGATCTGGTCTCGATCGAGATAGCCGGACAGCCGAGTGCATAGCCTCCGGATCAGTTTTTCCTGAGGCAGCTCGGTGGCTTCGATAGGAAGGAGTTGACTCATCACTCGCATTCCAGTACCCGGCTATTTTTGGCTTTAGTCGAAATCCTCGTCATCCAAGTCGGCGAGCGCAGGACTGCGGGGCGGCAGAGGCGGACGTTCGAGAGTGAATCGGTCCTGCTTGAGATCAACGTTGAGATAATCGCGGGTAATCTCGCCGGCGGCGATTTCCCGAAGCGCCACAACGGTGGGCTTATCATTCTCCCAGGAGACTTTGGCATCTTCCGGATGCCGGGACAGTTGGCGGGCGCGCTTGGCCGCCAATAACACCAGCTGAAAGCGATTATCGACGTTCTGCAAGCAATCTTCGACAGTTACTCTGGCCATTAAAAATCCTCTTTGAAAATCAATTCAATCCTGGACCCATAAACTTACCTAGCGGCGATCTCCAAATCCTATTACCCTGCTTTGAAACCTCAACTTACACAGAATATCCTGAAAGGAAAATTTCATAAAAAACCCACTTGGACAAAATAATCATGGGCTTTTATCCATCGACGTCTTTCCCTTACCTTCAGTCGATTCAAACCTTCGTGTAGGACGTCTATGGTCCAAACTTAAGCACGCTCTTCAAGCATCGCGACCGCAGGCAGCTTCTTGCCTTCAAGAAATTCGAGGAAAGCGCCGCCACCGGTGGAGGTATACGATACCCTATCGCCGATACCGTATTTTTCAATGGCCGCCAGAGTATCGCCGCCGCCCGCGATGGAAAAGCCCCGGGCCTCGGCGATCGCCCGAGCCACGGTCTTGGTTCCCTCGCCAAACTGGTCGATCTCGAACACCCCCACGGGGCCGTTCCAAACGATGGTGCCGGCGGCCTTGATAAGTTCGGCATATCGAGCGGCGGTGGCCGGCCCGATGTCGAGGATCAAATCGTCCTCGGCCACCTCGGCCACGGGCTTGACGGTGGCATCAGCAGCTTCGGAAAATTCCTTGGCGGTGACCACATCGGTTGGAATCGGAATTTCACCGCCACGGGCCTTCGCTTGTTCGATCAGACGTTTGGCCTCGGGAATCAGGTCGGCCTCGTAGAGGGACTTGCCCACCGGATAGCCCGCCGCAGCGATGAAGGTATTGGCGATGCCGCCGCCGACGATGAGTTGATCGACGATATTGGAGAGAGAATCCAGCACGGTAACTTTGGTAGAGACCTTCGAGCCTCCGACAATGGCGAGCAGCGGCCGTTCGGGATTCTTCAAGGCCTTGCTGAGAGCGTCCAGTTCGGCCGCCAAAAGCAAGCCGGCGACAGCCACCGGCGCGAACCGGCCGGCGCCATGGGTCGAGGCTTCGGCGCGGTGGGCGGTGCCAAAAGCGTCCATGACGTAAACATCGCTCAAGGCGGCGATCTTTTTCGCCAACTCCTCACCGTCTTTCTTCTCGCCTTTATTGAAGCGAACGTTTTCTAACAGAACCACTTCGCCCGGATCCAGCTCCACGCCATTCAGCCAGTCCTTGACTAAGGGCACCTCGCGCCCGAGCAGTTCGCCAAGGCGGTCGGCCACGGGCTTCAGGGAAAACGCCTCATCATACTGCCCTTCGGTCGGCCGCCCCAAATGCGACATCACTAGAACCTTGGCGCCGGCGTTCAGGGCATGTTGAATGGTCGGCAGGCTGGCCCGGATGCGAGTATCGCTGGTGACCTTGCCGTCCTTGACCGGAACATTCAGGTCCGCGCGGATCAGAACTCGCTTGCCGGCCAGATCCAGATCGGTCAGTCTCTTGAAGGACATTGGCTTTTCCTCAATTTCGGATTGTTAGGCTTTAAGGTTAAGTCCGCCACTTGATGGAACAGCCCATGCTGGCGATTTGTTCCTCAGGACCCTGGCCGGTCAAGGCGATTTGTTTCATGGCCTCGAATAGCTCGCGCCGAGCGCCGATCGGCGCGGTTTCCTTGCGGCTGGCATCGAGACGGCCTCGGTATTGGAGCCGCAAGTCCTTGTTATACCCGAAGAAATCGGGAGTGCATACGGCGCCGTAGGCCTTGGCGATCTCCTGAGTCTCGTCGAAGAGATAAGGAAACGGATAACCGAATTTCTCGGCCACGCGCCGCATGTTCTCGAAGGAATCCTCGGGGTAATCGGTGGGATCGTTGGACATGATGCCGACGGCGCCAATGCCATATTGCTTCAGTTCGGCCACATCCCGGACGAGCCGCTCCTGGACGGCTTTAACGTAAGGGCAGTGATTGCAGATAAACATCACCAAAAGGCCATTTGGCCCTTTGCACTTGTCCAGTGTCCAAACTTGCCCGTCTACGCCTGGCAGCGAGAAGTCAACGGCTGGCTTGCCGAATTCACAGAGGGGAGTTTCGGTTCGAACCATGAGATTTATTCCGAACTTGTGAAAATTACTTGAAATAATAACAAAGAATCAATGCCCCATGTCATGGAAGAACATTGAGGAGCCGACGTCCGAAGCACTGATAGGCCCATCGAATTGAAGCGAATCCGGCCTGGCCGATGTAAGCCGATTGGCTTACGACCAGAAGGACCAGCGATCGCCCGCCAGCACCGACAGCGCAATCAGGCCGTTGGAGACCATGTGGGCGGTTATGGCGTCACCCAGCTTGCCGCGGCGGTAAAATGCCAAGGCATAGATCATTCCGGCCAGAGTTCCGGCCAGCCAGCGGGTATGGAGCAGGCCAAAGGCGAGCGAAGAGAGAATGAAGGATCCCCAGGTGAACCGAGGTGGAGCGAGCGTATCGAAGTGCTGTCCGGCGAGTCTACGAAGCAAATACCCTCGAAAGGCCAATTCCTCCACCCAAGGGATGATAATGATCGATCCCGCCACTCGGAACGCCAGCCATAGGGCCTTTTGGCCGGCGGGCAGCGCCGCGAGGGCGGTCTCCAGCACGGATTTAGCTCCCCCGTTCATGGAGGGCTCCAGGACGATCCAGATTGCGAACACGGCGGCGCCCATGACCGCTCCCTGCCAGCCAAATGACCAATCCCAACCCCGGTAAACCCCACGAAAATGCCAAAGCACGGCCGCCGCGGCAATAATCCGCCAAGGATACAGCCAATCAAATTCACCGTCGGATAGCGCGGAAGTCAACACAAGGACTCCCATCAGCACCAACCAGGGAACCAGCAGAGGTGCAGCGGCATTGCTTTCCTCGACAAGGACGCCGCGCGAAGTGGCTTTCATAAAAATCCGTAGCCTGCGCATCGCCAGAATTAAGCCCAAGGCGACGGCGATAAAAGCAATCCAGCCGGCCTGGGAATGGAATCCCCCCATAGCCACCTTGGGAGAAAAGGAAGTACCAATGGCGATCAATAAAGCGATGCGCACCGAATTCGCCAGCCAAACCGCCAAGGCTCCTATGGGAAACAGCAGAAATGCTTGGGGGAAACGTATTTCGGCACGAAACAGCCACAAATAAATCACCAAGAACACCGTCACGAGGCCGATGCCCTCATAGCCCGAGCAGGATGGGGCGATATCGACGAGGAAATTGGGTGTGCCTAAGATGTGGGTTTCGGAATCGTGCACGACATCCCGGTAACCCAAGCTCAAAAGCCGGTAAGACAGCCAAAATGTCCCCGCCGTCAGCGGTCTCCAGAGCTCCTGTGCGAACAATCCGCCGAGCCAGGCCGCTAGTCCGGCCAGCATGGCGGCCAATAGCGCGAGCCCTTCCCGGGAGAATAGCCTCACCCAAAAACCCATGGGGAGCATGACTTCTAGCCATAGGCCGAAGCTTGCGAGTCCCAATCCAGCCCATCCCGCGATGAGGATCCCTGGAATCTCTGCGCCGGCCGCGGCTAAATCAAAGAGGAGAGTAGTGACCTCGCAGAAAGCTAGAAAGATCAAGAGATGGATCAATAGCCAACGCCACCAGAGATGGCTCAAAGCGAATTGCCGCGCTTCCCCGACCAGAGCCTGAATACGTGGCGCGAGAATCAACAGGAATGCCGCTAGGAAAGCCAAGACCAAGCGCAATAACGCGGGCGCCTCGCCGGCAAGATGGGTCCACTCGGAATCTCTCTTGGAAAGGACTAGAGTGTCGAAGCACACCGAGAGCCCGATCAATTCAATAATCGGCACGGCGGCCAGCAAACCCCAGCGAAGTGAGAGCGGCCAAGGCTTGGACAGGCGATAGGAAGCCCGATGTTCGAGGCGTGGCATAAAACAGCGTAGTGAAGCTGTAAGTATTTATAAAGTTGCGTACGGACGATGCTTCAAATGATAGGCTTAATCAGTCAGCACTCGGGCAACGTCCGTCTATATCACGAGGCTCTGGGACCAGCCTTGTCAATCGAAGCTCCGATGAGCTGGCAGGCCGATGGTCTCACCACGCCATTTCGCACCCCCGAACAAGTTTAGTATTTATGGCCTTGAACTGTAGAATGGCATGGCTTCTACTTCTCTGCTTTAAAAATGTGCCTTGAGAGCGTAGCGCTTTCTTTCACCCATCCACTTTGATCGTCCGAGCCGAAAGCGCCTGGAAATCCTGGCTAGCTTCGCGCCGAAAAAGCCGCGGGAAGCCGTTACCTCGCTGCGTCGTTGAATAATATTCAGGGCCGTGCTTTTAGGTCCGGACATGACCCTTTGCTGGGCTCCCGACGTATCAAGCCCTGCCCTAACGCCGTGACTCGGTTGATTCAATGCGAAGCGGCCCGCGGAGAGAACGGTCTAAGCTTTTATGATGAAGCGCCCTCATACCGCCTACTTTCGGTTCTACGAAGAACTCAATGATTTTTTGGCGCCCGCACAACGCCGTCAGACGCTCTGCTATGACTTCGAGGGGCATCCCGGCATCAAGGATCCTATCGAAGCTTTCGGGGTGCCGCATACGGAGGTGGACCTTATCCTCGTCGATGGAACCTCCGTCGGGTTCAACCATCAACTGCAGCCGGGTGAGCGGGTCGCGGTTTTTCCCACCTTCGAGAGTTTCGATATTTCGCCACTGGTCAAGCTGCGCGACCGGCCGCTGCGGCACACCGCCTTCGTGGTCGATGCCAATCTTGGCAAGCTGGCCCGGCGACTGCGCATGCTGGGCTTCGATGCACTCTACGATCGTCGGTATCGAGACGATGAAATCGCTGACATTGCCGCCCTGGAACGGCGGATTGTCCTGACCCGCGACCGCCGTTTATTGTTCGCCAAGCGCATCAGTCACGGCTATTGGCTGCGCTCGACGGCGCCTGATGAGCAAGTCCGAGAGGTCTTGAATCGCTGCGATTTGTGGCGCCAAATCCGGCCCTTGCAGCGCTGCCTGATGTGCAACGGAGTATTGGAGTGGGTGTCCAAGGCCGAAATCCTCGACCATCTGCAACCCAAGACCCGGCTGTATTACGAGGTGTTTTTCCGCTGCGCCGGGTGCGGAAGGATTTATTGGGAGGGCTCGCATGTAGCGGATATGCGCGAGCGGTACCTGGGCGCCGCCCTAGCCGCCAAGGAAGCACCGGAATGAGAGGGAATCGAACAAAGGACGCTGAGCCGGAGGGTCCATCGGAGGCTGGAAAAGCCGCCGATCCGGGGCTGGCGGAGAGAATCGACCCTCGCGCTCAGAAACCCTTTGGCGAGGCTGACCCGATGCGCGACGATCGAGGCAAAATCGTTGTCTATTACGATGGGGCATGCCCGAGTTGTGTCCGGGACCGGCGCCGCTACGAGGCGCTGGCGGGTCGGGGGCGCGAGACCGTATGCTGGTTCGATATTACCGGCCGGGAGGAGCAACTCCGCCAACTTGGCCTGGATCCCCGGAAGGCTCTGACGGAACTGCATGTCCGTGACGAGCAGGGACGGATTCGGTCCGAACTCGACGCCTATATCCTGCTCATGGGCCGGGTTCCGCTCTTGAAACCCTTGGCTTGGCTGGTGAGCCTGCCGGCGATTCGTCCCTGGCTGGCGCGTCTTTATCACGATCGGGTGACTCGCCGCCTGCGGAAAAGCGGTCGCCTCTGATTCCGAACCAGGACGCCATCCAGGGTCGAATACCTAGAAAACCCGCTTTCCGGGCCTGAGCCGATAGACAGAAATCGTACACTTACTCGGCTAGGCTGCGGATGATTGGAGATGAGTGATCCGGTTCTGGATCAGAGTTATCCTCAATCAATGCGGTCGGGCATCGGCGGCTGATTAGAAAACTTCGGACGACAACATGATCGGAATTTTGATCCGCTTTTTCATGGCCTTGGCCTTGGTGTTCGCCACCTGGAACCCCACCAGCTGGTCCTTTGTTCATTGGCTGCTGCGCACATGGCCCGCGGTGACCGCTCCGCTGGTGTTCGCCGGCGTGGTTCTGTTGATCGGCTGGGTATTGTTTCTGCAGGCGACGCTGCAATCGTTGGGAATGCTGGGTATCTTACTGGCTGGCGCGTTCTTCGGTTCGCTCACCTGGCTCCTGTTCGACCTTGGCTGGCTCTCGACTCAGAACGGGGTGATGAGCTACATGGCCCTGGCGCTGATCGCGGCGGTCCTCGCCGTCGGCATGTCCTGGTCGCACGTCTGGCGCCGCCTGTCTGGACAAGTCGAGGTGGACGAAGTCTCTCACCATTGAGACTGGAACCGAACTTCCCAGATCGTCTCTCGCGCCCGCGGACCGGCTCGCGCCGCGAGGCTCCGATCACAAGGAAACCGCCACGCGGCCGCGCGAGCCCACCCGGCCGAAGGTTTTGTAGGCGGTCTGGCTTGGGAGGATCGGGACGGGGTTTGGGAATTTCGGTCAAGGGCCTCAACTCCAAAAATTAGAGCCCGCCGATGGCGCGGAACCGCCGGATGGTCGCGGGACAAGGATTTTCCTCTCTGACCCTCGACAAGGAACCGTTGCCATGAAGATCCTCGCCGTTCATCCCAGTCCCCTCATGTACACCCAGGTCTTCCTCCGCTTGGAGCCGTTGGGCCTTGAAATGGTCGCCGAATCGGCCCGACGGGCCGGGCACACGGTCGACTTAATCGATTTGCAGGTGGAAAGCCATGCCCAGTTTTTCAAGCGGCTGGAGACTTTCCAACCCGACGTGGTGGCCTTCGCCCTCAATTATTTGGCCAATGTCCCCGAAGTCATCGACCTCGCCAAGGTCGCCAAGAACCGTTTGCCCCGGTGCTTCACGTGCATCGGCGGGCATAGCGCCTCGTTCATCGCCGAAGACTTGCTGAACCATGGCGAAGGCAAGATCGATTGCGTGCTCAAGGGCGAGGGCGAGGCCGGCTTTCCAAGGCTCCTCGAGGCCATCGAGCACGACCGCCGCTCGGCGCATCGGGTCCCCGGCGCCGTGACTCCAGACGGCCAAGGCCCGCCTCCCCGCTTCGTCGCCGATCTCGACGCGCTCAGCCCGGCGCGGGATCTGGTGCGACACCGCCGCAAATATTTCCTGGGCATCCTAGATCCTTGCGCCTCCATCGAGTTCACCCGCGGCTGCCCCTGGGATTGCTCCTTCTGCAGCGCCTGGACCTTCTACGGCCGGAGCTATCGAGTGATAAGCCCGGATAAGGTGGTCGAGGACCTGGCCCGCCTTCGCGAACCCGGCGTCTTTATCGTGGACGACGTAGCCTTTATTCAGGACCGGCACGGCTTCGAGATTGGCGAAGCCATTGCCCGCCGCGGCATCAAAAAGGAATACTATCTCGAGACCCGGGGCGACGTGTTGCTGCGGAACAAGGACGTCTTTCGGTTCTGGAAAACCTTGGGCATGGAATACATGTTTCTTGGCCTGGAGGCCATCGACGAGGCCGGCCTCGCCAAGTACCGCAAGCGGGTCAGTCTCGGGAAAAACTTCGAAGCCCTGGAGTTCGCCCGGTCCTTAGGCATCACCGTCGCCATCAACCTCATCGCCGATCCGGATTGGGATCTGGACCGTTTCGAAACCGTCCGCGCCTGGTGCCTCGAAATTCCCGAGATCGTCAATATCAGCGTCAATACCCCCTATCCAGGCACCGAGACCTGGCACACGGAATCCCGCAGGCTCACCAGCCGCGATTACCGGCTGTTCGACATTCAGCACGCCGTGCTGCCCACCCGATTGCCCTTGCCGGAGTTTTACGCGGAACTGGTCAAAACCCAGCAGGTGCTCAACATGAAGCACATGGGTTTCGCTTCCCTCAAGGGCGCGGCCAAGATCGTCGCCCGGCATCTCCTGCACGGCCAGACCAATTTCCTGAGGAGCCTTTGGAAATTCAACCGGGTGTTCCACCCGGATCGGCAACTGGCGGACCATCGGCGCCCGGTCAAGTACGAAATGACCTTGCCGCCCGAGCCCGGCGAGCAGAAATTCAAGCCGCAAACCCTGTACGTGCACGAGATCCGGAGCCGTAAACCCCGCGCTCTGGACGAGACCACCGAACGCTTCGTCGACGAGACCCGTACCGGGACTTGGGACGAGGCCTAGCGGACACTCATCCTTCGAGTCGGCCGACCGTCGGTAACCGCCAGCTTCGCAACAAATGGAGTTCCGGAGCTCTTGGACGACTATCTCGCCGGCAAATTGATCCGGCCCACGGCCGGCTCCTTTTGGAACTCCACGAGATCCCCGCGAATGGTGATTTTGGGCAGCGAGAACAAGATGAAATAAGGCTGCGTCTGATCATAGACCAGATTCACGAGCGCCTGGGCCTTGCCTTCCGACACCCCGGCCTTTTGATACAACTGGGCCAGGGCTTCGGCATACTCCGGGCTCTTAAAGGGAATAAGGCCCAACAGGCTGAAGCCGGTACTGCTGCCGGTGGCGCCCGCTTTCACGAGGCGGAAGTTCGGCCGCGATAGCCTGACCTGGGTCGAGGTCGTGATTTGGGCTCCGCCACCGCCGCCTAGCGGCGGCATACTCACAAGACCGGTCGCGACGGGAGGAATCGGACACCCTTCGAGCAGCAGCAATGCCGGAATCAAACGCAGAATTTTCATGGAGTCTCCCTGATTTTCCGAGCAGCTCATCCTGGCCCGCAGCGCAGGTCTCAGGATCCGGAGCGAACCTCTCAACCCAGTACCCGACCTCCCTTGTTGCCCGCAGCCTTTGTCTTACCGCAGCCCCTAAGGAAGCGATGCCCAGAGTACAAAAATGACCCGAGAAGGTGGCTCATAACAGGGGCTTGTCGCTAATCTGCGCCAAGTATGGCTTTCCCTTGATCGTCACTCTCCTCGCGCCGAGCCTATCGAACAATACAATAACTAAGACGGCCAATCTCCGCCGCCTGTTCCGTACCTACCACATCGGAGTCAGCCTGCTGACGGCAATGCCCACCGCGAGTTTTATCAGATCTTGCACGATGACACGACCGCGTTCTGCAGGGACTGTCCATAAAACGAGCATGGTGGCCGAACCGGCTGCCTAGAGGCTGTTGTGAACTTTTTCTGAGGCGGAAGTCAGGAGTAGGTATGACTACTCCGACTTCCCGAAAACCGTATCCCCGCGATGTAGCTGACGACGAATGGATGTTTGTCGCCTCTTACTCT
>CADDYU010000020.1 GCA_902810705.1 Methylococcaceae bacterium
GCCGTATTGCACCAGGGCATAATCCGCCCTGGTCGCGGCGCGCACCCGCTCCGCCAGCCGGGAAGCCGTCGCCGCGAGAGTGTCCGCCGCCGGGACGTCGAATCGCGGCAGGAGGCGGACGGGATCTGGCTCCGCCGCCGCGCCCGCGAACCAGTCCTCCCCGGCGCAACGGTTCGCCAGAGCGCCGCCGCTCGCGGTTTCGACCGCGTAAAGGGTGGCCTGGCGGGCGGCAAGCTGCCGTCCCACGACCGTTTCCAGACTGTCCCCCGGGTCCTCGCCGCCGACCGCGTAGACCGCCTCGCCAATCGTCTCCACGACCCGCCGTATTGCATCACTCTGTTCCGGCTCGGAAAAGTTGGCCGGAAACAGCAGCTTGACCCAGTTTTCCGCACCGCCGGCGCGAAAACCCAGGCGGACGCCGGCCGGCAGCGCGACCCGGTCCAGCCGCTCCTGCAAGGCCGATTCACCCACCCCGACCGTGCGCAAGACCACCCGTCGGGCCGGCTTTAGCTTGAAGGACCACACCAGATCGGGCCGCACCCACCACCCGAACATGGCTTTCATCTCGCCCGGCACGCCGGGCAGAAAGACGAATCGGCAGTGTCCGGTCTTGAGGGCGAAGCCGGGCGCCGTGCCCCAGAGGTTGTCGAGCCGCTCCGCGCCCCGGGGCAGCAGCGCCTGTTTCTTGTTGGCCTCCGGCATGCCCCGGCCCAGCCGCGCGAACCAGGCTTCGATTTGGCCGAGCGCCGCTTCGTCCAGTTCCAAAGGCAGGCCGAAGGCAATCCCGGCCGCCTCCGCGGTGAGATCGTCGCAGGTTGGCCCCAGTCCACCGCTACAGAGGCACAGATCGGCGCGCCGGTTGATTTCCCGCAGGAGTTCGACCAAGGCCTCCAAGCGATCCCCCACCGCCGTATGGCGAATCACCTCGAAGCCCAACGCCGTCAGCTCCTCCGATAGCCAGGCGGCATTGGTGTCGACGATTTCGCCGGTGACGATTTCATCGCCCTGGGAGAAGATTTCGGCTACGAGGTCGTTCATGCTTGGTCACGCTTAAAATCTTAAAGCGGGGAATTCTGGAACGTATCGCACCCAGCCACGCTTCCGGTTTCGATGCCGCGCTTGAACCACTGCACTCGCTGGGCCGAAGTGCCATGGGTGAAGCTTTCCGGCACGACGTAGCCCTGAGTCCGCCTCTGCAAACGGTCGTCGCCGATGGCGCTGGCGGCGCGGAGACCTTCCTCGATATCGCCTTTTTCCAGCACCTGCCGTGCCCGATCGGCATGATGCGCCCAGACGCCGGCGAGGCAATCGGCCTGGAGTTCGAGCCGTACCGAAAGCTGGTTGGCCTGAGCCTCGCCCATCCGTTGCCGGGCCGCCTGGACCTTGTCGGAGATGCCGAGAAGATTCTGGACGTGATGCCCGATTTCGTGAGCGATGACGTAAGCCTGGGCGAAATCGCCGGGGACGCCGAACCGTTGCTTGAGGTCGTCGTAGAAGCTGAGGTCGATGTAAACCTTCTGGTCCGGCGGGCAGTAGAACGGCCCCATCGCGGCGCGGCCGAGGCCGCAGGCGGTTTGAGTGGCGCCGGTGAACAGCACCAGATGCGGGTCTTGGTACTGCCGGCCGGCCTTTTGGAACAGCGCGCGCCAGGTGTCCTCAGTATCGGCCAGCACCATCGACACGAACCGCGCCTCGGGATCGTTGGCCGGCGGCTTATGGGCGGGGGCCGTGACCTGGACGGGCGCTCCGCCTCCCAGCAAGCCAAGGATCAAACGAGGGTCGATCCCGAAATAGGCTCCCACCAATAGCAACAGGATCGTGCCGATCCCGATGCCGCGCCCGCCTAATGAAAGGCCTCCGAAACCTCCGCCCCGGCGATCTTCCACGTTCTCGCTTTCGCGTCCGCGTCTGAATAGCATGTTCGTGCTCCAATGAGGAAAAAGCCACACTGATGAGGAAACCTGTGCAGATCCCGCCAGCCCCCCGTTCATACGGCCTTTCCTTGGCTTGGCTGGGCATCCGCGTAAGTCCCCGTGGTAATTGGAGCGGTGACTTACCTCATCAGTTCGGCATGACTCGCGGCGCCGGTACGCCTCGCGAGCCAAAGCGCCGCGCCTTCGTTCGGCGCTATCGCTCCCGGGTCAAGCTCCCCAAGGCTTTTCAAGCAACCGCTTCTCCCAATCAATAGAGGTGCGGACGATGAATTCCAGATCGTCGAAACGGGGCATCCAGCCGAGGGTTTCATGGATCTTGCCAACCGCCGCCACCAACTGGGGCGGGTCGCCGGCGCGGCGGGGCTGTTCTTCCACGGCGATGGGCCGGCCGTTGACCTTGTTCACGGTGTCGATCACTTCCCGCACGCTGTAGCCGTGACCGTAGCCGGCGTTCAGGGTGACGGATTCGCCGCCGTTCCGGAGGTATTCCAGCGCCCGGACGTGGGCGTCGGCGAGATCGCTGACGTGGATGTAGTCGCGCACCCCCGTGCCGTCCGGGGTGGGGTAGTCGGTGCCGAACACCAGCAGCTTCTCCCGCTTGCCCACGGCGACTTCCGCGGCGACCTTGATGAGCAGGGTGGCGTTCTGGGTGGACTGGCCGATGTGGCCGGCGGGATCGGAACCGGCGACGTTGAAATAGCGCAGGATGACGTGCCTCAGGTTGCTCGCCGCGGAGAGGTCCCGGAGCATCCATTCGCTCATCAGCTTGGAGGTGCCATATGGATTGATCGGCGCGTTGGGCGAGGATTCGGTGGCGAAGGGGCCTTCGGGGATGCCGTACACGGCGGCTGTCGAGGAGAAGATGAAGTGCCTCACGCCGGCCTCCGCGGCGCATTGCAGAAGGTTCCGGGTCTTGCAGGTGTTGTTGCCGTAATACTTGAGCGGGTTGGAGACCGATTCCGGGACGATGGTGTGAGCGGCGAAATGCAGGATCGCGTCGACCTCGTAATCCCTCAGAATCCGGCTCACCAGCGCGGTGTCGCCGGTGTCGCCTTCGATCAGATCCCCATATAGCACGGCCTCCCTGAAGCCGGTGGAGAAATTGTCAAGCACCACCAGGCGCTCGCCCATCTCGCCCAATTGCTTGACCACGTGGCTGCCGATGTAACCCGCGCCACCGGTGACCAAGACGCCGTTTTTCTGTCGCATGGAGGCTCCTTAAATTGAGGATGTGAAAAAAGCTCGGACTGCCTAACAAAGCTCGTCGAAAGGTTCGACCTCCACGGGTTCTCCGGGTGCCACGCCCGAATTTTCCAGGGGGAGAACGATGAAGCAATTGGCCCGGCTCATGGAGCTCAGGCGATGGCTGCCCTGGTCCGGAAGGCCCGTGACGCTGAAACTCCCGCCGGGATCCTGGCGATAGACGCCGCGCTGGAATTCGAGCCGGCCCGGAGACTTTTCGAGCCAGTTCGCGCAGAGCGCGCGCAACCGCAAGGGCGTGGACGCCGGTGCTCCCATCAAGCGTAGCAGCCCGGGGCGGACCAGTTGCCGGAAGGTCACCATGGCCGCCACCGGGTTGCCGGGCAATCCGAACAGCGCGGCCGAGCCGATCCGGCCGAAGGCGAAGGGCTTGCCGGGTTTCAGGGCGATCTTCCAGAAGTCGAGGTGGCCCCGAGCTTTCAGCGCCTCGACGATGAAATCCGCTTCGCCCACCGAGGCCCCGCCCGAGGTGACGATCGCGTCGGCCAGGCTCGAGGCCTCCGACAGGATTTGTTTCAGGATCTCGGGATCGTCCGGCAGGGTGCCGTAGTCCAGGACTTCCGCGCCCAATTCCACCAGCAGGGCTTTCAGCACCTGGCGATTGCTTTCGTGGATTTCGCCCATTCCCAGCGGTTGCCAGACCGGGCGCAGCTCGTCGCCGGTCGAGCACAACGCCACCCTCAGCCCGCGCCGGACGGCGAGCTCGTGGATGCCGCCGGATGCCAGCAGCCCGAGATCGGCCGGACCCAGGCGCTTTCCCGAAGGCAGCAGCGCCTCGCCCGCCCGGAATTCCTCGCCTTGCCGGCGGATATGATCGCCCGGCCGCATCGGGACGGCGACGCGGATGGAATCGCCTTCCCGCCGCGCATCCTCCTGAGCCACCACGGCGTCCGCGTCCTCCGGGACGAGGGCGCCGGTGAAGATGCGGATGCATTGTCCCGCCCCCAGGTGCCCCAAAAAGGGATGGCCGGCCCAGGAGGTTCCGACGATCCGGAGCGCCGCGCCGGCATCCTGGTCAACGCTGCGGACGGCGTAACCGTCCATGGCGGAATTGGCGAATGGAGGCAGGTCGAGAGGGGCGCGCACCGCTTCGGCGAGGATGCGGCCCCGGGCTCTGTCCAGGGGCAGCCGTTCGGTATCCTCAAGGGGCTTGAGCGCGGCCAGCACGAGCTCCCGCGCGCGGTCCAGGGTCAGCCGCCGCGACGCCGGCTCAGCGCAGCGATCCGGCGGCCGCATGGGGCAGGAAGCCTTTCAGGATGAAGCGGGCGATCGGTTCGGGATCGTTGAGATCCAGCCGGGGGATGGCGGGTTCGATCGCAAGCGCGGCGTCGGTCGCGATGGCGATGATCGTGCGGTCCTCGGGGAAGAGCAGGGGCTTGCCCAGCGAGGGTCGGTGGAGTTCGATTTTCGGAAAAGCCTCGCGTTTGAAGCCTTCCACCAGGATGAGATCGAGGCCGGTTTGGTCGAAATGGGCCAGCTCGTCGTTCAAGAGTGGCTCGCGGATAACCCGGTGCTCCGTGATGATCGCGCGGCGGCGCGCCGAGCTCAACATGACCGGGCTGGCACCCGCCCGACGGAGTTCGTAGCTGTCCTTGCCGGGATGATCGATCTCGAAATCGTGATGACCGTGCTTGATCAGGCCGATCTTCAAGCCTTCGGCCATCAATCGGGGGATGAGCTTTTTCAGCAGCGTGGTCTTGCCGGTGCCGCTGAAGGCGGCGAACCCGAGCAGGGGAACTCGGGCGTTCGGGAGATTCGGTGTTGGATTGTCGCGTCGCGTCATGAATAGCCGTAATAACCCTTGTACCAGGCCACGAAATTGGCGATTCCGGTCTCGATGGGCGTGGTGGGGGCATATCCCACGTCCCGCATCAGATCGTCGACGTCCGCGTAGGTGGCGGGCACGTCCCCATCCTGCATGGGGAGATAGTTCTTTTCGGCTCGCCGGCCCAGGCAATCTTCCAGCACTTCGATGAAGCGCATCAGTTCCACCGGTTGATTGTTCCCGATGTTATAGAGCCGATAGGGTGCCTTGGCGGTTCCCGGATCGGGGCAATCGCTGTTCCAGTCCGGATTGGGGGTCGCGATCCGGTCCAGGGTCCGGACCACGCCTTCCACGATGTCGTCGATATAGGTGAAATCCCGGCGGTGGCGGCCGAAATTGAAGACATTGATGGGCCGGCCTTCCAGAATGCTCTTGGTGAACATGAACAGGGCCATGTCCGGGCGCCCCCAAGGGCCGTACACGGTGAAGAATCTCAGGCCCGTGGTGGGAATGCCGTACAGATGGCTGTAGGTGTGGGCCATCAGTTCGTTGGCTTTCTTGGTGGCGGCGTAAAGACTCACCGGGTGATCCACGTTCTGGTGGACCGAGAACGGCATCGCGGTGTTGGCGCCATACACCGAACTTGACGAGGCATAGACCAGGTGCTCGACGCCGTGGTGCCGGCAGGCTTCGAGGATATTGCAAAAGCCGACCAGATTGGCGTCGATGTAGGCCTCGGGATGGGTGAGCGAATAGCGGACCCCGGCCTGGGCGGCGAGATTGACCACGCGGCTCGGCCGGTGGTCGGAAAATGCCTGAAAAAGCCGTTCGCGGTTCTCGAGAGGGGTCCGGATCTCCGTGAAGCCACGCTTCGCCTTGAGCCGCGCGAGCCGGGCTTCCTTGAGCGAGACATCGTAATAATCGTTGACGCTGTCGAGCCCGATGACTTCGTCGCCCCGCGCGAGCAACGCATGGGCCAAGGCGGCGCCGATAAAGCCCGCGGTTCCGGTGACCAGTACTTTCACTTGGGGTTTTCCAGGACTTGAGTGATTCCAGAATTATAGCCGGCCGTCCACCGCAGTGGCTGGCAAAGTGTGCTTGACGTCGAATACGATGCCGTTCGGTTTGACCAGGGCGCGGATGCCCGCGGCGCCCATGGTCTTGAACTCCCGATGGGCCACGGCCAGGATGACGGCATCATAATGGCCCGGACGGGGCTCCTTCAGAAGCTCGATGCCATACTCCTGCCAGACTTCCGCCGGATCGGCCCAGGGGTCGTAAACGGCCACCTGGGCGTTGAAGCTGCCGAGTTCCTGGACGATGTCCGTTACCCGCGTGTTGCGGATGTCGGGACAATTTTCCTTGAAGGTCAATCCGAGTATCAGGATGTTCGCTTGGCAGACGTGGAGCCGCCTTTGCGTCATCAGCTTGACCACCCGGCTTGAGACGTATTCTCCCATGCGATCGTTGATGCGGCGGCCGGCCAGGATGATTTCCGGATGATGGCCCACCTGTTGGGCCTTGTGGGTCAGATAGTAGGGATCGACTCCTATGCAGTGGCCGCCCACCAGACCCGGCCGGAACGGGAGGAAATTCCATTTGCTGCCGGCGGCTTCGAGGACCTCCACGGTGTCCAGCCCCAGGGTGTGGAACAGGATCGCCAATTCATTGATGAGGGCAATATTCACATCGCGCTGGGTGTTCTCGATGACCTTGGCGGCTTCCGCAACCTTGATGCTGCTGGCCTTGTGGGTGCCCGCGGCAATGATTGACCGGTACAGCGCATCGACGAAATCGGCCGTCTCGGGAGTCGATCCCGAGGTGACCTTCTTGATGGACGTAACCCGATGCTCCTTGTCGCCGGGGTTGATCCGCTCAGGACTATAACCGCAGAAAAAATCACGGTTGAAGGTCAAGCCGGACTGGGTTTCGAGAATGGGAACGCACACCTCTTCCGTGGCGCCGGGATAGACGGTTGACTCGTAGACCACGATATCGTCCTTGCGCAAGACCCGTCCCACGGTTTCACTGGCCCGAACCAGCGGCAACAGATTCGGACGCTTGTGCTCGTCGATCGGGGTCGGCACGGTCACGATATAGATGTTACAGTCTCCAAGCTCCGCGGGATCCGTGGCATAGCGCAGGCCAGGGGTGGAAACCAGTTCATGGGAATCCACCTCGCGGGAGCGGTCGATGCCTGCCTTCAGTTCGGCGATGCGCTGTTCGTTGATATCGAAGCCCACGGTATCGAAACGTTTTCCGAATTCGACAGCCAGCGGCAGTCCCACGTAACCCAATCCGATGATGCCTATCCTTGCATCCTTTAGCGAATGCATCCTGCCTCCATTGAATCGCAAAGTGTTCAAGTCGAGAGAGAGTGTAAACTACAATTGTTAAATTGACGCCATACGGGCAATGATTTAAAACGCCGATCTTCCTGGCTCAGGGAAGCGGACGTTGGCTCGTCCGGGGGGGCAAATTTTGGTCTACTATCAAGATGGGAATTCACTGATGCCCGTCGCTGGAAATCCCATTTCCTATTGTAAGAGAGGTCGATGAGCTCGTAAAAGGCCGAAGCGTCATTGGCTGCCGTTAAAAAGACAAGTTCAATCGATCCAAGCTAGGAAATTGAAGTTAAGAAAATGGGACAAAATCCATTTTTCTGGGATTTCAAGGCATGTTTTGGAAACCTGGGGCATTATCGTTTTAAGAGATCTTCCTGATAGGTTTCCGAGTAATCTCGCAAGTTCCATATCCTCGATCCAAAGATATTATGTTTTATTATCCATGCTGCGTTTGGCGCATTGTCGC
Organism: Methylococcaceae bacterium; assembly: GCA_902810705.1. Taxonomy (GTDB): domain Bacteria; phylum Pseudomonadota; class Gammaproteobacteria; order Methylococcales; family Methylococcaceae; genus CADDYU01. The sequence goes on from CADDYU010000020.1 coordinate 7,771, forward strand.
TGCTGATTTTCTACCTGGTCAAAATTGCCCGCCTGCGACGTTGTTGTCGAGGCTGAAATCCGAAGCTTTCATTATTTTGCGCCTGTCTAGTCAAAATACTGCGGACTGATCAAGGAAGATCATGATTCGAATATTTAGGCATTATATTTCCCGCGTATATCTCGTCATTTTTCTGCTGGACTCCGGTATTTTCTTTTCCGCCTTTTATCTGGGTAGCCTCCTTCGCTATTTTCCCTTACCTCTGAATCAAGTGGCATTCGACTATCACGTCATTCCCGCCGTGATCTTCATGGTGGTAATGCTGATAAGCACCACGGGGATGGGCTTGTACCAGCGGGTCCAGACTGGAGGCGAGGCCGGTGTGCTTTTGAGGATTTTCGGCTCCATTTTTATGGGCACGATCGCCATGGGGTTGGTGTTCTATACCTTCCCGGCTGTGTTTGTCGGCCGAGGCGTGTTCGGTTATGCCATTTTGGCATCCCTGGTGCTCATGCTGCTGTCGCGATTTCTGTTCCTGAGATTCGTTGATCGGCAGGAGCTTAGGCGGCGCGTGCTGGTGCTTGGGGCCGGTTACAACGCCAACATGATTTATGATTTCGAGACTAGGGCGGGTAATCCGAACTTTCGTGTCATTGGATTTATTCAGATGGCCAACGAACCCTGCCGGGTCGAGCCCGCTCGAGTGTACGAGCTCAAGGAGCCCCTTAACGAATTCGCGGCCCGGCAAGACATTGACGAAATCGTGGTCGCGCCCGACGATAGGCGCGGCGGCTTGGCGGTGGATGAGATCCTGGACTGCAAGATCAGCGGATTGGAGGTCGTGGACTTATTGAGTTTTTTCGAGCGCGAGGCGGGATTGATAAGAATCGATTGCCTCCATCCGAGTTGGTTGGTGTTTTCCGATGGCTTCCGGTATCGCGGGGTCCAGCAACTCGGCAAACGAATTTTCGACGTCACCGCAAGCCTGTTGCTGTTGAGCGTGGCTTGGCCGATTATGGTGTTGGCGGCCTTGGCCATTATTATCGAAAGCGGGTGGCGAGCCCCGGTGTTTTACTGCCAGACTCGCGTCGGCAAGGATTGGCGGCTTTTCAAGGTCATCAAATTTCGCAGCATGCGTACCGACGCCGAACGGGACGGCCAGGCGCAATGGGCGACGAAGAACGATCAGCGCGTGACCCTGGTCGGCCGCTTCACGCGCAAGACCCGGATCGACGAGCTGCCGCAGCTTTTCAACGTGCTCAAGGGAGAAATGAGCTTTGTGGGGCCGCGTCCGGAGCGGCCTGAGTTCGTCGAGAAATTCGCCGAGACCATTCCCTATTATGCCGAGCGCCATCGGGTGAAGCCGGGAATCACGGGTTGGGCTCAGCTGTGTTATCCCTACGGCTCGGGCTATCGGGATGCCATCGAGAAATTGCAGTACGATTTGTACTATGTCAAGAATTACAGTCTCTTCCTTGACTTTCTCATCATGCTTCAAACGATCGAGATCGTGATTTGGGGCAAAGGCGCGCGATGATCCGCAATCCCCGAAAAATCGGTCCTAAGGACAGGAAAGCGGTGCGGTTAGGTGGTCTCGCTCGAAGTGACGATCGCGGCGACGTTCCTCAGGGTAGGGACGTAAATTCGTTGATTCAGGCCGTCAAGTAAGCTTGAAGCGGTATGACTATCGGAGCCATCAGCTATTTCTCGGGATTTGCTGCCTATCTGGTGCTGACCGTTCTGCTGTTTGCCAGCCGACCAGAGAATGTCCGCGGGCGTTGGCTCATTTTCGCATCGGTTGTTACGATGCTCTGGTGCGTGCTGCTCGGGCTGCAGGAGAATTACCGAGGTCTCCCGGCCGGTTTAACCTGGACCGCTGAAGTGGCCCGCTTTTATGTCTGGCTGGCCTTCCTTCTAAAATTGCTCGAGCCAAGACAAAACGGCGCGCGCCGTGCCGGTTTTGGCAACCCTGCCTTCATCAGCCGCGGGCTTCACGGCGTGATCGGCATTCAGCTGCTCTACTTGGCTGGGGCGCCGTCGCTGGAAACCCGCTATCCGGAGATTTTCCGGCCCACTTATCCCTTGCTCGGCTTCATCGGCTTGGCCCTGAGCGGTCTGATGCTGGTCGAACAGTATTTTCGTAATGCCCGAACCGATCTCCGTTGGCGTATTAAATTCCTATGTTTCGCGCTAGGCGCCATGTTCGCCTACGACTTTTATCTCTACTCCGATGCCTTGCTGCTTCGCCGCATCGACCACAATCTGTGGGCGGCGCGGGGCGCGGTTTCGGCGTTATTGGTTCCGTTGTTGGCCGTATCGGCGGCTCGCAATCCGGATTGGACTTTGGATATCTTCGTATCGAGGCACGTCGTTTTTCATTCGGTAAGCTTGTTCGGCGCCGCGGTCTATCTCTTGCTGATGGCGACCGCCGGCTATTACATCCGGATATACGGCGGCGAATGGGGCGTCGTGGCTCAAACCGTATTCCTCATGGGCGCTTTCTTGCTGCTGGCGCTCTTGCTTTTTTCGGGACAGATGCAGGCGCGGATGCGGGTTTTCCTGAGTAAAAACTTTTTCAACTACGCCTACGACTACCGGCGGGAATGGCTGCGTATCATTAATACCTTGTCCGATACAGGCTCGGAGCTTCCGCTGGAACAGCGCATCATCATGGCTTTGGGACAAGCCGTGGAGAGCCCGAGCGGCATGCTCTGGGTGCGCGAAGCCAACGGCCGGTTCATCGGGCGGGCAAAGTTTGGCGACTGCAATACGGCCATTCCGTATTTGGACGGGAACGATCAGGTGATTCGTTACATGGAAGCAAGGGAGTGGGTCGTCAATTTGCAAGAAATGGTCACCATGCCGGAAGCTTATGCGGGTCTCGTCCGGCCGACGTGGCTGGACGCTTGCGCCAACGCGTGGCTGCTGGTACCCCTTTCCCGCGAGGAACAAAAGTTGTACGGCGTGGTACTGCTGACCCAACCGCGCACTTCCATTCACTGGAACTGGGAGGTCATCGACCTTATCAAGACCTCGAGCCGCTTGGCGGCCAGTTATCTGGCGCTGGAAGATGCCGGCCGCGCCTTGGCCGAGGCCCGGCAGTTCGAAGGATTCAATCGACTTTCGGCGTTCGTGATCCACGATTTGAAAAACCTAATTGCGCAGTTGAGCTTGGTGGTGCGCAATGCCGAGCGCCACAAGCACAATCCGGAGTTCATGAGCGATGCGATCCGGACTGTGGATCATGCGGTGGGCAAAATGAGCCGCCTCATGTCCCAGCTTAAGAACTTCGACTCGGCAGAATCCACGGTCGAAATCGAACTCGGGCCTTTGCTAAGGGAGATCGTGGCAGCCCGAACCAGCCAAGCCCCTCCGCCCCACCTGGAACGCGTTGACTCCAAGATTCTGGTCAGGGCGAACCAGGACCGCCTGGCCTCCTCGATCGAGCACATCATCCAGAATGCCCAGGATGCGGCCGGCAAGCATGGCCGGGTCAACGTCCGGCTGTGGGCGGCGAACGACGGCCATGCCGTCATCGACGTTGAAGATAACGGGCACGGTATGGAGGATGAGTTTATTCGCGCGCGTCTCTTTAAGCCGTTCGAGACGACCAAAGGCCTCACCGGCATGGGCATAGGCGCTTACGAGAGCCGCGAGTACATCCGGTCATTGGGAGGCGAACTTCTGGTGAAAAGCCAGCCTGGCCGGGGCACGCTGTTCAGTTTCCTCATTCCCGCTGTTACTGTCTCGGCAGAGCTTTCCGAACACGAGGTTGAATCCGCTTGAGCGACCAAACGTTATTGATCGTCGAGGACGATCCCGGTCTACAAAGCCAGCTACGCTGGAGTTTCGACCAATACAAGGTCCTGGTGGCTGACGACCGGGAGTCGGCCGTGGCTGCGGTTAAGCGTCACCAGCCCTCCGTGGTGACCCTCGATCTGGGTTTGCCGCCCGACCCCGGGGGCATTAGCCAGGGGGTCGCCACGCTCGGCGAAATTTTGTCCGTCGCCCCTCAGACCAAGGTCGTCGTGATCACCGGCAATGGCGATCAGCTCAATGCCGTCAAATGCATCGGGCTCGGCGCTTACGATTTTTATCAAAAGCCGATCGATCCGGCGATTCTTTCCTTCGTCATCAGCCGGGCCTTCCGGCTCTGCGAGCTGGAGGAGGAAAATCGGCGATTGCAGCGCGTGCATATCACCAATCCCTTGGAAGGGATCGTGGCCGCTAGCGCGGAAATGCACGAGGTTTGCCGAATGGTGGAGCGCCTGGCCCCCACCGATATCACGGTGCTGTTGCTAGGCGAGAGCGGAACCGGCAAGGAAGTTCTGGCGCGGGCGCTGCACGCCTTGAGCCCAAGGGCGAGAAAGCCGTTTATCGCGGTCAATGCCGCGGCGATTCCGGAAAACCTGTTGGAGAGCGAGCTGTTCGGCTACGAAAAAGGCGCCTACACGGGCGCGACCCAGCAAACCAAGGGCAAGTTCGAGTTGGCTGGAGGCGGCACCTTTTTCTTGGATGAAATCGGCGATATTCCCCTCTCCTTGCAGCCCAAACTGCTTCGGGTGCTGCAAGAGCGCGCCATTGAGCGGGTAGGGGGAAGGCAATCGATCAAGGTCGATGTCCGCGTCATCTGCGCGACCCATCAAAACCTCACCAAGCTCATCGCCGAAGGCCGGTTCAGGGAGGATTTATATTTCCGAATCAACGAGATAACGCTTCAGATTCCGCCCCTGCGGGAGAGAATCGGCGACATACCGGTATTGGCGCGGTCGTTTCTGGATAAGTTCGTCAAACAGATGCGGCGCCCTCAGCTGTTGGGATTTACGGGCGAGGCCCTGGCCGCCATGGAGGCTTACCATTGGCCCGGTAATGTCCGCGAGCTTGAGCATAAGGTCAAGCGAGCGGTAGTCTTAGCGGCGGGCCCCTTGATCGAGGCCAAGGATCTGGAATTAACCCCGCGAGAGGCTCCGAGGCGCCTGTTGACTCTCCGGGAAGCCCGCGAAATGGCCGAGCGCCAAGCCATCAGCCTGGCGCTCAGCGAAGCCGGGGAAAACGTCACCCGGGCGGCCGAGATACTCGAGGTCGCCCGTCCTACGCTTTATGCACTCTTGACAAAATTCAACTTAAAAGTTTAGCGGACGTCGGCTGGCAAGCTCTCCAGGCCGGGCTGCGAGGCTGAATGACCAGCGTGGAGAGATTCTCCGGCGACCGCACGGGACTGCCGTTTTCTTGAATAAATTCATGCTGATTCGAATTTTGTTCGCTGTCGTTCTAGGCTTTCCCCTGACCCTGCCGGCGGCGGCCGAAAGGGGCTACATCACCGATAAGCTGGAGATCCCGCTGCGCTCCGGCCCCGGCCTTCGCTATAAGAGCATCAAGCTGTTGGCGCCGGGTACGCCGTTGACCATTCGGAATCGGAATCCGAGAGCTGACTATTCGCGGATCAAGCTGGAGAATGGCGAGGAAGGCTGGGTATTGACACGCTACCTGTCGACCGAGCCGCCGGTAGCGCGGCAATGGTCCGACGAGAGCCGCCCCCAGTTAGCGCAGGTTCTGGAGGAGAACCAAAAGCTTAAGGAGGAACTCGCCGGCCTGAGATCTGGCCAGAAAGGCGAGGGTGCGGGTTCGGGGCCACAGACCGAGCTCGAGCGGTTGAAGACCGAGCTGATCGCCATCCGCCAGGCGTCCGCCAATGCCATGCAGATTCAGGCGGAACGAGATCGGCTTCAGGAAAGAGTCATTGCTCTGGAGCGGGAATTGGAGACCACCCGCCGAGAAAAAAGCGCCCTGACTGGCGATTACCGCCAGAACTGGTTTCTTATTGGCGCCGGCGTCCTGTTCGGCGGGATTTTGCTCGGAGTCTTCCTGCCGAAGCTTGATTGGCGCAAGAGGAGCTATTGGGATTCTTTTTAGTTGGCCTTTTGGCGTCCATTGCCGCTATCATCCGTAGTTTTCCCGCCTTAATTTTCGGAGATTGCTAGTAATGAGTGATATCGATAAAGACCACAGGTCTTTCTCGTCCCAGGTCGTCGACGGCATGGAGCGGGCGCCAAGCCGCGCCATGTTGCGGGCCGTGGGCTTCGCCGACGACGATTTCGGGAAGCCCCAGATTGGCATTGCCTCCACCTGGAGCATGGTGACACCCTGCAACATGCACATCAACCGGCTGGCGGACGATGCCGCCCGCGGGGTGGACGGGAACGGCGGCAAGGCGGTGGTCTTCAACACCATCACCATTTCCGACGGCATATCCATGGGCACCGAAGGGATGAAATATTCGCTGGTGTCCCGCGAGGTGATCGCCGATTCCATCGAAACCGTGGTCGGCTGCCAGGGCTTCGATGGGCTGGTCGCCATCGGCGGCTGCGACAAGAACATGCCGGGCTGCCTGATCGGCGTGGCCCGGCTCAACCGGCCGGCGATCTTCGTCTACGGCGGGACCATCCTGCCGGGCTGTCACGGCGAGAAGAAGCTCGACATCGTCTCCGTGTTCGAGGCGGTCGGCGCCCGCGCCAACGACCGGATCGACGACGCCGAACTGAGGCGGATCGAGGCCCAGGCGATTCCCGGCCCCGGTTCCTGCGGCGGCATGTACACCGCCAACACCATGGCCTCGGCCATCGAGGCATTAGGCATGAGCCTGCCGGGCAGCTCCGCCCAAGCGGCCATTTCCAGGGACAAGCAACTGGATTCAGAGCGGGCCGGCGCGCAGGTGCTGAAACTGCTGGAACGCGGCATCCGGCCGCTGGACATCATGACCCAGGAGGCGTTCGAAAACGCCATCACCGTGGTCATCGCGCTGGGCGGCTCGACCAATGCGGTGCTGCATCTTCTCGCCATGGCCGACGCTTCTGGCGTCGATCTGACCCTGGACGACTTCACCCGGATCGGCAAGCGCGTGCCGCTCTTGGCCGATCTCAAGCCCAGCGGTCGCTACGCCATGGCGGAACTGGTCGAGATCGGCGGCATCCAACCTCTCATGAAAACTCTGCTCGATGCCGGGCTTCTGCACGGCGATTGCCTCACCGTCACAGGCAAGAGCCTGGCCGAAAATCTGGCCGACGTGGCGCCTTATCCCCAAGGGCAGGACATGATTCGCTCGCTGGATCACCCCATCAAGAAGGACAGCCATCTGGTCATCCTCAGGGGCAACCTCGCGCCGGAGGGCGCGGTTGCCAAGATCACCGGCAAGGAAGGCCTTCGCTTCACCGGCAAGGCGCGGGTGTTCGACTGCGAGGAACTGGCGCTCAAGGCCATTCTCGACGGCACGGTGCAAAAGGGCGAGGTGATCGTCATCCGCTACGAAGGCCCCAAAGGCGGCCCCGGCATGCGCGAGATGCTGTCCCCGACCTCGGCGGTCATGGGCAAGGGCTTGGCCAAGGACGTGGCCCTCATCACCGACGGGCGATTTTCCGGCGGCACCCACGGTTTCGTGGTCGGCCACATCACGCCGGAAGCCTATACGGGCGGCACTCTCGCCATTGTCGAAGCCGGCGATAGCATCACGATCGATGCGGAAAGCGCGGAAATCATCCTGCATGTCCCCCATGACGAGATCCGGGACCGCCTGGCCCGTTGGCGGCGTCCGGCGCCGCGGTATACGAAGGGCGTGTTGGCGAAGTATGCGAAGCTAGTCTCCTCGGCTTCGGAAGGAGCCGTGACGGACAGGAATCTGGACAACTTGTGAATGCCTAGCCGGTCCATCCCCGACACTCTCGCCATGATCGGCGCGCTGATCGAGCGCCCCACGATCAGTTGCACCGATCCGCGCTACGATCAGAGCAATCTGCCGGTCATCCAGCTTCTGGCGGAATGGGCGGAGGGTTTGGGATTCCGGGCGGACATCAGTCCGATTGGCGCCAGCAAGGCCAATTTGATCGCGACGCTGGGCGGCGGAGCCGACCAAAAGGGCGGCCTGGTGCTCTCGGGCCATACCGATACGGTACCCTGCAATCCCGAATTGTGGTCCAGCGATCCCTTCAGGGCCACTAAGCGGGATGGGCGGATTTATGGCCTCGGCAGCGCCGACATGAAATCCTTCTTCGCTCTGGCTCTGCAAGCCGCGGCCCGGTTCAGGCCCGAAGACTTCCGCCGCCCGCTGGTGGTGCTGGGGACCGCCGACGAGGAAAGCTCCATGTCCGGCGCCCGCGCGCTCCTCTCCGAGAACCGCCGGCTCGGCCGTTACGCCGTGATCGGCGAGCCTACCGGCTTCACCCCGATCCGCATGCACAAAGGGGTGATGATGGAAGGCATCACTGTTCACGGGCGGGCCGGACATTCCAGCGATCCGGCCCTGGGCGCCAATGCCATCGAAGGCATGCATGCGGTGCTGGGCGAGCTCCTCGCGTTCCGCGCCGAACTGAGGGCACGCTACCGAAATCCGGCGTTCAAGGTGGATTATCCGACCCTGAACTTCGGATCCATTCACGGCGGGGACAATCCCAATCGCATCTGTGGCAGCTGTGAGATGCAGATCGACATCCGCCCCTTGCCGGGAATGGATTTAGACACCTTGCATCAAACGCTGGAGAATCGCTTGGCCCCGGTTCTGAGGGAATATCCGGGATTGTCCTTGGAACTCCGCCGGCTGTTCGACGGCCTGCCGCCCTTCGAAACCTCCGCCGACTCGGACATCGTGCGAGCCTCCGAAGACCTTAGCGGCCAACCGGCCGGCGCGGTGGCGTTCGGCACCGAAGCGCCGTTCCTTAGCCAGCTCGGGATGCAAACGGTGGTGATGGGACCTGGCTACATCGATCAGGCTCATCAGCCCGACGAGTATCTGCCGCTGGATCACATCCAGCCGGGCATCGATATTCTGAGCAAATTCATCGAGCGCTTCTGCATCCGTCCCGAGCGCTGATCCCAGTCATGGCCCCAGGTGATTCCAACGCTGCCTTCGTCCAGTGGTTCCGCGGCTCGTCGCCCTACATTCACGCCCACCGGGGCAAGACCTTTGTCGTGTACCTCGGCGGCGAGGCCGTGGCGGATCCGCTGTTCCCGAGCCTTCTCCATGATCTCGCCCTGCTCAACAGCCTAGGGATACGCCTGGTGCTGGTGCATGGTATTCGCCCTCAGATCGACCATCGGCTCGCGGCGCGGGGGTTCAATGCCCGCTACCACTTGGGGTTGCGGGTCACCGATCGGGAAGCGCTGGAATGCGTCAAGGAGGCGGCCGGGGTCGTCCGGGTGGAAATCGAAGCGCTCCTCTCCATGGGGCTCGCCAATTCGCCCATGGCGGGCGCTCGCATCCGGATAGCCTCGGGGAATTTCGTGATCGCCAAGCCGGTGGGTGTCCGGGACGGCGTGGACTTTCAGCATACCGGCGATGTGCGTCGCATCGACACGGAAGGCATTCGCGCCGGGTTGGATCGGGGCGATGTGATATTGTTGTCCGCGGTCGGGTATTCGCCCACCGGCGAAATCTTCAATCTCCGCTCCGAGGAGGTCGCCACCGCCGCCGCCGTCGCCCTGAAGGCCGACAAGCTGCTGCTCCTGACGGAGCAGGACTGCGTTTCCCGAGGGAATGGCCAGCTGTTTCGGCAACTTACGACCGTCGAAGCTCAGGCCCTGCTGCGCGACGAGACCGCCCTGGCCGCCGATGTGGCGCTCCATCTCAAGGCGGCCGTAGAGGCCTGCGAAGCGGGCGTGGTACGGGCGCATCTTTTGAACCGCCACGTCAAGGGAGCCATATTGCTGGAACTCTTCACTCGTGACGGTATCGGCACCCTAATCAGCCGGACGCCTTTCGAAGCCCTGCGCCTGGCCGAGGTTCAGGACGTGCCCGGCATCCTCGATCTGATCGTGCCCTTGGAACAGCGCGGGGTTCTGGTGCCGCGCACGCGGGAACGGCTGGAGATGGACATCGACGATTACCTTATCATCGAGCGGGATGGCACCATCATCGGCTGCGCCGCGCTGCATCCTTTTCCCGAAGGCATGGGTGAACTGGCCTGCCTTGCGGTGCACACGGACTACCGCGGCGATGGGCGGGGGGAGAGGCTGTTGCGCAGCGTCGAAGACAGGGCCTCGGCCCAAGGCATTCATCGTCTCTTCGTGCTCACGACTCAGACCGCTCATTGGTTCCGGGAGCGCGGCTTCGAGCCCGCCACCGTGGCCGACCTGCCTACGGCCCGCCGAGCTTCCTACAATTCACGACGAAATTCCAAGATCTTGATCAAGGCTTTGAACGGCGGCAAGGCTACGCCATGAGCTTGAGCGCCGTCAGCGGGCGGGCGCGTTTCCTATTTTGTACTCTGATTTTTGTACTCTGATTTCGCCAAGGCTCTGTTTAAGGTTTCCTAGCCCCGGCGAACCCGCTTTGCCGCCACGCTTCGTACAACACCAGCGCCACGGCGTTGGAGAGATTGAGGCTTCGGCTGCCGGGTTGCATGGGAATATAGAGCCGCTGCGATTCCGGCAAGGCGTTCAGCAAGTCTTCTGGAAGGCCCCGCGTTTCGGGGCCGAACAGCAAGGCGTCGCCCGGCGCGAAGTCGGCTTGCGCATAACAGCGCCGCCCTCGGGTGGTCAGCGCGAATACGCGCGAAGGCCCCACCGACTCTAAAAATTCCTCGAAGCTCCCGTGTTCCCGTACCTCCGCCCATTCCCGGTAATCCAATCCCGCTCGGCGCAGCCGCCTGTCGTCCAGAATGAAGCCGAGCGGATGGATAAGATGCAGGCGTGCGCCGGTATTGGCGCAGAGCCGGATGATATTGCCCGTGTTCGGAGGAATTTCCGGCTCGTGAAGAATGACGTGAAACAATTGGAACTCAGCGGGCGGGCAGAGGCACTATGGGTTCGAGCTTCCAGATTTCGCGATTGTATTCCTGAATGGTGCGGTCGGAAGAAAATTTCCCGCTGGCGGCACAGTTTAGAATGCTCATGCGCGTCCAGTGCTCTCGGTCTCGGTAAGCCGCCGCGGCGCGCCTTTGGGCGTCCGCGTAGCTCGGAAAATCGGCTGCGGTCATCCAAGGATCCGAGCGGCTTCGGATCGACTGGATGATGGGATCGAAGATGCCGGGCTCGAACTGGTTGAAGTGGCCTGATTCCAGAAGCTGCATGACCCGACAGAGATCTTCGTGGCCTTGGATGATGGCTTCGGGGTCGTAATGAGGGCGCGCTTGTTCCACTTCTGCCGCGGTGAGGCCGAACAGGAAGAAGTTGTCCGCCCCGACTTCCTCGCGGATTTCGATGTTCGCCCCGTCCAGGGTGCCGATGGTCAGGGCGCCGTTCAGCATGAATTTCATGTTGCCGGTGCCGGAGGCTTCCTTGCCGGCGGTGGAAATCTGCTCGGAGAGATCCGTGCCGGGGCAGATGATTTCCATCGCGGTCACCCGATAGTTGGGTAGAAAGGCGACCTTTAGGAGTTCCCTGACCGACGGGTCCCGGTTGACCACGTGGGCGACGTTGTTGATCAGCTTGATGATCCGCTTGGCCATCAGGTAACCCGGCGCGGCCTTGCCGCCGAACATGACGCAGCGGGGGGTCCAGTCCGCCATGTCGCCGCGCTTGATGCGGTCGTAAAGATGGATGACGTGCAGTACGTTCAGCAGCTGGCGCTTGTATTCGTGAATGCGCTTGACCTGGGTGTCGAACAGCGCTTCCGGATCGATGGTCAAATCGACTTCGGTCTGTTTGTAGGTCAGGAGCCGCTCCTTGTTGGCCCGCTTGATCTTCCGCCAGCGCTCGCGGAAGCCTTTATCATCGGCATAGCGTGCCAGCTGGCTCAGTTGGCCGAGATCGGTAATCCAGCTCGGGCCGATGGCCTCGGTGATGAGCGCGGCCAAGCCAGGATTGCAGTTCGCCAGCCAGCGGCGCGGGGTGATGCCGTTGGTCTTGTTGTTGAACTTGTGCGGCCACAATTCATAAAAGTCGCGGAACAGCCCTTGCTTCAATAGGTCCGAATGGAGCTCGGCCACGCCGTTGACCGAAAAGCTTCCGACAATGGCGAGATAGGCCATCCGCACCTGTTGCTCCCAACCCTCCTCGATCAAGGACATGCGCGCCAGTCGGTCCAAATCGCCCGGCCAGCGGCTGGCGACTTCGGCAAGAAACTTGGCGTTAATTTCATAGATGATTTCGAGGAGCCGCGGCAGAAGCTGGCGGAACAGGCGCACCGACCATTTCTCCAGAGCTTCCGGCAACAAGGTGTGATTGGTATAGGCCATGGTGCGCGAGGTGATGTCGAAGGCCCGGTCCCAGGCAAGGCCGTGCTCGTCGAGCAAAAGGCGCATCAGCTCGGCTACGGCGATGGTGGGATGAGTGTCGTTGAGCTGAAAGCAGTTCTTCTCCGCGAACGTGCTGAAATCGTTGCCGTGTGTCTGCACCCAGCGGCGGATCACGTCCTGAAGGCTCGCCGAGGCCAGGAAATACTGCTGGCGCAGACGCAGTTCCTTGCCGTTCTCGCTGGCATCGTTGGGGTAGAGCACCATGGTAATGTTCTCGGCCCGGTTCTTCGAACGCACCGCTTCGGTGTAGTCGCCCGCGTTGAACTCGTTCAGGCCGAACTCGTCCGTGGCCGCCGCTTTCCAGAGGCGGAGGGTGTTCACCGTGCCGTTCTGATAGCCTGGGATGGGAATGTCGTAGGGTACGGCCAGGACATCCTGGGTCTCGACCCAGCGGGTCCGCCCCTGTTCGCCATAGGAGTCGGTATGCCCGCCAAAATGCACCCGCACCGTCAGTTCCGGACGCTCCAATTCCCAAACGTGACCGTTGCGCAGCCAATGGTCGGGCTCTTCGACCTGGTAGCCATTCTCGATGTTCTGACGGAACATGCCGTACTCGTAGCGAATGCCGTAGCCCATCACCGGCAGTTGCAGGGTGGCGCAGCTGTCCATGAAGCAGGCCGCGAGCCGCCCCAAGCCCCCGTTGCCGAGACCGGCGTCGTGCTCGTTGTCCGCCACTTCCTCGAGCATCAGGCCGAGTTCATGCAGAGCCTTGTCCGCCTCGTCGCGGATGCCGAGATTCAGCATGGCATTGCCGAGCGCCCGTCCCATCAGGAATTCCAGGGACAAATAATAGGCCCGCCTGCAATTGGCTTCCTCGTAAGCGTAATCGGTGTTTTTCCAGCGCTCCATCAGCCGGTCGCGGACGGTCAGCGCCAGCGCCGTATAGCTGTAATGGGCGGATTGACAGCTTTTGTCCTGGCCGAGGGTATAGTTGAAATGGCGGCGGATATCCAAGGCCAAATCATCGGCTCGCATCCCTTGGGAGGGCAGTTGGGTAAGGTACGCGCTGGGCTTGCTCTTTTTTAGGGGTTTGGCGGGCATGGTTTGGTCTGCTGGCTTAGAGTTGGCGATTGGATTCCGCTCAGCTCGGAGAGTCCTTCGGACGCAAGCCCATCTCGGGTCGCCCAAGGGCTGACAAGCGGTGAAATTCGTAAACTCATTATGGCATCAAAGAAACCCGAATTCGGTGCCGCCATAATAAATGCAGAGTCAATGGAAATTTAGCCAAGGCCGCTTCGCCGGCCGCGAGCGGATCGCGATCACACGTCCAGGTGCAACTCGGCGATCTTCCGGGTCAGGGTGTTGCGGCCATAGCCCAGGAGCTTGGCCGCTTCTTGCCGCCGTCCGCGGGTCACCTGCAAGGCCGTGGTGATCAATATGCCCTCGACGGATTCGATAGCTTCTTTCGCGACGTTGCGCTCGCCCCGCTTGAGCCGCTGTTCCACCCATTGCCGGAAGTTTTCCTGCCACCCTTCGGCTACTGGAGGGGCTTCCGCCTTTAACTGAAGCAGTTCCGGCGGCAGATCGTCCAAATGTACATCCTTGCCGGCCGCCATGACTGTGATCCAGCGGCAGGTGTTCTCTAGCTGGCGGACGTTGCCGGGCCAGTCCAGACGGCACAAATACGCCTCCACGTCGGGCAGCAGCAGTTTGGTTTCCACGTTCAGTTCCTGGCTGGCCTCCTTGAGAAAATGCCGGAGCAGCAGGGGAATATCCTGGCGGCGTTCGCGGAGCGGCGGTAAATGGACGCGGATGACGTTAAGGCGATGGTACAAGTCCTCACGGAATCTTCCCTCGCTCACCAGCGCATCGAGGTTTTGATGGGTCGCGGCGATGATCCGGACGTCCACTTTCACCGGAGCGTGGGCGCCCACCGGAAAAAATTCGCCGTCCGCCAAAACCCGCAACAAGCGTGTCTGGAGGTCGGCGGGCATGTCACCAATTTCATCCAGGAACAGCGTGCCGCCATCGGCCTGCTCGAAGCGTCCGGCGCGCCGCGCCTGCGCGCCGGTGAAGGCGCCCCGCTCGTGACCGAACAATTCGGATTCCAAAAGATCGCGAGGAATCGCCGCCATGTTGAGAGCGATGAAGGGTTTATCGGAGCGCGGGCTGTGTCGGTGCAGCGCGCGAGCGACCAGTTCCTTGCCGGTGCCGGACTCGCCGTTGATCAATACCGTGATGTGGGAGCGGGCGAGGCGGGCGATGGCGCGGAAGACCTCCTGCATGGCCGGCGCTTCGCCGATGATCTCCGGAGTCTTCTCCGCGACCGGTGGCGCGGCGCGGTCCTGCCGCTGGCGCAGGCTCTGGGCGCAGGCCCGCAGCACCAAGTCCACGGCCTCGTCCACGTCGAACGGCTTGGGCAGGTACTCGAAGGCCCCTCCATGAAACGCCGACACGGCGCTTTCCAGGTCCGAGTGGGCGGTCATGATGATGACCGGAAGTTTCGGGCATTTGCTCTGCAATTGCCGGAGAAGCTCCAAACCGTCCATGCCGGGCATCCGGATGTCCGTGACGATCGCATCGGGCTTGCCCTGATCCAGGGCGTCGAGCAACCCGCCGGCATTGGCGAAGCAGCGGGCATGTATGGAAGCCTTTTGCAAGGCTTTCTCCAGCACCCAGCGGATCGAGCGGTCATCATCGACTACCCAGACCTGGGCTGCGCTATTCATGATCTTTCTCCAAGGGCAGGAAAACAGAGAATACGGTGTTGCCGGGAGAGCTGCTGCACTCGACCAGTCCACCGTGCTGATTGATCAGCGATTGGGCGATGGACAGTCCCAGCCCGGTGCCGTCCGCGCGTCCGGTCACCATGGGATAAAAAATCTGGCCCAAGAGCTCCGGCTTGATGCCGGGGCCGTCGTCGATGATGTCGATCTTTGCTGCTATGCGATTGCACCTGTAACCTATGCTTGCGTGACGCTGGACGCGGGTTCGGATAATGATGCGTCCCTTTTGCCCTACCGCTTGCGCGGCATTGCGCACGATGTTCAAAATGGCCTGGATAAGTTGATCGTTGTCGCCATTGATCAAGGGAATGCTGGGGTCGTAATCCCGCTCGATGACGACCCCGGCGGGCGCCTCTACTTGGACCAACTGCCGCACCCGTTCCAGCACCCGATGGATGTTGAGACGGCTCTTCCGCGGCGGCTTGTTGGGAGCCAGCATCCGATCCACCAGCAACTGCAGGCGGTCGGATTCCTCCATGATGATCTTGGTGTACTCCCGCAGTTCCTCGTCCGCGAGTTCCCGGTCCAATAGCTGGGCCGCGCCCCGAAGTCCGCCCAAAGGGTTCTTGATTTCGTGAGCCAGGCCCCGCAGCAGCATGCGCGCGGCGTTCTGCTGCGCCATGATCTGTTCCTCCATCGAAATGCGCAGGTGCCTATCGACCTGCTCGATCTGCACCAAGCCCGCCACCGGCTTGTCCTGGTCCAGGATCGGAGCTACCGTCAAGTTGACCGTGATCATCTGGGAGGGCAGCTCTAGGGCCAGATTACGCTTGGTCAGCGATTCGCCATGGCCGAGAGCGCGCTTGAGATCTTTTTCGATGGTCTTGTCGTACAGCAGAAATATTTCCTTGGCGCGCATGCCGAGCACCTGCCGGGCGCTGACCGCGAACAGCACTTCTCCCGCCAAGTTGATGTAGACCAGCCGGTAGCTGAGATCAAACAATAAGACCGCATCCGTCAGATGATCCAGTATCCGAGGATGGAGGGCCGCAGTATCATCAAAGTTCATAAGAGCGTTGCAAGCAATTAGAAGGCCAAGGCGCGTATGGGCCTTGCTCTCGGTCATCCGGTTGCAGCGGCTTGGGCTCTCCTGACAGGCCGAGAGTGGCTGATGAGCAAGGCTGGGGTCTCGCTCCATTATGGTGCAACTTCGGTTCCAAAAAAAACGCCCCGAACGGGGCGTTTTTTCAGCCGAGGCGGATTTCCGCTTAAAGGCTGTAGTAAAGATCGAATTCGACCGGATGGGTGCTCATCCGGAAACGGGTGACTTCCTGCAATTTCAGATCGATGTAGGCATCGATCACGTCGTTGGTGAATACGCCGCCGCGGGTCAGGAATTCGCGGTCCGCGTCCAAGGCTTCCAGCGCCATATCGAAGGCATGGCAAACCCTAGGAATGGTCTTTTCTTCCTCGGGCGGCAGGTCGTACAAGTCCTTGTCGAGAGCGTCGCCGGGATGAATCTTATTCTGGATGCCATCGAGGCCGGCCAGCAGCATCGCCGAGAACGCCAGGTACGGATTGGCGGTGGAATCGGGGAAACGAACCTCGATCCGACGGGCCTTGGGATTCGTCACGTAGGGAATGCGAATGGAAGCCGAGCGGTTGCGTGCGGAATAAGCCAGCATCACCGGCGCTTCGAAGCCGGGCACCAGGCGCTTGTAGCTGTTGGTCGAGGCGTTGGTGAGGGCGTTCAGGGCCTTGGCGTGCTTGATGATGCCGCCGATGTAGAACAGCGCGAGTTCGGACAGGCCGCCGTACAGATCGCCGCTGAACAAATTCTTGCCTTCCTTGGCGAGGGACTGGTGGACATGCATGCCGCTGCCGTTGTCGCCGACCAGAGGTTTCGGCATGAAGGTGGCGGTCTTGCCGAAGGCGTGGGCGACGTTTTGCACCACGTACTTGAGGATCAAGACCTCGTCGGCCTTTTTGACCAGGGTGTTGAACTTGACGCCGATTTCGCACTGGCCGGCCGTGGCCACCTCGTGGTGGTGCACTTCGACGGGAAGATTGAATTCCTCCAGGGAGTTACAGATGGCGGACCGCAAATCCTGGAGAGAATCGACCGGAGGAACTGGAAAGTAGCCGCCCTTGACGCTCGGGCGGTGGCCGATGTTGCCGTCCTCATAGACTTTTTCGGAGTTCCAGCCGGCCTCCTCGGAGTCGATCTTGAAGAACGTGCCGTGAATGTTGGAGCCCCAGCGGACGTCGTCGAACACGAAGAATTCGTTCTCCGGACCGAACAGCGCGGTGTCCGCGATGCCGGTGGATTTCAAATAAGCTTCGGCGCGTTTGGCGATGGAACGGGGATCACGCTCGTAGCCCTGACCCGTGGACGGCTCCAGGATGTCGCAGCGCAAGACCAAGGTGGTGTCGTCGAAAAAGGGGTCGAGGACCGCGGTTTCCGGGTCGGGCAGCAGAATCATGTCGGATTCGTTGATGCCTTTCCAGCCGGCGATGGACGAACCATCGAACATCTTGCCTTCGTCAAAGATGTCCTCGTCGACGGTGCTGGCGGGTACAGTGACGTGTTGTTCCTTGCCTTTGGTGTCGGCAAATCGCAGATCGACGTATTTGACCTCCTTTTCCTTGATCAAGCTCAGTACTTCTTGGGGCGTCGTCATTCTTATCTCCTCGTCTCGCTAAGGATGGGGTTGGAAAAAACTCAAACAAGCGTTTAAACAAGATTCATACCATTCCCTGTACCGGTCAACACATTCAGATTGTGATTTTAGGGATGCGGCATTATTCCGCACCTGTCCGCACTAATATCGACCGACACCGCGCCATTATGGTGCATATCTTTCCAGAAATCCTCGAATCGCCGCAATGCCCTGTCCGCCCTGCCGTTTGGCCTCCGCTGTATGGACGGGCCGCAATCCGCCCAAGGCAAACACTGGAATCGTTGCCTCGTCCGCCAGAGCGGCGAAAGCCGCCCATCCCAGCGGCTTGGCCCCCGGATGGCTTAAAGTGGCGCACACCGGGCCCAGCACGGCGAAGTCCGCGCCGATGCGCTCCGCCTGCCGCAATTCCGCGCGGTTATGGCAGGAGGCGGCCACCCAGAAGGACGAGTCCAGCGGCCGCCGGCTAAGCGCCATGAGCTGGTCCGCGCGCAGGTGGAGCCCCGCGGCGCCGGTTCGCCGCACCAGGTCCGGATCTCCGCTAAGCAACAGGCGAAGGCCCTTGGAGCGGCAGAATTCGGTCGCGCCTGCTATCAAAGACCCATATTGGTGCATATTGATCCGTTTTGGCCGTAAACGAACCAATTGAATGCCGGCGCTCGCAAGCCGATCAAGTCGATCCCGTACCGGCTTGGAATCGTCGGCCTCGACGTCGACGATGGCGTAATGATCCGGCAGCCGCGCTGCCGTTACCACGGGTCGATTGGCGGCGGGAAAGGAGAGGCGGGGCAATTCGTCCGGAACCGTCCAGCGGATCGGCTGCCCCTGCAAGCCCCTCGGCGTTCCACGAAACCGCTCCACCCGCCAAACGTCCAGCCGCACCCGTCGATCGGGATAGTCGTGCCGGATGCCGATCAGGGGCGAGGCTTGCGTCACGTCGATATCCAGTTCTTCCTTAAGCTCCCGCCGCAAGGCTTGTTCCCCCGTTTCGCCGGGCTCCAGCTTGCCGCCCGGGAATTCCCAAAGATTGCCCTGATGAAGATGGGTCGGGCGTTTGGCGATGAGCACCCGACCCATGTCATCCAAGATCACGCCGGCCGCGACCCTTATGACCGGCGAAGGGGCTGCTTCCGGCAATGGCGTGTCCTGAATTGGCATGGCGGGATAGGGGAGGGGCGGACGATAAGTTCGAGGCTGCTAGTGGAGGCATTCTAACAGAGCGATCCGCAGCTGACTCACACCCGGTATAAGTTTTAGGCCACAGCCCCACCGGTCTCTTGCCGGATCAAAGCGCGGCTTTCGTCGCGGTTCAGGCGTTTGCTCGCCTAAACGGGCTCGTTCCGGAGTCTAGCGTTGTCCAGCACCTCGAGGCCGGGTGCTTCGGCATGCGCCGCCCGAACCAGGGCCGAGGCTACCTGGCCGGCTCTCACCGGCCGCCATTTGGGCGGAAACAGCCAGGCCAACCGCTTGGCGAATTCCTCGCCAAACCGCTGTTGCGGCCGATCGCCCAGGAGCAACGATGGCCGAGCGATCGTGAGCGAAGGATAGCCCAGTTTAATCACGGCCTCCTCCAACTCGCCCTTGACCCGGTTGTAGAAAAAGCTCGAGCGGGCATTCGCGCCAAGGGCGCTGACCAGCAGAAAATGCCGAGCCCCTCGGGTCCGCGCCGCATTGGCGATGGCTAGGGAGTAATCGAAGTCGACGCGCCGGAAGGCCTCTTGGGAGCCCGCGGCGCGTAGGGTGGTGCCGAGCGCGCAAAACACCCAATCGACCTCAAACCAGTCCGGATGCTCGTCCAGGCGGTCGAACTCGGTTCGGCACTCACGCACGCGAGGCACTTGGATTTCCGGCGGCAACGATCGACGGACCAGAGCGCGGATTTCGCCTACCCTGTCGTCTCTTGAAAGAAGGCGCACGCATTCCCGACCGACGAGTCCGGTGGCGCCCGCCACCAAAGCAATGGGCTTAGTCATGGAAAGGTCCTCTTTGGTTCTATGCATGGCTCCTGGCGGAGCCTCGGGAGTAGACTACTCGCGGAAGTCGTTCCTGCCTACTTCAGGAGGAATCCTCACATGTTGAACCAAGCTGCTGTTGAAAAAGAATGGGCTGCACGCGGATTCAGTTGCGATCTCTGGGTCGATCCGCCGGGCCGGTGCTGGGAGAACTTCACCCATGGCGTGGACGAGTTGGTTCTGCTGCTAGAGGGCCGGATCGAATTGGAGATCGACGGCGTCGTGCAGTACCCCGAACCTGGCGTCGAGGTGTTCATCCCGGCCGGCGCGCGGCATTCGGTCAGAAATCGGGGCCACACCACCGCCCGCTGGCTTTATGGCTACCGCAGATCTTGATCCGGCGAAAGCCATCCGCTCCGGGCGGATCGCGCGAGAGCCAGGTTTGGCCTGACCGGGAGGATTCAACAGGGTCGTGTCAAAATGGCCAACGCTACGAGCCTGGAGATGGCAAATTGAGGTTGGTCATCGGCGCCGCCAAATCGTTGAGGCTGAAGACCAAGGATTCGGCATCCGGATGAAGCCTTGGACGGGCGACGCCGGCTCGTCCTCGATCGAGCCGGCGAGAAGCCTTATGGGATAGGGATTTACCCAGGTTGAGGCGAACCCGCCCGCTCCACGGCCGCAAGCAGGGCCTGCAGGGACGTCGGATCGGCTAGGCGATGGTCGTTTCCGATGGTGATCAGCGAGGACTCGGGCAAGCCGCTACTCCGCAACAGCTCCAAACTGTCCGCGTAGGGAACCACGTCATCGGCCACGGCGTGCAGGATCAGCGTTCCCGGCTTGACGGTCCTCGCCTGGCCCCAGCGTTTCCAGGCCGGGCACAGCAACACCAACGGGATCGAGCCCGCCGAGAGTCCCATGGCCAGCGCGCCGCCCCGGCTCGAACCCACCACGACTTGGGGCCGATGCCGGTCCAATTCGGCTTGAGCGATCCGAATCGCGCCGTTGAAATCCTCGTCGGGCAGCGCGGGTTGAACGAGGTCGTGGCCGTGGTGGATGAGAAACGAGGGCTTGACGCCGTTGGGCACGGACTTCCAACCGTGAAGGTAAAGGATTTTCATGGGATTTGGCATGATATCGGCTTGGAGCGCCGAGATTATCGGATAAGCGACCGGGACGAGCCAAGTCCTGGGAACGCCGCCTCAGCACTCCGGGAGGCTCACCGGAATCTGCATCGCCAGCCCGCCTTCCGCGGTTTCCTTGTAGCGGCTATTCATGTCCCGGGCAGTTTCCCACATCGTCTGAATCACGGCATCGAGGCTCACCCGGGCCTCGGCCGGATCGCTCTCCAGAGCGATGTTCGCCGCCGTGATGGCCTTTACCGCGCCCATGCTGTTGCGCTCGATGCAGGGAATCTGGACCAAGCCGCCGACCGGGTCGCAGGTCAGTCCCAGATGATGCTCCATGGCGATTTCGGCGGCCTGGAGCACCTGTTCCGGCGAACCGCCCAAGGCTTCGGCCAGACCCGCCGCCGCCATGGCCGAAGATACGCCGATCTCCGCCTGGCAGCCGCCCATCGCCGCGGAAAGGGTCGCGTTCTTCTTGAACAGGGTCCCGATCTCGCCGGCGATCAGAAGAAAGCGGATGACATTGTCCTCGTCGAAACCGTCCACGAAACACCAGGCGTACAGCAAAACCGCCGGGATGACGCCGGCGGCGCCATTGGTGGGCGCCGTCACGATCCGCCCGAACGAGGCGTTCTCTTCGTTGACCGCGAGAGCAAAGCAGGAAATCCACTTGTTGACGCGGACGAACTCGCGCGGCTGCCGTCTAACGAGGTCCAGCCACTCGTCGAGGCTCGCGTAAACGGCCGCGCCGAGAAGCTTGCGGTTGAGCTCGGCGGCCCGGCGCTTGACTCTAAGCCCTCCGGGCAAGTAACCCGCGCGGCTCACGCCGCGGAAGACGCAGGCGCGGATTTCCTGCCACAGCCCAAGCGCCAAGGCGTCGATCTCGCTTCGGCTCCGCCAGGCCTGCTCATTCAAATAGGTCAGCTCCGAAACCGATAAATTCAGGGCTTGGCAGTGGCGCGCCAAGTCCGCGGCTTTATGGCAAGGGTAGGGCGTGACGATCGTCCTGGCCGTCGAGGGGACGGGCTCGGTCTCGGTCGCGATGAAGCCGCCGCCCAGGGAGTAGTAAGTCCGGGCGAACCTGACGCCGTCTCGAAGCGCCGCCTCGAAGCGCACGCCATTGGCGTGGCGGGGCAGGAACGTCGCGCCATCGAAGATCAAATCCCGCGCGTACTCGAACGGCAGCTCCCGGCGGCCGCCCAGCCAAAGGCGCTTCTTGGTCTTGATCTCTCTCACTTTCGCTGGAATCGTGCCAGCGTCGATGAGCGTGTAATCCTCGCCCGAAAGCCCCATTAATATGGCGACGTCGGTGCCGTGTCCGAGGCCGGTCTTGGCGAGCGAGCCGTAGAGTCGCACCGTGACCGACACCACGGCATCCAGGTCGGGCAGTTCTTCCAGAAACAGGCTGGCGGCTCGCCACGGTCCCATCGTATGGGAGCTCGACGGGCCGATGCCGACCTTGATGATTTCGAACGCGCTGATGGATTCCATAACTATCGCTGCCCAATTTCGACTGTGCCGGAACGGCGGTTTGCGTCAATCCCTGAACGCGAGGAATCCAAGCCCGGGAACGGCCATTCACCGGCCGAGCCTGGTCTCCAACGCCTTGACCAAGCCGAGCTTGGGCCGGTCCCAAAATATTCCCGTCTTCCTGTGGGGGGCCATTCCCCTAAGAAACAGGTAATACACCCCGCCAAAATGGCTTTCGTAATCATAAGCCGGCAGGCGCAGCGTTAGATAGCGGTGCAGGGCCACCGTGTAGATGAGGTATTGCAGGTAATAATGCTCGCGGGCCATGGCCTCGGCCAGGGGATCGGCCGCGTAATCGGAGTATTTGTTCCCGAGCCAGGTGGATTTGTAGTCAACGAGATAATACTTCCCGCCGCTCTCGAAAACCAAATCGATATAACCTTTCATATAGCCTTCGATCTGATGAAAATCGAGCCGCCGAGCCGCCTCGGCGAAGCGGGGATCGGCGCTATGGCCGGGGTCGGACAAAAGCCGGTGCAAGCTCCGGGCATCCCCGCCCTTGAGCGAATAGGTGAATTCCATCTCCGCCAGACGGCGATTCGGGGAAATCGCGCCGAGTTTCAGGCCGGCCTTGTCGAGCGGCGTCGCCAGCACCGCTTCCAGCTGGCGGCGGACCGTGGCGGTCCAGTGCTCCTCGAAGCCATGGGCTTTGAGCTTGCGGCGCACCAAATCGCCGAGCCGGTCGCCATCCTCGCAGGTGAAATCCCACTCCTCCAAGATGGCGTGAAGACACGAGCCGGCGCGTGCGCCGCGGGGAAAGGCGAAGAGGGTTGCGCCGGGTTCTTCGGTAAGCTCGGGCTCGAACGAGAGGTCGTGGTCTGGGGCTTCGCTGTGGCGGCCGGTGGCGAGGCCGGTGAAACTGCTCATCCGCCAGTTGGGCAAGAGCAGGGGGCGGTCGAAGGCGGTCACCGTCAGATCTTCCGGAGCCGCAGGCGGAGATCGGAGCACCGTAGGCGGCGGCGCCCGACACAGCGCCATGGCGCCGGCCGAGCAGGCCGCGAGGCTCCGAACCCGATCCTCGATGGCGGCGAGCGGCGAGCCAGCTAGCTGCGTCTTGAGATGATCGATGGGGTTCTCCACCGGCGTTTCCGGGCCGTGCAACAGCCAGCTCAGGGCGGCGGTTTCCATGTCCCGGATACGGCCCCACACGAGATAGCAGCGGTGTTCGGCCCGGGTCAGGGCGACGTACAGTTGACGCAGCTTCTCGCCGAGTTTTTCCCGGCTGGCCAGGGCCCGATGCGCCGCGAAATCCGGTGAACCGAGGTCGAGCGTGGGCACGCCGTGCGCGTCGTGGAAGGCCGCGGGCTCGTCGCTTTGCCAAAGCCGGCCATCCCACACGAAAGGGCAGAACACGATGGGAAATTCCAGCCCCTTGCTGGCGTGGATAGTGACGATATTGACGCGCCGGGCGTCGCTTTCCAACCGCAGCAGGCCGTCCTCGCTGTCCCGGGGAGGCGTCTCGAGGACCGCCGCATACCAGCCGAGGAGGGTTTCCAGGGCGGTGTGACGGCGGCTTTCGGCCTGCAGCAATTCGGCGAGATGGCGCAGGTTGGTGAGCCGGCGCTCGCCGTCCTCGAACTCCAGCAACCGGTCGGCGATGCGCTCTTCCTCCAGCCAAACCTGAAACATCGGCATGAAGCCCCGCTTCACCCACAGTTCGTGGTAGCGATGGAACCGCGCCATCAGGTTCTCGAAGGCCGCCTCGTCCTCGAGCAGGGCGACCAGTTCGCTCCCCGAGAGACCCAG
The DNA here is from genome assembly GCA_902810705.1 of Methylococcaceae bacterium. Taxonomy (GTDB): domain Bacteria; phylum Pseudomonadota; class Gammaproteobacteria; order Methylococcales; family Methylococcaceae; genus CADDYU01. Next base: position 31,673 of record CADDYU010000020.1, read on the forward strand.
GCAGTCGCTGAGCAGGGCGGCTCGAAGCCGCGCCGCGCGGCTGGGTTCGGCCACCGCCCAGAGGATTCGCTGCAAATCATGAGCCTCAGCCGTCTCGAACACGCTCTGGCGGCTTTGTCGCACGCTGGGAACCCGATAGCGCCAGAGGGCCCGCTCGATCAGGCCGCCCTGGCGGTGGGACGGCACCAGCACCGCGATATCGCCGCCGTGCAGCGCGCGTGGCCCGCGTGGGTCGACGATCCGGGCCTTGCCGTCCGCCGCGAGGTTCAGCAGGCGAGCGATTTCCCGGGCCGTGATCTCCGCTGACCAGGCGTTGGCCTTGTCCTTGCTTAACGGGACTTCCTCGCCCGCTTTGTCTTGTCCCGCCGGCGCGAGAAAAAACCGGAAGGGTTCGAGGCTTTCCTCCTCGATATCCAAAGCGCTGCGGCGCGTATCGGCGGCTTTCACGCCTCGGTAGTGGATCTCGTTCAACAGGAATGGAGCCGGGTGCCGCCGGCTGTCGAACAGCCGGTTGACGGCGTCGATCAGCCGGGGCTCGGACCGATAGTTGGTCTCCAGGGTGAAACGGGCGGCCGCATCGCGGTGCGCCCGAAGGTAGCTGAAAACGTCGGCGCCCCGGAAGTGATAGATGGCCTGCTTCGGGTCACCTACCAGGAAGGCCGGCAGATCGCGCCCGCCGTAGAGGGTTTGGAATATCCGGTACTGGACCGGGTCGGTGTCCTGAAACTCATCGATCAGCGCGGCCGGATAGCGGACGCGGACGGCTTCGGCGAGGCTCTCACCGGACTCGCCGTCCAGCGCCTCCTTCAGCCGATTCAGCATCTCGCTGAAGGACAACAGCCGCCGACGCCGGATATGCCGGGGCAGTTCGGCGTCGCAGTAGTCGAGCAGTCGCAGTTTGAGGCCCACAAGCCGCTGACCATAGCCGTCCACCAGCGCGCGGTGTCGATCCAGGAACAGCCGGCAGGCATCGAACAAGGGATGGCTTGGCGGAGAATGCTTTTTGGTGGTTCCCTGGGCCAGGTTCTCGGGCGCCAGCTTGTCCAGCTTGTCCGGCAAGGCCAAGCCCGGTTCGGCGAGGGAGAAGAATGTCCGCCAGGATTCCAGCCAGAGCGGCAGCGCCTCCCGTGGGTACATTCGGCTGTTGAAGCCTTGGAAATTCAACAAAAGGCGCTCGGCCTCGGCGCCTTGGGTCCGCCAGAGGCGCCCGACGGCCGCGAAGGCGGCTCGGTGATCCTCCTCGATGGCGCTAAGGTCTTGAGGAATCGCGGCCGGAACGAGGCGCAGGAAGGGCTTGCCGAGATGCGGCGCGATTTCGCGCCGCCATTGGTCCGGCGTTTGTCCCTTATGAATCAGGTAATCGAGCCAAAGCCCGGATTCCGCGTAAAGCTCGCGCCGCCAGAAATCATCCACCATCAGGCCCAATAGTTCGCTGTCGTCCGCCAGGAGCTCGCAATCGAAATCGGCGCCGCATTCAAACGCGCTTTCCGTGAGCACGCGCTGGCAAAACCCATGGATGGTATGGATGGCGGCCTGGTCAAGCGCGCTCAAGGCCCCGATCAGCCGGCGCTCGGCGAGCGCTCGCCGCGCCGGCGGCAGGGCGTTCAAAAGATCCCGGCAGAATCCGTCGGCGGCGCCTTGGGGGGCGTTCGAGGCGTTCAGGCAGTTCGCGAGCTGCTGGCGGATCCGGTCTTGCAGTTCCGCCGTCGCGGCCTTGGTGTAGGTCACCACCAGGATGCGATCGACGCCAAGGCCCCGCTCCAGCAACAAGCGAAGATAAAGTCCGGAGATGGTCCAGGTCTTGCCCGTGCCGGCGCTGGCTTCGATCAGGGTGAGGCCGCCGAGCGGGACCTTGTGGATATCCAGGGGCTGAAAGTGGACGTCCGTCATGCGCTATTCGGGAACGAGGGCGTCGAAGAAGGGGCCGAAGATCTCCAAGGAAAGGTTCTGAAACTCGCCGTCCAGAGGATCGACGCCGCGATAAACCGCCTGATAGTAAGGGTTTTCCGATTCGCCGTAGTGACTGCCATTCCGGTATTCCGGTTCGTCCCAGACCTTATGGGCCGCGCGTAGGGCGGCGTCCGCGTCGGCGCCTCTCCGCCTGACCTGCTCGGTGTAAACATAGGCGCTTTTGACGAAAAAGGCCAAGGGCCGGCGAAGTCCGCGGCGGAAATGGCCCAGCAATTTCCGAAGCTCCCGCTCCGGGGCCTTCACGGCGGACAAGGCCAGACTGCGGTCGAGGCAGAAGAGCCGGCTCTCCAACCGAGTGTCGGCGGGCCGCAATTGGCACAACAAAAGATGGCGAAACCACAGGCCGAAGGCATGCCGCTCCCTGAAGTTGTCGGGGATGGAATCCACTAGCCCATGGGACGAGACGCCGCGCAGCCAGCCCTCGAGCTCGGTTCCATCGGCCTTGAAATGAATCTCGAGTGGAGGCCGACGGCCTTCCCCAAGGAAAGGGCGAACCGCCGATAAGAGCTTTTGCGCGAGAGCCTGTTCGCGGGCATGGAGCCTCGCGCCGAAAGCACCGTGCGGCAAGGCGCCCCGAGCTTCGGCCAAGTGGGCCAAATCGTCCGTCGGCCGGCCGTCCAATAGCGCGGCGAGGCACTCCTCTCGGATCGAGAGCGCAGTGAAATGGTCGAGCGCGAAGGGCTCGCGGATTTCGCAGCGGTTCGGGACTGTCTCGAGAAAGATGTTCAGCCGCTTTTGGAGGAGAAACCGCGCCGGGTTGCCGTAAAATCGCAGCACCTCTTCCACGTCGATCGACGTCCAGGCGTCTTCCTCCGGCTCCGGCAGATCGCGATCGAACAGTGGCGCGGGCTTCTTCTCGCCGCGGCCCAAGCCACGGGCGGCATTGAGCCAGGTGGCGGAAAAGCCGGGCAGGCGGGGATCGTCGCGAAAATACGCGGGATCGAAAGATTGCAGAGGATGTACGGTGACGAGCTGCGTTTCGAGGCTACTTCCCTCTTCCTCGAAGAGAGAGTTCGGAAGTTCGACGCTTTGCTTTACGACCTCGAGCAACTCGGAGACCAGGGGCGAGGGCGGCTGGATGCGGTTGTCGCGAATGTTCCGACCGACGTAGCTCAGGTATAGCGTTTCCCGCGCCGACAGTAGGGTCTCCAGGAAGAGGTACCGGTCGTCCAGCCGGCGCGAGCGGTCGCCCCTCCGGGGATGGCGGGCGAGCAGGTCGAAGCCTGGCGGGTGGCGGTCGCGGGGAAAGGCGTCATAATCGAGCCCCAGCACGGCGATGAGCTTGAACGGCAGGCTTCGCATCGGCACCATGGCGCAGAAGGTGACCTCGCCGGTGAGAAAGCCCGCCGAACCTGAAGGCTCGGCCAGCCGGGCGGCGAGCCAGCTCTTCACCACGCGCACGCCGATCGGGTCCCGGAATGCGGCCTGTTCCGCGAGCTCCCGCAGCGCATCGAACGCGCAGCGGAGCTTAAGCACGGCCGTTTCCTCCTCGCCGCGCGGGTCGACGAGCCGATCCACCAAGGCGTTCAGCCGCTCGGCCCAGGCTTCCGGAGGACAATCCTTTTTGAGCCGCTCGGCCCAGTCGAACAAGGCTTCCAGAAAATCGGCGAACCGTCCGAGAGTCAGTGCCCGGCCACCCTCGATGTCGTCGTAGGGCAGCGCTCCCTCGAACAGCGGCAAGCCGCCGCCGGCCAGGGACTCCGGCAGGGCGTAGCCCAGCATCAGCCGTTGTAGGGCGAAGCGCCAGGTATGGCGGGGTATTTCCGGCAGGCCGTGCTCGGCCTTGTGGAGGCCGTCCCGTCCCCAGCGGGCGCCGACGGCCCGTGTCCAGTCGTGGATCAGGGGCAGATCGTCCTCGCGAAGGCCAAACCGGCGCAGAATGGCCGGCTGCTCCAGGAAAGCCAGGGTAGCATCCGCGCAGAAGCGGCTCTCCGGCAGATCCAGGAGGGCGAGGAAGCTTTCCAGGAGCGGATGGTGGTGGGCGAGTCCCCGATCGGCGATGCTGAACGGGATGCGCGGAACGCCCCGGCCGCCGACGAACACCGCTTCGATATAGGGGGCGTATTTTTCGATGTCCGGAGTGAGCACCGCCACCTCGCCAGGTTGCAGGTCCGGGTCGGCGTCGAACCTCGCCAGAAGCTGGTCGCGCAGCACCTCCACCTCCCGCATGGGACTGTGGCAGACGTGGATTTGCAGCGAGCGGTCGTCGGGCGAAATAGCGAGCTTGCCGGCGCTTCGGCGGTCCACGAGTTCCAGGATGTCGGCTTGGAGAAGGTGCAGCAGGGAATCCCGCCGGGGTTCCGCCTCGAACAGCGGGCGGACCTCGGCGCATTCGGCGAGGGCATCGAAGAATTCACGCCCCTGTTTGCCCAGCGATGCCAGCAGCGGATGCCCGACTTCCAGGTACAAATCCTCTGGCTGGCTTTCCCCCGCCAAGCGGCTGATCTCCCGCTCGTCGCGGATTTCGCCCCAATATTCACGGCAGGGATTCAGGGCGTAGATCGCGACGTCCGTACGCTTGCCGAGCGCTTCCAACACGTTCAGGAATACGGGAGGCAGGGAGGATACGCCGAAGACGACAAGGCGGGACGATGCATCGCCGGCCTTCGATTCCCCCCCTCCCGTCCCGGTCCGGGAAAGAGAATTTGCCTCTCTCGCGCCTGCAATTCCGGCCAGAAGTTGGCTCATGAACTGCGCTCGATGCGGCACGCTGGCTTCACTCGCCAAATCCCGCCACAGCCGCGCCTGCCAATCCTCGTCGTCGCCAAGGCCCAGGGTCTCGCCCCTCTCCCAGGCCGCGATCCAGTCTTCCCGGTACACCAGATACTGATCGAACATGTCGGCGATCCGTACCGCCAGTTGGAACCGGCGCAGTTCCTCGCCATCCCGGAGGTATCCGGCCAATCGCGGCGCCCGCGCCAGGTTTTCCGACCGACCCAGCCAAGCCATGATCCGGAAGGCGAGCACCTCGCTCGAAAACGGCGAGCGCTTGGGCAATTCGCCGAAAAGTCCCCGCAGCCGTTCCCATACGAAGCTCGCCGGCAGGACGAATCTGACATGGGCGCAGATGCCCAACTTTTCCGCCAGCCGCAACGACACCCAGCGCCCCATGCCCTGGCTCGGGACAATGATGATGTCCGGCGTGAAGGGTGAGGCCGGGGGCTCGTACTCCGCCGCAAGGGCCTCTCCCAGGATTTCCAGCTTGTCGGATTGATAGAGACGGAGCATGCGGAAGCACGGATTAGAGCATGATCAATTCACGGGAGAGCCTTTCCATCCGAGCCGTCCCACTCCAGGCAAGAGAAGGTCCGGGCGGAGCCCGATCGCCGGCTCTCAGCGAGATCCGAGGCGGAACGGCCTCGCCGCAAGCTTGCCTCAAAGCAGCGTGCCGCCGTCCACAGACGCGATAAGGCCGCTGCGGGCTCAGGCATGCCCCGGCTGCGGCCATTTATGGCCCTTCAGCAGACCATCCCAATAAATCACCGGAATCACATACCGCTTTAGCAAGTACATGCTGTAGCGCTCCTTGCCTTGATCGAAGGGGAAGGTTTCCTTCGGCTTCAGATCGTAATCGAATTCCGCCAGGATCAATTTGCCGTAGCCGGTGATGAGCGGACAGGACGTATAGCCGTCGTATTTCAGGGGCCCCTGGCCGCCACGCATGGCCGACAGCAAATTCGCCGCCAGTATGGGGGCTTGGGCCCGGATGGCTGCCGCGGTTTTCGAAGTCGGCAGGCTGCTCGCGTCCCCCAGGCTGAATACATTGGGATAGTGGACGTGTTGCAGCGTCTCCTTGTCCACGTCCACCCAGCCGGCCGCGTTGGCGAGCGGGCTGCGCTTGATGAAATCCGGCGCGCTCATGGGCGGCACCACGTGGATTAGATCATAGGGCTGGACGACTGACTCGCTGGTTTCGGTGTTCTTGAACACGGCTTCCTTCGTGCCGGCGCGAATTTCCGTCAGCTGGTGTTTGAAGAGGACATCGATCCCGCGCGGCTTCACCACTTGCTCCATCAGGGCGGCGGCGTACTTGGGGGCGCTAAAGATGGTGGGTGTCGCGCAGTAATACACCACCCGCGTCTTGTTGCGGACACCGTGCTTGCGGAAATAATCCTCCGCCAGATACATGATCTTCTGCGGCGCGCCGGCGCACTTGATGGGCGGTGGCGGAAAGGTGAACACGGCATTGCCGCCCTTGAAGTTCTTGATGTTTTCCCAGGTAATGGGGGCCTGATCATAGTGGTAAATGCTGCAAACGCCGTTCTTGCCCAGCGCTTCGGGCAGTCCCGGGATCTTGTCCCAGTCGATTTGCAGGCCCGGACAGACCACCAGATATTCGTAGGAAATCGTCTTGCCGCCTCGAGTGGATAGGCTGTTGTTCGCCGGATCGAAGCTCTCGGCGGCGTCCTTGATCCACACCGCGCCTCTTGGAATCAGCTCCGCCATGGGCCGGACCGAGTCCTTTCGATCGACCACTCCCCCGCCTACGAAGGTCCAGAAAGGCTGGTAGTAATGTTGCTCGGACGGCTCGATGATGGCGACGTCCTCCAGGCCCGCATGCCGCAATCTCGCCGCGATGGCAAGGCCGGCGGCGCCGCCTCCGACCACCACGACTCGATGGTGTAGCTTGTTATCCATGTAACCGCTCCTCGGGTGATGTTTGGTGTTATTCGATGCTGTGGGGCCGCTACCCGGCCCGCGATATGATGCCGGAATTTCCGGATTTGGGTTCTGAGCGCCCCGCCTCATTCTGCATCCCGACCGGCCTCATTGACAATCTTGAGCTTCCGTCGTCGCGATTCTGGGGCCGGAAGCCTTCGGGACCGGACCTCGGCCGATAAACTTCTGGCCAATGGCGCGATTCGTCCCATCGGGGTAAATGTGCCGAATGCTTGATCCAGGTCAAACATTTCTCTCAGTATTTTCAATGATGTTTCCAGGGCTCCGCGCGAGCTGCGACACAAGCCGAAAAAAGGGGAGGGACAAAATGGCACAACAACTACAAGAATTAAGGATCATCTGTGGGTTTATATTGGCGCGCTTAACATTGCCGCCATCATCACCTTAGCTCTTGATTAAAGGCAGCAAACACGAGAAATAGGCCATCGCCCCCAAACCGTTGCCGAAGCTGCCGCCAGTGCCGCTTATAAACTCCCGCAAGGTTTTACCGAGCCGGAAAGAAGGCGGGGCCTTCATGGTTTCAAGCGGATAAGCAATCCTCAGCTTAGGAGGTCTTAATAAAAAATGGATCGAGAGCGGTTCGGCAGCTTAGGGTCGCCGAACCGTTTTTTGCTCTAAATTCGGGCTTTTGAAATTTTGTGGGGTAGCGATTTAAGCCTCAAGGAGTGCCTTTCAGGGCGGGTTGACCTTAATTTACGCGTGCGAAAATGAGAGGCACGCGTAGCGCTGCCTTCTGCCGGAACGTGCTCTGCGGCCAGTGGGCTGATATTTGTGGTATAGTCGCGGTCTTGACCGAGCAAGGGGAAAACTATGTTTTTTAAGGTAATACTGGCATGGTTGCTGATCGGCATTGCGCCTTTCGCGGCGCTGGCCGACACCGTGGAAGAGGCCAAAAAAACCGTGGACCGGCTGAATGGCACGCTGATCGAGGTGATGAAAGGCAGCAAGCAGCTGGGCTATCAAGGCCGCTATAAAAGGCTCGAGCCGGTAGTCAAGGATGCCTTTGAATTCGAAGCGGTCTCCCAAATCGCCCTCGGTAGTCATTGGAAAAAATTGGATCGGGCGCAAAAAACCGCGTTCATTCAAAAGCTGACCGATCTCAGCATCGCCACCTACGCGGCCCAGTTCAAGGATTATGGGGGCGAATCCTTCAAGTTTGATTCTAGCCAGGATTTGAAGAACGGCCGTCTGATACTTCGTTACAATCTCGCGGCGCCTAAGGAAAAGCCCGTTAAATTCGAATACATCGTCAGTGATTTCAACGGCCAATGGCGAATCATCAACATCATTGTCGATGGCATCAGCGATCTTGCCTTGAAGAAGGCCCAATACACCAGCGTCATCGATCGGGAAGGCTTTAATAGCTTGCTGGACAAGCTAGATCAGAAGATTGCGGATTATGCCAATAACGGCGGCGGTGGTCCGGGCTAGGCAGGGGAAACACCGTGAGTTAAACACCTTTGCCGGCTCCGTGCAGGTTGATGGACGGCTGCCTGACCGCGCCGATCTTGCCAGGTCCGCATGCCGTCTCCGTTAAGATTCGACCCAAAATTTCGTTCACTGCCTGACATTGAATGCTTTCGAGGTGCATCAAGCCGCCTTACGGAGCACGAATACGCTTATGCGGACTCCGATGGCGTTGATCGGCTTGCCGGCCGATACGGCAGTCCCCATTCGACGTCGCGGATTCCGCTATGGCTTGGCGGTCGTCCTTTCGGCGGCGCTGCATTTTACGGTCTGGCACTTCCGGGGGGTGTTGGAGCAGAAGCCGGAATCTAGGCCCAAGCCGGCCAAGGTCATAGAAGTATCGCTCGCGGCCGCCCCGAAACCGGTTCCCAGTTCTAAGGAATCAGAGCCGGAACCCAGGAAGGTCGAGCCCGTTTCCGCGCCGCCCAAAGCCTCGGCGCCCCCAAAGCCCGTCGTTCCGCCACGCCCGAAATCTCCGCCCAAGCCAAGACCCGCGGC
>CADDYU010000021.1 GCA_902810705.1 Methylococcaceae bacterium
AACCGCAGGGTCCGATCGCCCCCGTACACCTCATCGCCGATAACCCAGCGGCATGGCCCGCCAGCGTCCAAGGCCCGCTCAATCATCTCCAGCGCCAACGTTGGCTTGGTGCGAAACGTCACCGCTTGGGGCACGTGCGCCTCGGTACGACGCACCGGATCGGCGGCCCAGTCCTTGGGCAGGTACAGCGCCCGGTCGAGGAACGCTGCGCCGTGCCGGCGGGCGTGGCCCAGGAACACGCCCACCTGGCAGTTCTCGATGCGGCCGGCCGTGCCGCTGTATTGGCGCTGCACCCCGACCAAGTGTCGGCCTTTCTTCAGAGAAGGAGCACAAGGAAGTCGAGGCCGCGCTAGCGGACGAGCGGAGTGCGACGATCCCCGCGTAGCCGGAGGGCCGGATGTTTTGTCGGAGTCGGAGCACCAGCGGAGGCGGAGACAAAACATAAGGCCACCGAACCGGCGTCAAGTCAGTGTGGGAGCCATGGTGCGGTGCGCAGCGTAGCGGAGTAGGGAGACGTGGCGGACGCAGGACGAGCGCGGGCCGCCGCAGGCAATAACCCGTCGCCAATTTTTTGCTCCTTTTGGTGACAGGGAAGTCCCAAAAGGTTTCGCAAAAAATGACGACGCAATCGGCCTACTACCATACGCCCTTCGATCGGTAACTGCGGCTGTAGTACTAAACCTTCTCCGGCTCCGGCAAAACGCCCGAGGCCATTTCCTTGGCCGAGGACTTGATGATCCCCCAGGCGTCCGGATCGCCGCCGAACAGGGCCGACATGTACGCCTTGGCCTGCTCGAAGGTGATGTGCGGCGGCAAGGGCGGCACGTTGGGATCGGTGTAGGCTTCCAGCAGCACCGGCCGGTCGGCGGCGAAGGCCCGCTCCCAGGCGGGAGCGATGTCCTCCGGCCTGTCCACCCTGAGCCCCAAAAATCCCAGCGATTCCGCGTAGCGCGCGTAGGGGAAATCCGGCAGGTCCTGCGAGGCCTCGTACTTGGGATCGCCGGCCATCGCCCGCTGCTCCCAGGTCACCTGGTTGAGGTCGCGGTTGTTGAGCACCAGCACGATGAAGCGCGGATCGCGCCATTCCTTCCAGTATTTCTCTACCGTCACCAGCTCGGCGTTGCCGTTCATCTGCATGGCGCCGTCGCCCACTAGGGCGATGACCGCTCGTTCGGGATAGGCGAACTTGGCGGCGATGGCGTAGGGCACGCCGCAGCCCATGGTGGCAAGCCCGCCGGAGAGCGAGGCCATCATGCCGCGGCGGATCTTCACGTCGCGGGCGTACCAGTTGGTGCCGGACCCGGAATCGGCGGAGATAATACAGCGCTCGGGAAGACGCGGGGACAGTTCCCAGAACACTCGCTGCGGGTTGATGGGATTGGCTTCGTTCATGGCCCGGGCCTCCAGCACCTGCCACCATTCCCGAACGCCCTGCTCGATGGAGAGCCGCCAATCCCGGTCGGTCTTCCGTTGCAGCAGCGGGATCAGCGCGCGCAGGGTTTCGGCGCTGTCGCCCACCAGGTTCACTTCCATGGGATAGCGCATGCTCAGCATGCGGGCGTCGAGATCGATCTGCACGCCCCGCGCCTGGCCTTCCTTGGGCAGGAACTCGGTGTAGGGGAAGCGCGAGCCGACCATCAGGAGGGTATCGCAATTCAGCATCATCTCGTAGCTGGGCCGGGTGCCCAAGAGACCGATGGAGCCGGTGACGAAGGGCAGCTCGTCCGGCACGGCGGCCTTACCCAAGAGCGCCTTGGCGACCCCGGCCCCGAGCAGGTCCGCGACTTCGATGATCTCGTCGGTGGCGTGCAGGGCCCCGGCGCCCACCAATATCGCGACCCGCCGGCCCTCGTTCAATACGTCCGCGGCCCGCTCGAGATCGTTCCGTTTCGGCACTACCTGCGGCGCGGAGTAGCCATGGCCCGAGAGGATGTGGCCGTGCTTGCGGGGTGGCGTGACGACCGCGTCCAGTTCCTGCACGTCGTTGGGGAGAATCAGGCAGGTGACGGTCCGCTCGCAGAGGGCGATGCGCACCGCCCGGTCCACCAGATGGCGGATTTGAGCCGGCGACGAGGCCATGTGCACGTACTCCGAGGCCACGTCCTTGAACAGAGTCAGAAGATCCACCTCCTGCTGGTAATGGCCGCCCAAGGCGCCGCGGGACTGTTGGCCGACGATCGCGAGGACCGGCTGATGGTCCAGCTTGGCGTCGTACAGCCCGTTCAAGAGATGGATCGCGCCCGGTCCCGAGGTCGCCACGCACACGCCCAATTGCCCGGTGAACTTGGCGTGGGCGCAGGCCATGAAGGCCGCCATCTCTTCATGGCGGGCCTGAATGAATTGAAACCTCCCCCCGGCCCGTCCCAGCGCCCCCATGATGCCGTTGATGCCATCGCCCGGATATCCGTACAAACGCTTGATTCCCCAGGCTTCCAATCTATCCAAAAGAAAGTCGCTGACTGTGTTCGCCATGGCTCGCCTCCTCATCCCAAGTGTCTTGCCGGTCGCCTCCGTCCGTTTCCCTGGGGCTGGCCGCCCCTTCGAAGGGCACGGCACGGAATCATCGATGTCCTATTACGACAGGCGAGAGCGAGAAAGATTGCGGAAAAAGGGACCGTTCGGAGAAGATTGAGGCGAGAAGGCCGAGTTCATCCCGTCTTTCATCCATCTTGCCCGGGGCTCGCCGGCCCACCTTGGCGAAATAATCGCCTCGAGGCCCGATTTCGCGTTTAGTCGCGATGAAATGATCCCCTTCATCGGGGGTCGAAAGAGAGAACGGTGAAACCAGTCAGAGCTTCAAGCGATCAGCTTGATCCGGAGGAGCCACATGAGTCTTTCCATGGCGGACTTGTTCAAGCGAATCACTTCGGGCGTCTACGTGGTGGGCGTGGCCGCCGGGCCGCAGCGCAACGCCTTCACGGCCGCTTGGGTGATGCCGGTATCCTTTCGACCGCTCATGCTCGCGCTCAGCATTAATCCGAAGCACTCGTCCTTTGCCTTGCTGCGGGAAGGCGGCGTGTTCTCGATCAACGTGCTGCGGCGGGATCAGCTGGAACTGGCCGGACGTTTCGGCGCCCCGGCCGATACCGGAAAGCTCTCGGCCGTGGCCTGGCGGACCGGCAAGACCGGGGCGCCGCTCCTGGAGGACGCGCTCGCCCGTTTCGAGTGCGAGCTGGCCGGGGAGTGTCCCACGGGGGACCATGTGCTGGCGCTCGGCCGGGTGGTGGACGGGGTCTTGCTGCAGCCGGACGCGGAGCCGCTGATCTATCGCGAGACCGGCGATCTGGACGGGGCCTCGGGGCTTTTTCCGGACGGTTTTTGACGGAGAGTTCCCGCCTGGAGGTTCATAGCCCCTTGACGAGTTCCGAAACCAGAGCCGGCCCCCGATAGATCAAGCCGGTATAGATCTGCACCAGGTCGGCCCCAGCGTCGAGCTTCCGGCGGGCGTCGTCGACGCCGAAGATGCCTCCGCAGGCAATGATGGGCAGTTTTCCCTGCAACGCCCGGGACAACCGCCGGACTATCTCGGTGGATTTCTCGAACAGCGGCCGGCCACTCAGCCCGCCGGCTTCGCCCGCGTGGCCGAGACCCTCGACCCCGGCCCGCGACGCCGTGGTGTTGGTGGCGATGACCGCGTCGAGCCGGAAGCGCACCAGCGCGTCGGCGATTTCCTCGATCTCGCGCGGTTCCAAATCCGGGGCGATCTTGACCGCCAGCGGCACCCGTCGGCCGTGCTGACGGGCCAGGCTTTCCCGCTCGGCGACGAGCCCCGCGAGAAGCTGCGCCAGATTCTCGCGGGTTTGGAGGGTGCGGAGCCCGGGCGTGTTGGGAGAAGAGATGTTGACGGTCACATAGCTGGCCAGGGCATATACCTTGCGCAAGGACTCCAGGTAATCGTCCAACGCGCTTTCGACCGGCGTATCCCGGTTCTTGCCGATATTGATCCCCAGGACGCCTCGATAGCGGGATCGTTCGATTTCCTGAGCCAGATAATCCACGCCCTTGTTGTTGAAGCCCATGCGGTTGACGATTGCCTCCGCCTCGGGTACGCGAAACAGGCGCGGCGCAGGATTGCCCGGCTGCGGGCGGGGCGTGACCGTGCCCACTTCGATGAAGCCGAAGCCCAGCGCGGCAAGCCCCTCGAGGCATTCGCCATTCTTGTCGAGACCCGCGGCGAGTCCCACGGGATTGGGAAACGAAAGGCCCATGACCGAGCGCGCGCGGCCCTTTGGCGAGTACCGCAGCGGATTCCATCCGCCGAGTCGGCATAAGGCTTTTAGCCCTCTCAGCGTCAGATGATGGGCGGTTTCGGGGTCGAGGCGGAACAAGGCGGGACGGATCAGTTCGTAAAGCATGGCAAGGCGTGGGAGGCTGGCATAGGGGCAGTATAGCAGGGGGATCGGGCCTTTCGGGGGAACGGGCTTCGCGGGACCCGGAGGAACAGAGATAGTTCCTGGCCGCGCACGCTTCGTTCGCGTCCTGGCGGGCCGGTTTTTCCGAAGCTTTCTAGCTGGACTGGAATAGATTATTCGGCGCGCCGGCCCCATGGATCTTTACAGTACCTACAAAAGGGTCGAGCGGCCCGAGATCGAACCACGCGCCTTGACGCCGTTATTCCGACTTCGGGCGCGGCGGGCGCACGAAGTCGGCGATCTCCCGGCGTGGCGCCGAAGCCCGATGCTTGTCCCCGCGCGACGCGAACGCGGCGGGAGCTGGAAACAAGGCGTAGGCCGTATGCGCCCCGGCCGCCAAGGTCAGGACGGTACCGAGTTGCACCAAGGACCAGCGCAGGAAAAGCTCGGCCTCGCCGAGCCGGTGCGCGCGGTCCGGTCCGAGCAGGAACTGCGCGCCGGAAAACGCCTGTCCATACTTGAGGATGACGGGTTCCAAGCCCGCGTTCAGCAGAACCCAGCCCAGCGGCAAGCTCGACAGGGTCAAGATCCAGGCCGCCAGCCCGCTCCCTTCCTGGCGCCAGGCTCGGACCAGCAGCGCGCTGTTCGCGCATAGGAGGGCGAGCAGCAGGTACAGATACAGCCCACCGCCCAAGCCGAAGCCGCCGCCTCGGGCGATCAGCTCGTTCAGATTGTCCGTGGACGAGGCATCGAAGGCGATCAGCTTGCATAGCCAAAGCCACGGCACGGCCATCCACATCGCCCGGAAAACGGCTCGCGACGGGCGCTCGCTTAGGGCCAAGGCGCTGGACAGAAAGAACCAAAGCGGCGCGGTCAAGGCGGCGAACCGGACGGGGCGCTCAAAAAATCCCACGAGGCCGGGGGAAGCCAGCGCCAGGAACGCCCGTCGCGCCCAATCCCCCCAGATACTCTTGTGAGTCACGAACCAATAGAGATTATTGGCGCCCGAAATGTCCTCGATGCTCTCCTCCGTCACGCTCGCGTAGAGCAACATCAAACTGATCACAGTGGCCGTGAACACCGCCGCCGGAAAAAACCGTAGCGGGGAGGCTCCCTCGGCCAGCCGGCGTCCGATCCAGGCGGCCGAAGCTCCCGTCCACAGCAAGGCCAGCGCGAAAATAAACAAGGCCGGCGGCCATCCGCCCGCCTGGAACAGCTCGCGCACATTGTAGGGCACGCCAGGCAGATGCAGGATCAGCCACAGCGGTACGGTAAGTCCGAGCCCATACCCGACGCCGCGCCGCAAAAATGCCCGAAGTCGATCGGGACAAGTCCGGTGGAAGCGGGCTTGGAGGCGCATCGCGTGGCCCGCAGAGAGAACCCCAAGGATGGGGTGAGCCAAAGTACGATTTTCTTCCGCAGCCGGCCCGCCGCCTGAGTGCGGGGCCGGTGCTTCCTCGGTGCTCTGAGAAAGCGGCGCCGTGTCGTTTCGCGGCTGAATATGCAGTAGCCACGCGCACAGCAGCACCCAAAGCGGCTCCGTAAGATCGGCCACACGCCCTGGCAAAAAAAGCTGCAAGAACTCCAGCATCGTCACCCACGAGGCCAAAGCCACGGCCCCCGGCAGCAGTCGTCCCGACGATAGCCGTAGCAGCCACAGCAGTCCCAGATAAATCACTAGCCGTCCGGCGAGCGCCCGCACGTTGTCGAGCATGGAGCCCTGCAGCAAGGCCGCGAACGGCAGGATTTCGAAAGTGTTCCGGCGGGCGGAAAAATTGAACGGAAACACGGCGAACCAAAACGAGGCCGTAAATAGTACGGCGGCAAGCATTAGTATCCGGGAGGCTTGCGGCAATTCGCGAATGATTTGCCAGACCAGGAAGCCGCCTAGAAATCCGGCCAGCGCCGCGACCGTGAGGCCCTGTCCGACGATGAAGATCTTGGCAACCGCCACTCCGGCCAGCAGGGCGGCCCCCCATAACCGCCGCCCGCGAACGGCGATGGCGTCCAGCGCGCTCAAGGCGAGCAGCGCGCCCACGCCGTGCTTGAGCGTCTCCAATCCCGTCCAATGCGCCGCAAGCAAGGGCTTGAGATTGTCTTTCACATAGCCCCAGTCGAGCGAGGGAACGAGGGGGAGCAGCTCGCTCATGAGCCAGATGGCCAAAATGGCCAGCGCTTCGCGCGGGGCGCGCGATACGGCCGGCCAACGCAGAGCCCCGCGCCCCCCGAGCAACCAGGCGCCGGCGATCCCAAGCGCCAGTCCGGCGAGATTCCAAACGACGTCGGCCAAGCTCGGCGAGCGCATCGGAAGATATACTTGCAACGCCTGCAACAGCAGGGCCAAGACGCCTCCGGACACCCCGACTACGATCGCGTCTCCCCACCAATGGCGGGATCGCCGCGCCAGCATGCCTATGTATCCGTACGGCGCGAACAGGGCGACGTTGCCCAGCACATCGGCCAGCGAGAGATGCTCTTTCTTCGCACCAACCAGAATCCGCCAGACGTCCGCTCCTGGCGCCGCCGCAAATTGAAAGGGGTAAAGCGAGCCGTAGACAATCAGTGCCGCCGTCGCGAGCCAAAGATAGGTCGTGGAGAATCGCCGCTTAAAGACCGGCCTCTGGAAGTAAGTCATAACATCGCAATCCGTTGCCCCTGCTGGTAATTCGAATCGGCGAAGGCTGCTCGATCCGAGGATTCCCATTTTGGCGAAATTCCCCAACGAGAGTAACCCTCTCCTTGGGGCGAACCTATCCCCAAGCTCTCACGTGCGCCGCGCCGAATTTTGGGGCTCGATTGCTGTCCAAACCGTAGACGGTTGGGTTCCGTGATTAAGCATTGGTTTAGGACCCTATTTTCCATTTACATCAATTCTTTATTACAACACACAGAAACCCGCGGACTCGCGCCACGGGGCCGTGTCCGCATAACAAGGAAGGAGCGTAACAATGATGACACGCAGAAGTTTTGTCGGCGGTCTGGCCGCCGCCGTGGTATTGGCCGGCTGCGCAGAATCTAGAACCAAGGAAAGCACCGGTCAGTATATCGACGACGCTACGATCACCAGCAAAGTCAAGGCGGCGCTGGCGGCGGATCCCAATACCAGCGCGCTGGACATCAATGTGGAAACGTACAAGGGTGTCGTCCAACTCAGCGGCTTTGCCGATTCCGAAGCCGAGAAGCGCCAGGCATCGCGTGTCGCGAGCGGAATTAGCGGCGTGAAATCGGTCAAGAATGATGTCCGGGTTAAAATGCGCTGAGCTTGGATTGAGCGGGTTACCGCTCCTCTCATCGACCGCAATCACGCTGCTTCGGAAAAACCTCGACGCCGCTTCGGCCTAAGTCCGCGGCGGCGTTCCAAATTCGGACTCTTACGGTGGGGCCTCCTCCCCTGCTAATTCCGCGACCACTCGAGCCGCTTGCCGGGCGATTTCCAACTCCTCATCGGTCGGCACCACCAAAATCTTCGCGGCGCCACTAGGTGATTGAATTTCGGCCAATTGGTCGCCCTTGGCGGCTATGTTGGCGGCTTCGTCCAAAACGAAGCCCAAATGCTCCAATCCACCGCATACCTCCCGCCGAATGATCGCGGCATGTTCTCCAATTCCGCCGGAGAACACCAGGGCATCCACCCGCCCGAGCACGGCCAGGTAGGCTCCGACATACTTTCGGATCCGGTACACATACATGGCGATTCCAAGCCTTGCCGATCCCTCGCCCCCCTCGGCGCGGGCCACGATGTCGCGCATATCGTTGCTGCCGGCCACGCCCTTGAGACCGCTGTCCTCGTTGAGCAGCCGCGCTACCTTTTCCGCCGACTGTCCCTGCGCTTCCAGCAAATAGAGCACGGCGCCGGGATCGAGATCGCCGCATCGAGTGCCCATCATCAGACCGGCCAGGGGGGTTAGGCCCATGGAGGTGTCCACGCTGCGCCCGGCGCGGATGGCGGCCGCGCTGGCGCCATTCCCGAGGTGCAGCGCGATGAGATTCAAGGACTCGGGGGCTCGCGCGAGATATTCCGCGACCCGTCTCGTCAGGTAGGCGAACGAGGTGCCGTGGAATCCGTAGCGGCGGATGCGCAGCGTGCGATAACACTCTTCCGGAAGGGCGTAGCGGTAGGCTTCCGGCGGCATGCTCTGGTGGAAGGCGGTGTCGAAGACCGCCACTTGCGGTACGTCGGGCCACTGCTCCCGACACACCTCGATCCCGAGGAGATTGGGCGGATTGTGGAGCGGCGCGAGCGGGATGACCGCCCGGATCGCTTCGACGACCGTCTCGTCCACATAGACGGCGGTCTTGAAAGTCTCGCCACCGTGCACGACTCGGTGTCCGATGGCGCAGAGTTCCGACTCATCCCGCAAGTCTCCCGATGCTTCCAAGCGGCGCACCAATTCGGCGATGGCCTGCCGATGGTCAGGGACGGATGGCGGTTTGGCTTCCTCCAATCGCTCGCCAATGCGCTCAATCAGCCCGGAGGTCAGCACCCGGCATCCTCCCTCGAGATCGAAAAGGCGATACTTGAGCGAGGAGCTGCCTGAATTGAAAACCAGGATTTTACTTGCCATGCCGAAAGCCGGAATTTTGCCGGGCGATTGAGCCCTAGCGCCCCGCGGCGTTTCGCGGGCTTGGATTGTTCAGTCCGCCGTTTTCCTCCGCGCCACGATCACGCCGTCGCGCGTTGGGTTGACGAACGCGTCGAACTCCGGGTCCCCGAAGATCAAACGGTTGTGCTCCAGGATGGCTTCCGTCCAGCCGGGCACAATGTCGACCGGATTTTCGACGGCCACCCTCCCGTGCCAGAGCACGTTATCGGCGATATAAAGGCCGCCCGGCCGGATACGATCGCGGGCCAGACGCCAGACCTCGGGATAATCGCCCTTGTCCACGTCGTTGTAGCAGATGTCGAAGTCGCCGGAAGTGGCGCGGAACACCTCCTGAGCCCGGCCGACCTGGAACTCCAGCCGTTCCCAGAGTCCTGCGGGCCGTAGAAAATATTCCGCCTTGGCCGCGTTATCGGCGTCGCCGTCGGTGCATAGCACTCGACCCTCGGATCCAACCGCCTGGGCGAACCAATAGGCCGAGTAACCGTATCCGCTACCGAACTCGAATACCCGCCGAGCGCCGACGCTAAGCGCCATGGCCTTGAGGAACATGCCGCACAGACGGCCAATGATGGGGAAATTGAGCCGAGCGGCCAACTGTTCCATTTCCAGCAGAATCGGGCTGTCGGTGTTGGCCGCCAAGCCTCCTAAATAAGCTTCGATGGCCGGATGCACCGGGACGAGTACGGTGGGATTGTGGGTGGTGGCAGAAATGCTCATAAGCCCTCCTTGGGATGGACATGGATGCCGAAGCCATAAGGATTATACGGGAGCGGCGGACTTTATCTTATTACGCTGTACCGAGTTGAGCGGTCGCTCTAATTCTTAATTCTGTTTCTTACGCAATTAGTGCCCGGCCGAACCGTCAAATTCCCTCTCAAAACGGGACACATCCCAGCAGCCGGCATTGGCCTGCGAGAAGCTTGTCAATTTTCAATTTCAAACAATGTATACAGCCGTCGGGAGCCTGCAATTTTCCCACATGAGGCGATTCCGCGTTGGCATCTGGACACGGCTGAGCCTCTGGCGGATACTTGCGCGCCATTTCCCCCTTACAACGGAGATTGACCATGGGTTTCCTGCAGAACAAGCGCGCTCTGATCGTAGGCATCGCCAGCAACCGCTCCATCGCCTACGGCATCGCCGAAGCCATGGCCCGGGAAGGCGCCGAAATTGCGCTCACTTACCAGAACGAGAAACTTAGGGAGCGGGTGGAAAAGCTGGCCGAGGACTTCGGCGCCAAGATCGTGCTGCCCTGCGACGTCGTGAGCGACGCGGAGATCGACGCCTTGTTCAGCGAACTCGGCAGGCACTGGGATGGTCTGGATGTCATTGTCCATTCGGTCGCCTTCGCCCCGCGCGAGGCGCTAGAAGGCGATTATGTCGAGGCGGTCACCCGCGAGAACTTTCGAATCGCCCACGATGTGAGCTCCTACAGCTTCACCGCCCTCGCCAAAGCTGGTCGCCAGCTCCTGGCAGGCCGGAGGGGCGCGCTGCTGACCCTGAGCTATCTCGGCGCTCAGCGAGCCATTCCCAATTACAACGTCATGGGCGTCGCCAAGGCCAGCCTGGAGGCCAATGTCCGCTACATGGCCGCGGCCCTTGGCCCCGAGGGCATTCGCGTCAACGCCATTTCCGCCGGTCCCATCCGCACTCTCGCCGCCTCCGGAATCGCCAATTTCCGCGAGATGCTGGCAAAGGGCGAGCAAGCCGCGCCGCTCCGCAAGAACGTCACCATCGAGGAAGTCGGCAACGCCGCGGCGTTTCTCTGCTCCGATCTCGCTTCGGGCATCACCGGGGAAATCCTCTACGTCGATGGAGGATACAACATCGTTGGGCTGGTCGGCGCCTGATCGCGCGGGCCAGGCTCAGCCTGTTTCCAGCCTAAGACACCACTCTCCACGCGGTGGCGAGTCGCGGAATGAGGCTGCCCCGCACAAACCCACTGATGTAATCCCAGCGAACGGAAGCAATTTATTTTAAATCTGACTCTGCCTATTTTTCGTACAATTCGCGCAGTCAAGCCGCCGCTGCCCGGTTCCGCCAATTCCAGGATTTCGATGCCCCTCAACAATGATTAGGCTGCTGTCGCTCGCCCGAGTCTTCGGATTGATGCTGATGGTTTTCAGCGTGACCTATATCCTGCCGATTTTAACGTCGGTCATCTTCCGTGACGGGACCTTGACGCTGTTTTTGGAGGATATGCTATTCACGCTGAGCGCGGGCGCCTTGCTGTGGCTGGCGACTCGCAGGTTCGAGCAAGAACTCAAGGCCAAGGAAGGCTTTCTGTTGGTCGTTGTAACATGGGTGGGAATCGCGGCTTTCGCCACCTTTCCCTTGATGTCCGATCTCGACAATCTGTCGTTTACCGATGCCTACTTCGAGACCATGTCCGGGCTCACGACCACGGGCGGCACGGTGCTGGCGGGGCTGGACCAGCTGCCGGCCGCCATCAATCTTTGGCGGCACGAACTCAATTGGCTGGGCGGCATGGGCATCATCGTCTTGGCCGTGGCGATTCTGCCGGTGCTCGGCATCGGCGGACGGCAGCTGTTCATGGCCGAGACACCGGGCCCTATGAAGGAGAGCAAGCTGACGCCGCGCATCACCGAGACCGCGAAAAACCTCTGGTTGGTCTACGCCGGCATCACCGCCGTTTGCATCGTGGCCCTGCGCTATGCCGGAATGAGTTGGCTCGACGCGATTTGCCACGCCTTCTCCACCATGGGCCTGGGCGGCTTTTCCACCCACGACGCCAACATCGGCTACTTCGATTCGCCCGCCATCGAAGGGGTGCTGATGGTGTTCATGCTGCTCGCGGGCATGAACTTCGCCACGCATTTTCTGGCAATCCGGAGCAAGGGTCTTGGACCCTACAGCCATGACATCGAGGCGGCGCCTTACCTGATCCTGCTCCTCAGCAGTTGCTTGGGCATCGGCTTGTATTTGTGGGTAAAGGGGGCCTATGCCGATTTTTGGACGGCCTTGCGTCATGCCAGCTTCAACCTGATCTCCATCGCCACGGATTGCGGGTTTAGCAGTGTCGATTTCAATCTTTGGCCGATTTTTGCACCCTTGTGGATGCTGTTCCTAAGCTGCATTTCCGTCTGCACCGGCTCAACCGGCGGCGGCATCAAGATGATGCGGACCTTGATCCTGGTCAAGCAGAGTCAGCTGCAGATGTTTATGCTGGCCCATCCCACGGCCGTCAACCCGCTCAAGCTCGGCGGCATCGTCATCCCCTCGAGCATCATTCTCTCGATACTGGGCTTCATTTTCGTCTATTTCATGAGCGTCGTGAGCCTGACCCTGATCCTGGTGATCAGCGGCCTGGACTTCATCTCGTCCTTTTCCGCCATTGTCGCCTGCATCAACAACGCGGGGCCAGGGCTGGCGCAAGTGGGCCCCGCCGCCAATTTCGCCGGCCTGACGGACTTTCAGACATGGAT
Source organism: Methylococcaceae bacterium (assembly GCA_902810705.1). GTDB lineage: Bacteria > Pseudomonadota > Gammaproteobacteria > Methylococcales > Methylococcaceae > CADDYU01. The sequence goes on from CADDYU010000021.1 coordinate 12,403, forward strand.
ATGCACCTTAGCCATGTTTCTCGGCCGCATCGAGATATTCACCGCGCTTATTCTATTTACGCCCGCCTATTGGCGGCGCTAAGCTGGTCCGAAGTTCCTAAGGATGGCGCTGGTAAAGTCCGATCAAGCGCGCTTCCGCCAAAATGTGGCCTTGCATGGCCTGCTCGAGACGGGCCTTGTCGGGCCGCTTGAGATCGGGCAGCACGGTATCCAGCGCATAGAGCTTATGGATATAGCGGTGACGGCCGATGGGCGGACAGGGGCCGCCGTAGCCGGTCCGTTTCCAGTCGTTGAGCCCTTCCGCCGCGCCAGATGGCAAGGTGGCCGCTTCGGGAAGCCCCGCCAGCGTCGGCGGGAGGTTATAGAGCACCCAATGGACCCAGGTTCTCTTGGGAGCCGCGGGATCGGGCGCGTCGGGATCATCGACGATCAGAGCCAGGCTCTGGGTGCCTTCAGGAAGGTCACTCCAGGCCAGCGGTGGGGAAATATCCTGGCCATCGCAGGTAAAACGAGACGGAATATCGCCATTGGAAGAAAACGCTGAAGATTCGAGTTTCATGGCTTGCCCTCCTTGGGACCCAGGGGTAAAAAGGCCGCTCAAGGTTAGCAATCCCGCCGCCAACAACCCCCATAACCCTAATCTAGACAACTGCATCGGCCTGCCCTCCCTAGCCTGGAGTACCGAAATCAGCCTTTTAGCCGCACCGCCAGGACATCGCATTCCGCATGGTGGATCACGCTGGATGCCGTGGAGCCGAGCATCAAGGCGATGCCGTGGCGGCCGTGAGATCCCAGCACGATCAGATCCGCATTTTGCGCCTTGGCGATCCGGATGATTTCGGTCTTGGGGCTACCGACCTGAACCCAGCGCCGATTTTTCGGAATGGCTAGGCGCTCCGCCACCCCATCAAGGCGCTGTCTCGCCGCCTCGATCATCTGCTCGGTCAGATCCACATCCAAGGGCACCGTGGGGCCGAACGAGGAATCCACAACCGGAAGATATTCCACCACATGGATAACACTCAACTCGGCCCGATCCTGCTGCGCCAAATCCTTGGCGCGTTCGATTACCCGCTCGCTGTGCTCGGAAAAATCCACCGCTAACAAAATGTGTCGGTAAGCCACCCTTCACCTCCACTGCGTCATTCGATTGCCGGATAAAAGGTCATCATAATCTTATAGCTCGCGACCGTGTAGGTCAGGGCGAGCCCGAGTCCCGCGACAAAGGAAATGGAGAGGGCATGGCGAAGAATATGGCCAATCACCGCCATTTGCCAGAGGATCAGGAACAGCAAAGGAATCGCCACCACCCCTTTGGCGTCGGGCGCTAGCCGCCCCCACATCAACAGAGGCACCGCCACGAGGCTGATCAGCGTATCGGCGCCGAAAACCGCCGTGGCGGTTTGCAGGAAGCGGGGTCGCTTGCCGGTAAGATAAAGCGCGAGCCACAAAAAGCCGGCCAAAAGCAGAACCCCCGTAACCGATTGCATCAAAGCCTCGGCCCAACTGACCTCAATCAGGGACATGGCAACGGCGACGACGAGATTGGCGGCGATGGCTAGCCCCAAGAGCAGCGTCGAGGCCGGATTATCCTGCGGCCCTTTGTTAAAAAGGCAGATGTTCAGAAACAATCGGATCAGCGGCATTCCGGGTCCTCCGGCTGAATTTTAGTCGCAGCGCGCCTCGGAGTTCGCCTCGGCCTCAAGAGCTTCGCTGGCCTCCAGCCAGGCGGTTTCCGCTTCCCTGCAGGCTTGTTCGATCTCATCCCTTTCCATCAACAAGCTCTGCAAGTACGGCTTGGCCTCAACACTATACAAAGCCGGATCGGCGAGCTTAAGTTCCAGGCGCCGCTTCGCCGCGGTCAGTTCTTCCAACGCTGTCTCGGCTTTCTGCTGGGCCAATCGCCAAGGCCGCCGTACCCGCCGCCGATCCGCCTCGGACCGACGCTGCCGCTTGCGCGAATCGGAAGGCTTGTCCGCGCTCTCCGTCTCCCGCGTCTGACGGCGCCGAGCGAGCCATTGCCGATAATCGTCGAGATCGCCGGCGAATTTCTCCAAAGCGCCGTCTGCAACGAGCCAGAACTCGTCCGCCACTGTCCGCAGCAGGTAACGGTCGTGGGAAACCAGCACCAGAGCACCCTGATAATCCTGTAAAGCGAGACTTAGGGCATCCCGGGTGGTGAGGTCGAGATAATTGGTGGGCTCGTCCAAAAGCAAGAGATTCGGCTTTTGATAAATCAGTAGGGCGAGCGCAAGGCGGGATTTTTCACCGCCTGAAAACGGGGCGATCGGTTCCAAAGCTCGATCTCCGCTGAAGCCGAAGCTGCCGAGAAAGGCGCGCAAATCCTTTTCGGCCGCTTTCGGGTCGAGGCGCTGGAGATGCTTCAAGGCGCTCTCCTCGGGCCGCAGTTGCTCGAGCTGATGCTGGGCGAAATAGCCGATCCGAAGATCCTGAGCGGCTAGGCGTTCGCCCGAGAGCGGCATCAAAAGACCCGCCAGCAGTTTGATCAAGGTGGATTTGCCCGCGCCATTCGGGCCGAGCAGTCCGATGCGGTCGCCGGGATTCACCGTGAGCTTGGCACGGCTCAAAATGGGCGCGGCGCCATAACCGATCGTGGCCTCGTCCAGCTTTAACAGCGGCGAAGGCCGCTTGTCCGGCGTGAAAAAGGCGAATTCAAAGGGCGAATCGACCTGGGCCTTGGCGATCAGGGCCATTCTGTCCAGCGCCCTCAAGCGGCTCTGGACTTGACGGGCCTTGGTGGCCTTCGCCCGGAAGCGGTCGACAAAGCCTTGAATGCGGGCCAATTCCCGCTGCTGGCGGGCGAAGGAGGCCTGCTGCTGGGCTAATCTTTCCGCCCGTCGGGTTTCGAAAGCCGAGTAATTACCCGTATGAAGAACCGCGGTCCGGTTTTCAAGGTGGAGAATGTGATCGACCAGATCGTCCAGAAAATCCCGGTCATGCGAGATCAGCAGCAAGGTTCCGGGATAATTCGCGAGCCATTCCTGCAGCCAGATGATGGCGTCGAGGTCGAGGTGATTGGTGGGCTCGTCGAGCAGCAGCACGTCAGAGCGGCACATCAAGGCTCGGGCGATATTGAGTCGCATCCGCCAGCCGCCCGAGAACTCCGCCACAGTCCGGTGTTCTTCCCCCGGCGTAAATCCCAGTCCGTGCATGAGGCGCGCCGCGCGGGCCGCCGCCTCATATCCGCCCACGGCCTCGAGCTTCGCATGGAGATGCCCCAGGGCCATCCCATCGCCCCGGCTTTCCGCCTCTTGCAAAACCGCTTGGATGTCGCGAAGCTCACGGTCGCCATCCACGACGTAATCCAGCGCGGAATCCTCGCAGGTCGGAGTCTCCTGCGCGACATGAGCGATTTCCAGGCCCGGCGCAATCGAAACCTCGCCGGCCTCGGGCGGCAAGTGGCCTAGGATCAGCTCGAACAGGCTGGACTTTCCCGCGCCGTTGGCGCCGGTAATGCCGATCTTATCGCCTTTGTGCAGGGTAAAGGTAGCATTCTCCAGGAGGAGCCGCGACCCGCGCCGAAGCGTCGCCGATTTGAAATTAATCATGGAATTCGCGCCTCGGGAGAAAGCATCAAGCGCCCCTCCCGAGTTCAGGAGGCTTGCTCGATGCATTTATCCGCATCTTTAAGAAACTCGCGCACATTTCCAGTCTTCACAGTCGCCCGCGGAATAATCAGCGCCGTATCCAGACCTACGAATACGAAGGCGTACCGCTTGGTCGCCTCGATCCGCAGAATATCCGCCCACTTGACCCGTGATTCCCCTTGCTGGCTGATTTCCACGAGTGCATTCGGCTCGACGCGCAACTTATAAGCGCCCAGGATGCCGGCCTTTTCTTGTTCCGAATACATTTTTCGGATTTGCCGACGCGCGCTCCATTTAATATAGAGAGGCGCCAGAACGCCCCAAGCAGCCGCAGTCGCGCCTACATACATCGCAGAAAGGGTATCCTGGTAATAAAACCATAAAAACAGGGCGATCAGCACCAAAATGCCGGGAACGGTTCCCTGATGGCGGCGCAGAATCTTCTGCAAGCCCTCGGAGCTCTGCAACTGGTGCTCATTGAACGCGATTAAATCCTGCTCGCGCACTTCATATTCAATTTCACTCATAAAAAATCAAGTACAAAAGGGTTTAAACGAATTTGCCATCCATGGAATCCTCAGCTGAGGCAGGCCCGCTGGGCGGCTAGTATACGCAATCCTGATTCGCTTGACCTTGGCCAATCTGTCCCTCGTCAGCCAAAGGCCGTGGGGAAAAAGATTAATACCTTTAGTGACATCGCCCATCCGCCGACGAGCCGGTCCTCGGAAGCGGTTCTATCGGTTTCGAACGGTAAAGGAATCGCTCTACCGATGAGCTTTCTCCTCGCAAAAGATCGAGGCTCGAACGCGCCGCTCTGGGTCTTGATAAATGGCTAAGAACGGAGAGATCCGAGATTTAGAAGCCAGTAGCCGATAAGGACTGGATGGAAGCGCCAGGCGATTGCCGCATGAGAATATAGTTGATAATCGTTCTCGTTTTTACTAAGATAAAACCATAGTTGGCAATTCGGTTTCCCTATGTACATCTGCATCTGTAAAAACGTTACCGACGGACAGATTCGGAAGGCCGTTAGAGAAAAAGGCGTTCACAACCTGCGCGGGCTACGGAAAGAGCTCGGCGCCTGTGATCAGTGCGGCAAATGCGCGCCGGAGGCTCGGCAGATCATCAAGGATTGCTTACACCATTCTGTTCATTTGGAAACTCATCCTGTGTCCACCGCCCTGGCCGCGATGGCGGGTCCTTTAACCGAGCGCGCTGTTGTCGCCGGAAATTGGTGAGTTCCAAGGCCCGGCCGACAGGTTTTGCTGCGCGGCCAAAACGGCGCGCTATAAAGTCGGTGGGACCACAACGCGAACTGCGGACTAGTTTCTAATTCATCCAAAAGAGATTTGTAGCCCTCTTGCGTCCACCGTGACGATGACCTCGGCGGCCGGAAAACGGCTGCGGGTTCGCGGCTACATTCAACGATTCTGATCGAGGGCCATTGTCGGACGCTTTAGGCAGCGTACCGGTGAGCCCATCGCCTTCATGTCAATTCTTACGGCTTTACGCATCCCTGTTATTCCATCCTAGACCTTAGGATTGAAACGCCGGCGCGGGAGCGGTTTATAAGCCGGCCCACCCACCACGCGGCCCATCTTTACGGCTGCCAAAGAAAGCCGTCGCGGGCGGGGCACGCCAGAACAGCGCAACCGAATTGGGGAATATCTGCCTTTCCCCGGTGTGAGCAAGTCCCGAGGCTTCCCCGCTTCTCTGCCGCCGTCCTCGGATGAGGAAGCTTCATCGGTTGACTGCCGGATGGCCGCCTCACATCCCCCATGCTCTTCCTAGAAATTAGGCCCAGTGCGCACGAAATATGCTCAGAGACTCTCGTCTTCCCTCTTTTCCAGAGGTGATAGGCGATTAATGCAAGAGAAAAAAGACATCGACGAATGGGCCTTGTAATGGAATCATGCTGTCATCCGGACGAACTTTCCGGCTCGCCGCGGCTCGAATCCATCGCCCGCGCGTTAGCGTTACAATGAGCGAGGTTTGATTCGAGTGAAATACCCAAAGCTTATGAAAGCCGATTCATCCCTGCCAACCTTTCTTCAATCTCCCCGGCGGCCCTTGCAACGCAATCTCCGTCGCCGCCGGCTCGGTGGGGTATGCGCCGGCATCGCCGATTATTTCGGGGTAGACGTCGCCCTGGTGCGATTCCTATTCGTACTGTCGATCTTCTTCTCGGCCAGCCTGACCTTCTGGATATATTTGGCTCTCTGGTTCTTGGTGCCAGCCGGCTCCGAGACCTCCATTCCGGACGTATCCTGGAAGCTGACGAGGGAGCTGCGGCGGATCGACCGGCGAATATCCAAGCTGCATCGCAAGCACGATCCCGCGTTGGCAGATCTAGCTCAGGAAGCCTTCGAGGCCATCAAGTACCTGGCTCCCCGCTTCGAACAGCAGCATGTGCCGCAGTTGAATGAAAGCCTGGTGGAAATGGCCCTGGTCCGTTTTCCAAAATTATTGGACAGATTGATCGCCCTGCCCGCCGGAAGCTTCACGGCGCAAAGAGGCGCCACCGTCGCCAATGCACTGGCGGCTCAACTGGCGGAACTTAAGACACAGCTGCAACAGGCCGCCAACGATGTGATCGAGGAGGAATTCCAGACCGTTTTCCGGAACAGGCCGGACGATTCGGCCGAACTCGCCGCCTGGCGGGAACGGCTCGAGCCTTTGCAGCAACGGCTCAAGGAGCGCTCCGGGCCAAAGACCCTCGGCGCCTTGCAGAGTATCGAGGAAAAATTGGCCTTTCTCCTCGAACGGATCGAGGAAGACAATGAAATATTTGATCTCCGGCCGTTCGAAGTTCGCAAGATCGCGTTCGAGTACCTGCCGGATACTCTGAACCAGTATTTGCAGCTCCCACCGTCTCTGGCCAAAACTCAGCGCCTCAGCAGCGGCAAGACGGCCGAGGAAGCCTTGAACGAGCAATTGGCCGTGCTCGATACGGCCCTGCATGATCTGGCAAAAAGCCTGTTCGAGAAGGACGCCGGGGGACTTTTGGTACACGGAAGGTTTTTGAAGGAGAAATTTGCGGAACAGCCGTTTCGCTTGGAGCATTGAACCGGGTAGACTGGCGATACCACACGGCTCGAATCCTTTTAATCCATCGCAAAATTGCACCGCAATGAAAGCAGGTATGATCGGGCTTGGCGCCATGGGTGCCCCTATGGCGAGAAATCTGGCGAAGCATGACCGGCTGGCGACGGTCTGGAATCGCACCGAGGCCACCGCCATCCGTTTGGCGGAAGAACTCGGAGTCGAGCGAGCCGCCACCCCGTCCCGGCTCGCTGAAGCGGCCGACATAGCGCTGATCTGCGTTTCCGCCGATGCGGACATGCTGGAGGTCGTCCATAGCCTTCTGCCGGGTCTGCGGCCGGGAGCAATCGTCATCGATCTTTCCACGGTGAGCTGCGCTACCGCCCGGGAAGCGGCGCGACTGATCCGAAGCCAGGATGCGAATTTTCTCGATGCGCCGGTCACCGGCGGTGTCGAAGGCGCCATAAACGGCACGCTCGCCATCATGGTGGGTGGCGCGGCGGACACTTTGGAGAAGGCGAGACCCGTGCTTGAAGCCTTGGGCCGCCGGATCGTCCACATGGGCGATACCGGTATGGGGCAGGCCGCCAAGGCCGTGAACCAGGTCATGTGCGCCGGCATCAACGAGGCCGTGACCGAGGCGCTGGGCTTCGGCGCCCGATTGGGCCTCGACATGCCCAAGCTGATCGAAATCCTAGCGGGAGGCGCGGCGGGCAACTGGTTCCTGGAAAAGCGCGGGCTTACCATGATCCAAGGTCAATTCAAGCCCGGATTCAAGTTGGCTTTGCATCAAAAGGACCTCAAAATTTGCCAGACGATGGCGGACGCCCTGAACCTTCGCCTGAAAGTGGCGGAAATGGCCTTGGAGGATTACGCCGAGCTCCTCAAGCTGGGGCACGGTGACGAGGACATTTCCACCTTGTACCGGCTCAAGCGGCCGGCTTCCTGAACAGCCCGCGAAATCCTTTTGACTAGCGCTAACTTGGTCGATTCGAATCTCGCCCAGGACTTGACCGAAGCCCGTCCGAGCGCCCTCGATCCAAACAGTCGGGACGGCCCGGTCGAAAGCTTGCTTGATTCCCTGGACTGTGTGGTCTGGTCGTTCGCCGCCGACGATTCCCGCCTGCTGTACGTGAGCCGGGCGGCGGAGCGGCTATATGGCCATCCGATCCACGCCTTCTTCGACGATCCCGAATTGTGGCGGCGAGTCGTCCATCCCGAGGATCGCAAGCGGATGTCCGAGGGCAGGCGCACCGTGATTCAAGAAGGGGCTTGGGAAGCCGAATACCGCATCATCCGCTCCGATCGCCACGTGATCTGGGTACGTGATCGCGCCCATGCAGTGCGGGATGAATCCGGCCAAATCGTTCGTGTCGATGGCCTCGTTTCCGACATCAGCGCGCAAAAAGAACGGGAAGCCCGAAGCCTCCGATTGAATCGGATCTATGCCCTGTCGAGCGGCGTTACCGCCGCGGCTTTGCGCATTCATGATCGGGAAGCGCTGCTCGGCGAAATCTGCCGCATCGCGGTGGAAAAAGGCGGTTTCGATCTGGCCTGGATTGGCGAGCTCGAGACGGACAGCGAGAAGGTCGTGAGCGCCGCCCGCGCCAGCCGGGACTCCGCTTGGCTGTCCGTCCTGCCGCCGCCGAGCCATCCCTGCGGCGGCGATTTTCCCCTGGGCCTTGGACTTCGCTACGACAGACCCTTCTTCAGCTGCGACATTGCGGCCGATGCGCCGAAGGTCGGCAGCCTGGAGGAGGTTGTCTCGTGGGGTGTGCGAGGATTGGCCTTGCTGCCCCTGAAAATGGGGGGCCGGATCTGGGGCTGTTTCGTTCTCGGCACCCGCGAAGCCGATATTTTCGACATGGACGTCGAGCGTATTTTGCTGGAATTATCCTCCGACATCGTCTTTGCCCTGGAGCAAATCCAGAACGAAAGCCGGCTCAACCATTTGGCCTTGTACGACAATCTGACCGGATTCGCCAACCGTAGCCTGTTTCTGGACCGGCTCTCGCAGCTGATCTACCGGAAAGGCGGGATGCCTTTCGCGGTCGTCGTATTCGACGTCGATCGCTTCAAGTACATCAACGAAACGTTCGGCTATCAGGCTGGCGACTACCTGCTGCGAGAGCTGGCGGCGCGTCTTGCGGCGCTGGCCCCCAAAAACCATCTCGCGCGGCCGAGCGGAGACGACTTCGCCTTGGTGCTGGCCGGCCTTGAGGCCGAGGATGAAATCGCCTCGTTTGTTTACGACCCGCTGTCGCCGGCCATGACTCGGCCCATTCTCTATCAAGGCCAGGAATTGCGCATCGCCCTGAAGGCCGGCGTGGCCCGCTTCCCCGCCGATGGCGTCGAGCCCGCCGCCCTGCTCGGCAACGCCGAGTTGGCGCATCGCGGCGCCCAGAATTCCAGCGAATCGCTGCTGTTCTTCGGCGACGAGATATGCCAAGGCGCCGGAGAATTCCTGCGCGTGGAAAGCCGGCTGCGTCGAGCTTCGGAGCATCGGGAATTCGCCATTCACTATCAGCCGAAGATTGACCTCCGGGAAAACCGGATGTACGGAGTGGAGGCCCTTTTGCGCTGGCGCGATCCAGAGCGGGGCCTGGTCCAGCCCGAAAAGTTTATCTCGGTGTTGGAGGAAGCCGGCCTGATCCTCGAGGTGGGACGGTGGGTGATCGAAGAGGCCAGCCGCCAATATCACCACTGGACCGCGCTGGACCCCTCGCCGCCCTGCATCGCGGTCAACATCTCCCCGCTGCAACTCAGCCAGCGCAGCTTCGTGGCCGACATCGCGGCGGCTGTGGAAACCTTCCAGGATCGAAAGAGCCATCTTGAACTGGAAATCACCGAAAGCGCGATTATGCGGGATGTAGAGGGGACCATTCGGAAGTTACACGCCGTTCGGGAAATGGGGGTGGAAATCACCATTGATGATTTCGGCACGGGCTATTCCTCGCTCAGCTATCTTACCCGCCTACCGCTTAACCGACTCAAGATCGACCGTTCGTTCATCGCCGATATGACCGGGAGCGCCGACAATCTTTCCATCGTGAGCAGCATCATCTCGCTGGCCCACACCCTGAACCTGAAAGTTGCTGCCGAGGGCGTCGAGACGCCGGAGCAATTGAAATTCCTGAAACTATTGCGCTGCGACGAGATTCAGGGTTATCTATTCAGCCCGCCGGTGGAAGCGGACAAGGCCCTGCGGCTCAAATCCCATCTATGGTAAAAGAAGGGGCCACGCTGCGAAACTCCGCCAAGAAATCTTGGATTTAGAAGTTGGGACTCGATGCCGCCAATCTCCCCTGTCCTGGAAGTCGTCCCGGTTAACGCAACTTGCCTTGAACTCCGGCTGGCTGGCGCCTGGACCGTAGCCGCTCCCCTACCCGCTCCGGACCGGGTACTGCAAGCATTGCGGGAAAATTCCGCCATTCGCAGCCTCCATTTCGACTGCCATGCTCTGGCCAGTTGGGACAGCCTTCTGCTCACCTTCGTGGTCAAGGTGCTCGATGCCTGCGAAGAACGAGGCATTCTGGCCGATCAGAGTGGCCTGCCCAAGGGGCTTCAGGGCATGCTGGCTCTGGCCCATGCGGTGCCCGAGAGGCAGGATGCCTTCCGTCCATTGGAGCCGGCGGGATTCGCCGCGATGATTGGCCGGCACATCCTGAACGGGATCGAGGATGGCCGCCGGCTGGTTGAGTTCGTCGGCGAGGCGACCCTGGCTTTCGGGCGGCTGCTGCTTGGCCGGGCGCGGTTTCGCGGCGCTGACTTGCTGCGATTACTGCAGGAATGCGGCCCCAACGCCCTACCCATCATTAGCCTGATCAGCGTGTTGGTCGGCATGATCTTGGCTTTCATCGGGGCCGTGCAGCTCCGGGTATTCGGCGCGCAAATCTTCATCGCCGACCTGGTGGGCTTGGGAATGGCCCGCGAAATGGGCGCCACGATGGCCGCCATCCTCATGGCCGGCCGGACCGGCGCCGCGTTCGCCGCGGAATTGGGGTCCATGCAGGTCAACGACGAAATCGACGCGATGAAAACCTCGGGGTTTCCGCCCATGGAATTCCTGGTTCTGCCGCGCATACTCGCCCTTTTCATGATGACCCCTTTCCTTTGCCTCTATGCCGACATCCTGGGGATATTCGGCGGCGCCCTGGCGGCGGCCGGGATGTTCGACGTGTCGTTCGCCGAGTACTACATACAGATCGAGAACCGGCTCCGGCTGGTGGATTTCGAAGTGGGTATCGGGAAAAGCGCCGTGTTCGGCATTCTGGTGGCCATCGCCGGCTGCATGCGCGGCCTGCAATGCGGGCGCAGTTCCACGGCGGTGGGGTTTGCCACGACCTCGGCGGTGGTGACGGGAATCGTATTCATCGTCGTCTCCGACGCGGTCATGACCTTGATCGTGACTACGCTGAACCTTTATCAAAAATAAATGCGCACCGCCCATATCGAAGTGTCCGGCCTGACCATGGCCTATGGGGAGTATGTCGTGATGCGGAGCCTCAATTTTGCCGTGCGGCGCGGCGAGATCTTCATCATCATGGGCGGCAGCGGCTCCGGGAAGAGCACGCTGCTGCGCCACCTCATCGGGCTTCAGGCACCAGCCGCGGGCACGGTCTACTTTGACGGCCACGATTTTTGGCGGGCCTCGGACGCCGAGCGCGGCCGGCTGCTTCGCCGCATGGGAATTCTTTACCAGAGCGGTGCCTTGTGGAGCTCCATGACCCTGGCCGAAAACATCGCTCTGCCCCTGTCGGCGCACACCCAGCTGACTCCCAAGGAAATCGCCGAATTGACCTCGCTGAAGCTCGCCCTGGTCGGGCTCGCCGGCTTCGAGAACTATTATCCTTCGGAAATCAGCGGCGGCATGCAGAAGCGGGCGGCGCTGGCGCGGGCCATGGCCCTGGATCCGGAGATCCTGCTATTCGACGAGCCCTCCGCCGGCCTGGATCCGGTCAGCGCCCGGCGACTGGACGAGCTTATCCTCCATCTTCGGGACAGCCTCGGCAGCACGGTCGTCATCATCACCCACGATCTCGCCAGCATCTTGAGCATAGGGACGGATTCGATTTTCTTGGATACCGAGACAAAGAGCATCATCGCCCGAGGTCCGCCGCGAGAGTTGCTCAAGACGTCCGATCAGCCGCGGGTCCAGGACTTCCTGACCCGCGGCCAAGTGCTCGCTTCAACTTCTTCCTCTCGATCCTCGGCCAGGCGACGCTTATGAGTAAACCCGCGGACCCTCGGCTGATCGGGCTCTTCGTCCTGGGCGGCGTCGCCTTGGCCATCCTCCTTGTGCTGATGTTCGGCGGCGGCCGTTATTTCACCTCGGCAAAGAAATACGTCGCCTATTTCCAAGGTTCGGTGAACGGGCTCAACGTCGGTGCGCCGGTCAAGCTCAAAGGGGTCGGCATCGGTCGGGTAACCGACATCCTGGTGCAATACGATATGCAGAATAATCGCGTCCTGACCCCGGTGATCGTCCAGGTCGATCTCCGCAAGCTCATGGATATTCGGGAAAACCATCAGCCGCCCCATTCCCCCACCCTGCCTGAATTGATCGAGCGGGGACTTAAGGCGCGCCTGTCCCTACAGAGTCTGGTCACTTCACAGCTTTACGTGGACGTGAATTTTTATCCGGACCGGCCGGTGCACATGGTGGGCATTCCGGAGATCGGTCTTCCGGAGATTCCAACCGTTCCCTCCAACAAGGAGGAAATCGAGAACACCATTCAGGACACGCTTGCCGAGGTGCGGGATTTGCCGATCAAGGAAACCTTCGACGCCACGCTCCATTCCGTCCGCCGCGTGGAGCATCTGCTGTCCAAGCCCGAAATCGAGGCTGGCATCGCCAACCTCAACCGTACCCTGGAGGATTTGCAGCACTTGATCAGGCACATGGACGGCAAGGTCGACACGCTCTCCCGCGATCTCGACGACACCGTCAAGGACAGCCGCGTTCTGGTGCAATCCTTGCACGAGCGCATGATGCCGCTGCTCGCCACCACCGAAAGGACTCTGGCGGCGGCGGCCGATACCGTCGCCCAAGCCAAGGGCGCATTATCGACCGTGGAGGGTTTCGGCAGTTCCGATTCGGACCTCAATACCGCCTTGCGTGATTTTTCCAAGGCCGCCCGCTCGGTGCGGGCCTTGGCGGATTACCTGGAACGAAATCCCGAGGCGCTGATCTACGGTCGACGGCACGAAGGGTCCGCGCGCTAAGCAACTCAATATCTCGCCCCCGTGGAGAAATTGCTGTCGAGGGCGATGGTTGGCGGCAAAACCTATCGATTCCGCCCTCAACAGCTTCAGTTTCGCGGAAAACTTCGGAAAAGTAATTTCCCCCGATATTGCGAGCGCCGCTCGCGGGAGTTATAAGGAAATCCCACTTCGATCTATGAGGGAATAGACGGCTTCGACTATAGTGGAAAAAGTCGAAGTCAATGAATCGCTTGAATTTTGTCAAAGCTTTTTCCGATTCCGCTTGAAAACCACTGATTCATCGTTCCAAGTCGAATCGATCAGGGCCAATCCCTGTACGCCGCCCTATTTCGGGCTTTGCTTCGGCCTGGTTCCGGCGCGGCGATGGCTCAATGAAAGATCCGCTCATTGCACCACGCTCCCGGCGAGTCGTGGTTGAAACAAAGGAGGCTAAGATGCCGCATTGGTACAAAGACAATTCCCTTTCGATCGGCCATACGCCGCTGGTCCGACTCAATCGAATTATCAAGGGCGCGCCGGCCACGGTGCTGGCCAAAATCGAGGGACGCAATCCCGCCTATTCCGTCAAATGCCGAATCGGCGCGGCGATGGTGTGGGACGCCGAACGTCGCGGATTACTCGGCCCGGGCAAGGAAATCGTGGAACCGACCAGCGGCAATACCGGCATCGCCCTGGCCTTCGTCGCGGCGGCACGAGGCATTCCGCTCACCTTGACCATGCCCGAAACCATGAGCCTCGAGCGCCGCAAGCTGCTCATCGCCTACGGCGCCAAGCTGGTGCTCACCGAGGGGGCCAAGGGGATGAACGGCGCAGTGGCCAAGGCCGAAGAAATCGCCGCCTCGGACCCGAGTCGCTACGTCCTGCTACAACAATTCAAGAATCCCGCGAATCCCGCCGTCCACGAAGAAACCACGGGGCCTGAGATTTGGAACGATACCGAGGGCACGATCGACATCCTCGTCTCAGGGGTGGGCACCGGCGGCACCATTACCGGGGTCTCGCGCTACATTAAGAAGACCAAAGGCAAACGGATCATTTCGGTCGCCGTCGAGCCGGCTGCAAGTCCGGTGCTGACCCAAACCAAGAAGGGCGAGCCGTTGAAGCCCGGACCGCACAAGATTCAAGGCATCGGCGCGGGCTTCGTGCCCGAGACGCTTGATCTATCGCTGGTGGACGAGGTGGAGCAAGTCACCAATGAAGAAGCCGTCGAGTACGCCCGGCGATTGACCCGCGAGGAAGGAATACTCTCCGGCATTTCCTGTGGCGCCGCCGCCGCCGTGGCGGTGCGCCTCGCCAAACGGCCCGAGAACGAAGGCAAGACCATCGTTGTGGTGCTGCCCGATTCCGGCGAGCGCTACCTGAGCTCCGTGCTGTTCGAGGGCGTGTTCGACGCCAACGGCCTCGCTCCATAACCCTGAATTCCGCCAGCCGCCATGCACCCGAACCCACCTCCCTTTTGGAACATCGACGCCATTGTCTCCGAGTTGCGCGGTCTGAGGAACCGGTCGCTTGAAGAGCGGCAGCGGGAGAACCGGCCGCCTCAGCTTCCTTCCCGCAAGATCCTCATGGAGATACTGGACGGCTTCTCGGCGGTGCTTTTTCCGAATCGGCTAGGATCCGGAGACGTCACTCGGGAGGGCGTCGATTATTTCGTCGGTCACACCCTGAATTCGACCTTGCGGCGGCTCTTGGGGCAAATCACCAAGGAACTACTTTTCCATGCGGAGCAGGCCGGTGAGGAAGGCACCGACCCGCGAGCGAAGGCGATGGAAATCACCCGGGAATTCGCCGCCCGCCTGCCCCGGCTGCGCGCCCTGCTCGACACCGATATCGAAGCGGCGTACCAGGGCGATCCGGCGGCACGCAGCGTGGACGAAGTGCTGGTCTGCTATCCCGGGGTCTCCGCCGTCATCTGCCACCGCCTGGCTCATGAGCTGTACCGGCTGGACGTGCCGCTGGTGGCGCGCATGATCGCCGAAATCGCCCATTCCTCGACAGGCATCGACATCCATCCGGGGGCGGAAATCGGGGGCAGCTTTTTCATCGATCACGGCACCGGCGTCGTCATCGGCGAAACCAGCATCATCGGTCAGCGGGTACGCCTGTACCAAACCGTCACGCTGGGAGCGAAGCGCTTTCCGGTGGATGACCACGGCGCCCTGCTGAAGGGCCACGCCCGCCACCCCATCGTGGAGGATGACGTGGTGATCTACGCCGGGGCGACCATACTCGGTCGGATCACCATTGGCCATGGCTCGACGATCGGCGGTAACGTTTGGCTCACGCGGAGCGTGCCGCCGGGAAGCAATATCACCCAAGCCCAAGCGCGCAATGAACTCTTCGATGCCGGCGCCGGAATTTAAAGCGCCCACGCCCGGCCTTTAAGAGAATCAATGAACATAGGCTCTTTTTCCTTGTAAAGACCTGAGTCAAGGGATATAGCGACTTTATCTTCTTCGCCCTGAAGTCAATCCGGCGAGGCCCGATGGCGAAAGCGGCGGCCGCAAGCATCCGCCGTCGGGACGCGGACTCGCGACAACCCGCCGCTTTTTCATCCTTTCTTAAGCAAAGCCACAGTATCCTTCTTCGATTGAATCTTCCATCGGAGAAGGATTTCCACTCATGGCTCACCCTATCGAAATCGCTGTTGTCGGCGCTGGTTTCAGCGGCGCGCTGGTCGCGACCCATCTCTTGAGGCGGGCCAAGGCTCCGCTCACGATTCACCTGATTGAACGGAATCCGCTGCAATTCGCGCGGGGGACGGCTTACGGGACAAACCTGGACTGCCATTTGCTGAACGTCCCCGCCGCCAACATGAGCGCTTTTCCGGACGATCCCGATCATCTCCTTAGCTGGGCGAGGAAACGCGAGACCGAGCTTCGGCGATTCCCCTGGATAGGGGAAATCTCGCCCGCGACCTTCTTGCCAAGGCGCGTTTACGGAGACTATCTCCAAGCGGTGCTCGCCGAGGCTGAACGGTCGGCCGCGCCCGAGGTGCGGCTGGAGCGCACGCACGATGAAGTAATGAGCCTGGCGGTGACTCCAGAGGCTGTGAGACTCCGACTGGCCGGAGGGGGGCTACTCCAGGCTGAAAGAGCGGTGCTCGCTCTCGGAAACTTCCCGCCCGGAAACCCCAAAGTCGCCGATCCGAGCTTTTATCGAAGTCCCCGTTATCACGGCGACCCCTGGGCACCAGGCGTGCTGACGGCCCTGATCGAGACACAATCCTGCCTTCTGATCGGCAGCGGCCTCACCATGGTCGATTGGGCCGTCAGCCTGAGCCAAGCCGGCTACCGCGGGAAAATCCATGTGATTTCGCGGCGCGGGCAGTGGCCGAGGGCGCACCGGCTGGAGCCGCCGGCGGCCTTCGCCATCGACCCGAACAACCCTCCGCCATCGGTACGCCGCTGGTTGAACGAGATACGCCGATATCTCCGATCCGGCGCTACCGACTGGCGGCCCGCGATCGACGCGCTCCGGCCGAGGAACCAGTTCCTCTGGAAAAGCCTGCCGCTTCCGGAGCGGCGCCGTTTCCTCCGCCATCTCCGCCCCTACTGGGACTGCCATCGGCATCGGCTCGCCCCTCTCGTGGCCGAACGGCTGGACGCCCTGGTCGCAAGCGGACAATTGGTCCGCCACACTGGCCGAATCTTGGACTTCAGGGAATCCGCGACGGATGTCGAGGTACTGTTCAAGCTGCGGGGCCTGGAGCGGGCGGGCGCTATTCAGGTCGACGCCGTGGTGAACTGCTCCGGCTCGGAAAGCGACTATCGCAAGCTGGACAGCCCGCTGATTTGCGAACTGCTTGACCGCGGCTTGATCCAGCCCGATCCGCTGGCCCTGGGCCTCGCCACGGCCCCGGACGGCGCCCTGATCGGCGCCGACGGCACCCCCTCGGATCGCCTCTATACTCTCGGCCCCCCGCAGAAAGGCATGCTCTGGGAAACCACCGCCGTGCCGGAGATTCGGGGACAAGCGGCGCGATTGGCGGAAGTGTTGCTGAGAATCAAGAATCCTCTCCAATCGCAAACGGCCGATTCGGGAGCGCCGAACCGGCCCTTCCAATCGCAAACGCCGCCTTAGCCGCGATCTTCCCTCTAGGGAGAGTGAAGCTAAGGAGGCGAAGTCACACATCGGCTTCCGAAGAAGGAATTGAACGCCGGTCAAAAAGCAGCTTGGCATGATTACTTAGAAACCCCACCAATCATCCTGCCCATTTTCGGAGATGGCTACTTTCATAGGCGCCCACTCCGGCAGCGGGGCGATGACTCCGGATCCCGCCGGAACCCCTGCGTGCCTCGGTGACGACGCGGGGGGCTTGACGGCGCCATTGGGGGGATTCCGTTCGTCTCGTGACAGTAATCCGTAATGAATCAACCGCGCCCGGACCACATGCCGACTGAGACCGAGCAAGCGCGCGGTCGCCAATTGATTGTGATGGCAATGCCGGTAAGCCGCGCGCAAAAGCGCTTGTTCGACCCGCGCGTGCAAGTCGGGGGCTCCTTCTTGACACAGCGCGTCCAGCATGCGATCCAACTCTTCCGCGCTGGAGTCCAAGGGCGGTTGGCCATCCCGGATAGGCAAACAGGAAAGATTCAGTTCGGCGGGCGTGATCGTCCGGTTGCGGGCGACCAGCAAGGCGTGATGAATGACATTCTTCAATTCCCGGATATTGCCCGGCCAGGAATGGGCAAGGAGCGCCCGTTCCGCGGCGGGGGAGAGGCCGGTTTCCTGGCAGCCCAGCCGCTGCCCATAAAAGCTCAAAAAGTGGCGGGCCAGCGGCATGATGTCGCCGAACCGCTGGCGCAAGGGCGGCAGATGCAGCGCCGCAACGTTCAAGCGATAGTACAGGTCTTCGCGAAAGCGGCCCGCCAGTACGGCGTCTTCCAGTTTGACGTTGGTCGCCGCGACGAGCCGCACATCGATCGGAACGGGCGTGTGCGAACCCACCCGGACGACTTCGCGTTCCTGCAGCACGCGCAGCAGCTTGACCTGCATGGCGTGAGGCAAGTCGCCGATCTCATCGAGGAACAACGTGCCGCCGGAAGCCGCCTCGAACCAGCCCCGCTTGGCGGTTAGCGCCCCCGTGAAGGCGCCTTTTTCGTGGCCGAACAACTCGCTCTCGATTAGCGTGGCCGACAGGGCGCCGCAATTCACCGCCAGAAAAGGGCCGTTCCTTCTCGAACTCAATTCATGGATATGGCGCGCCACCAATTCCTTACCGGTGCCGGTTTCGCCGACGATGAGCACATTCAGCTCGCTGGGCGCGACGAGCTGGATTCGGGCCAGCAATTCCATAGATTTGGGGTCTTCGAAAACCAGCGCCGAAGCTCGAAGGGAGAGCGTCAGGGTGGTCGAATCGGGAAGCGCAAGCAAGGACATGTTTAAGCACGAATGTGGCTGACAGAGGTCACGTCACCCTAGCACGCGCTTTATTTATTAAAAAGTAATTAGAATAAATGTTCTTATATTATTTTGTAATAAGATGGACACGAGAAACTTGCCGCAGCGCGCCGGTTCCGGCTTCCGGGTCCAACAACCCGTTCAGCACCTCCTCTTCGAATCGGGCGAAGGCCGAGACCTGTGGCGGCGTGAACACGGCAGACGCCCCCTTAGTCCTGAACAACTCGCCCGAACGAATCAGCCTAACGAGCGATGCGGCCATCTCCTCCGGCGACGGAACGATCCGCGCGTCCCACCCGTCGTACCGCGACGAGCCCTCCCAGACCCCGAGCAGCGCCAACGGCGACAGCCAGGGAGCGAGCTTGACGAACCCGTTGCCGCGGCCTCTCATCCACGGCAGGTCCTAGGGTCGACACGGCCGGTATCGCCCACCGGACTCAGGTGAAAGACGGGCTGCGCCGAGGCTTTGGCCTGAGGTTTGGTCACCTGAAGCTGCGGGAACAGCAGCTCGGCGACTCGGTAGGCTTCCTCCAGATGGGGATATCCGGACAACACGAACGTCTCGATGCCGAGGTCGGCATATTCCCTCAGGTGGGCGGCGACCGTCTCCGGAGCCCCGACCAGGGCCGTGCCCGCGCCGCCGCGTACCAGACCCACGCCGGCCCACAGGTTGGGGCTGACTTCCAGATCGTGGCGGGGACCTCCGTGCAGGCTGGCCATCCGGCGCTGGCCTTCGGAGTCGGAGCGGGCGTAGGCGGACTGGGCCCGGGCGATGGCCTCCTCGTCCACGTGACGGATCAGGGCCTCGGCCGCGTCCCAGGCTTCCCGATCGGTTTCTCGCACGATCACGTGAATCCGAAGCCCAAAGCGGATTTGACGGCCCCCAGCCCGAATCCGGACGTCCTCGAGTTTCTTGGCGACGGCCGCCGGAGGCTCGCCCCAGCTCAAATAATGGTCGATGTACTCCGCGGCCAGCCGGTGGGCCGCCGGCGACGAGCCCCCGAAATACAAGGGAGGATGCGGCGCTTGCACGGGAGGGAAGGCCAGCTTCGCATTCTCGACCCGGATGTGCCGGCCGGAATAACTTACCGCCTCGCCCGCCATCAGCCGCCGCCACACGGCCAGGAATTCCGCGGTCAAATCATAGCGCTCGTCGTGCGAGAGGAATATCCCGTCGCCCGCCAATTCCACCGGATCGCCGCCCGCCACGACATTGACCAGCAGGCGCCCGCCCGATAGGCGGTCGAGGCTGGCGGCCATCCGCGCCGCGACCGTGGGGGTGGTGAGGCCCGGCCGCACCGCGACCAGGAAGCGGAGGTTTTCGGTGACCTGGATCAGGGATGCGGCCACGATCCAGGGATCTTCGCAGGTCACTCCGGTCGGAATCAGGACGCCGCCAAAGCCCAGCGCGTCGACCGCCTCGGCGACTTGCCGGAGGTAGGCGTAATTGACCGGGCGGGCACCGCGGGCCGTGCCGAGATAACGGCCGTCGCCGTGAGTGGGCAAGAACCAGAACAGATTCATGGCTAGACCTCCGTCTCGAGGGTGGCTTTCGAAACCTTGATCGACCTGGGCGGCAGGCCCCGTGCCAGCAAGGCATCGGCAAGGTGCTGCTGGTTGGCGCGCAGCGCCGGATCGGCGGGATGGAAGCCGTCGCCGCGGCGCTTCAGGATGCGCCGCGAGACATAACGGGCGTTCGAACCCTGTGCCACGGGGATCTTGCGGCCCTTGAGCTTGGCGATGTGCTGGATGGGTTTCGGCACCTCGCCGAATTCGGTTTGGCATCCCAGCCCCAAGGCCGCGACGAACCCGGAACAGGACGTTCCCCAGGCGCGAGCGCGAGCCATCTACTCCTCCCTCAATGAAAGAGCCATGCCGTTCCGGGTGTCCCACGGCAGCCCGTCCAGATTGAGCCAATGCCCCAGTTTTTCCGACTTGGTGCGGAGATAGACGAGGTTCTTCCGGTGAGGCGTGGGCTCCAGCGGCACCCGCTCGACGATTTTGAGCCGGTAGCCCTGCAACTCGGTGAGTTTCGCCGGATTGTTGCTCATCAGGCGCATGGTGGTGATCCCGAGGTCGGTCAGAATCTGGGCGCCCACGTCGTAACTGCGCGCGTCCACCGGCAGCCCCAGAGCCAGGTTGGCTTCCACCGTATCCCGGCCCTGATCCTGCAGCTCATATGCCCGGAGCTTGTGCGCCAAGCCGATGCCGCGGCCCTCGTGGCCGCGCAAATAGACCAGCACTCCGCTGCCGGCCTGTTCGATCTTGCGGAGCGCCAGATTCAGTTGACTGCCGCAGTCGCACCTCAGAGAGCCGAGCATGTCGCCGGTCAGGCATTCGGAATGGACTCGGACCAGGACATTGTCCCGGCCGGCGACCTCTCCCTTGATCAGAGCCAGATGCTCGGATCCGTCGAGGAGCGAGCGGTAGACATGTGCGGTGAAAAGGCCGGCGGCGGTCGGCAGCCGGGCCTTGGCGATGGGCTCCACGAGCCGTTCGGTACGGCGGCGATAAGCGATAAGATCGGCGATGGTCACGATGGGCAGCCAATGGCGTCGCGCGAAGTCCAGGAGTTGCGGGCCACGCGCCATGCTGCCGTCGTCATTGACGAGCTCGCACAGCGCCGCCGCCGGGCGGACGCCGGCCAGCCGGGCCAAGTCCAGGGCGGCCTCGGTGTGGCCCGGCCGTTCCAGCACCCCGTGCGGTCTGGCGCGAAGCGGAAACACATGGCCGGGCAGGGCGAAGTCGTCGGGTCCCGTGCCGGGATCGGCCAGCGCGCGCGCCGTGGCGGCGCGATCCGCCGCGGAGATTCCCGTGCCGGCGCCCCGTTTGCAATCCACCGAGACGGTGAAAGCCGTCCCGTGCGGATCGGTGTTGTGGGCGACCATGGGCGGGAGTTGCAGCGCCTCCAAGCGCTCGCCGGGCAGGGAGACGCAGACCAGTCCGCTCGTGTGCCGGACCATGAAGGCCATGCGTTCGGGAGTCAATGCCTCGGCGGCGATGATGAGATCGCCTTCGTTCTCCCGCGCGGCGGCGTCCGCCACGACCACGAAGGCGCCGTGGCGGATGGCGCTCAAGGCGGTTTCGACAGTATCGTAAGCCATGCGGCGCTCCTCAGGAATAAAAGCTGAGAACGGGAAGCTTTCCGTTCAGGACCCATTGCCCCAGATCGAGCAGCTTGTAGTCGACGGGATCGTGCAGGGAATGGGTGCGGAGATTGCGCCAGAACCGGTCGAACCCGGCGGCCGCGGCGGTGGCCCGCGCTCCGGTCACCTCGAACAGGCGTTGGGTCACGTCCAATCCCGCCCGGGTCGCGAGCACCTTGGCGGAAGCGGTGGCGAGGGCGACCTGGGCCCGCTCCTCCTCCGTCAGGGCCTCTTCCTTGAGCCAGGCGGCGTCCAGCAAGCGCGCGGCCTGGTTGGTGACCAGCGCCGCGGCGTTCAGCTCCACCCAGAATTCCCCGTATTTCTGCAGGACGTAAGGGTCCTGAGTCGGACTCTCCACGCCGGACGAGAACCAGGCGCGGGATTGGCTCCGGGTATAGACGCGGGCCTCCGCCAAGGCGCCTTCACCGATCCCGAGATAGATGTTGGTCAGGACCAGTTGCGCGATCAGGGAGCGAAGACTCGCGTACACGCTGCCCAGGAGACCGGGACTGCGCAGAATCTCGTGGTCGTAGATCCGGACCTCGTAAAATTCCACGGTGCCGCTGTCGGTCTGGCGCTGTCCCATGTTGTCCCAGTCGGAATGGAGCCGGATGCCCGGCCGGCTGGGCGGAATGGCGGCCACCACCAGCTTGCCCTGATCCGTGAGCGCCGAGACGATCAGGTGATCCGAGTCCAAGGCCCCCGAGCAGAAACTCTTGGTGCCGTGCACCAGCCAATGTCCGCCATCCGGCATGATCCGGGCGCGGGTGTCCAGGGGGTTCAGGGTATTGCCCCAGAACCAGCGGTTTCGGGCCGTCTCCCGGTAGTAATGCGGCCATTGGTCTCCGAACAGCCGCACCGTGGCGAGCAGGAGATGCTGGAAACCGAAGAGGTGGCCCAGAGAGCTGTCGGCCGCCGAGATGATGCGGACGATGCGCAGCGTATCGTGCCAATCGAGCCCATGCCCTCCATGCTCGGCGGGAATGATCAGGCTCAGCAGGCCGCTCTCGCGCAGCCGGTCGCGCTCGGCCTTGGCGGTCCCGCCGGCCTTGTCTCGTTCCACGGCGGTTTTGGCGAACTCCGCCGCCAATTGCTCAGCTTTCTCGAACAAGCCCTGCGCCGTGCTTTCGGAGTCGTGCATGGGGTCACCGGCGGAGGACATCAGGCGGCCACCCTGCCGAGGGCGCCGGACTCCAGCTCCCTGACCCGCGGCAGCACTCGTTTCCCGAAATACTCGATTTCCTCGTGGTAATGGAGAAAACCGGCCAGCACCAGATCGACGCCCACGGCCTTCAGGGCGACGATGCGCTCGGCAATCTGTTCGGGGCTGCCGATGAGGTTGGTCTTGAAGCCGTCGTTGTATTGCACCAGATCCTCGAAGCTGGACTTGGCCCAGTTGCCCTCGCCTTCGGGCGAAGCTCTGCCGGCTTGCTTGACCTCGTGACCGAAGGCGTTGACCGCTGCAGGATCGGCTTTTTCGATGATCTCGGCGAGCACCGCCTTGGCCTCGGCCTCGCTATCCCGGGCGATAATGAACGCATTCACGCCGATCTTCACCGAGTGGCCTTCTTTCGTGGCCTTGGCCCTGATATCGTCGATTTGGGCCTTGATGCCTTCGACCGAATTTCCGTTGGTAAAATACCAGTCGGATACCCGCGAGGCCATATCGCGGGCGGCCCGGGAGCTGCCGCCCTGAAAGATTTCCGGATGCGGGCGCTGAACCGGTTTCGGTTTCAGGGAATAATCGTGGAAGCGGTAGAAGTCACCTCGGAACGTGAAGCTGTCTTGGGTCCAAATGCCTTTCAACGCGCGGATGAACTCCTCGGAACGCCGGTAACGCTCGTCATGCTCCAGCCAGGGCTCGCCGAGCGCGGTGAATTCGCTCTTGAACCAACCGCTGACGATATTGACCGCGATACGGCCTTGACTCAAATGATCGAGCGTCGCGATTTGCTTCGCGACGACGGCGGGATGCCAAGGGCCCGGCAAAATGGCGGCGATGACCCGCAGCTTTTGGGTAGCCGCCAGCAGGGCTTGGCTAAAGGATACCGGCTCGTGCTGATATTCGGCGCCGTAGCCTGCGGTGAAGCGGATCTGACTGAGCGCGTAGTCGAAGCCATTCTGCTCCGCCAGCTGCGCCAACTCGCGGTTGTAGTCGATGTCCCAGCCGGTGCGCTGCTCGATCTTGCTGATGACCAGCCCGCCGCTGACATTCGGTACCCAGTAAGCGAATTTGATGGGCGTATCGGCTGCGGAGACAGTGGATTGTTGGCTCATGGTAGCTTTCTCCTAGACGGTAGAATTGACTGAAGTGTCCGGTAACGCGCCCTTGACGGTGACCGTGCCGGCGATCTCCTTGGGCCGGATAAGGGTGTCGAGCGCTGGGCCGTGCGCTTCAACGCGCCCGACCCGTTCCCGAATCGTCGCCCAATCCGCCGGACTCTTGAGCGCCGTTTCCGAAACGGCCTTCTGATAGCCGGCAGGCACCGAGTCGCCGAGGCCGCACAGCCCGCGCAGACCGAGGCACCCCTTGGCGGTGACTTCCACGGTCTCCGGGGAATCCCCGGCGCCGCCGCGTAAGCGGCGCACCCCGTCGAGCCACCGGCTGCGCGTTTTGAGCGGCAAGCGAGCGCCCGCCGGATCGTCCTTCAGGGCGGCAAGGTTTCTGTCCAGCGCGAGTCTCAAAGCAGGCTGCGGCATGTCGATTCCCGGAATGTTTGGGCCAGGGCCATGAATGGGGGAAGGCGAGCGGTCTTGAACCGGACCGCCGTGCCAGGCTTATTCGCCGCCCGCTTCAAACAATTCCAGTGGCAGGCCGACCAGGGTTTTACCAATCCATTCGCGGGCGATGTTGTTGGACGGGCCCATGCCGATGCCGGCGCGGGCATCGCGGAAAATGCGCTCCAGGGGACCCTTCTTGTAACCGTAACCGCCGCTCACATCCAAAGCATTCCGCGCGGAAATGTTGGCGACCTCCGCCGCGTGGACCTTGAATTCAGTCAGCGGAATCCAGATTTGTCCCTGAGGCTCGCCGGCCGCCTGCAAGCGATCCAAACGCCGGGCCAGCTCGATCTGCCAGGGACGGAGGCTTTCCACCAGGATCTTGGATTGTCCCAGTTGTTGGCGTAATACCTGGTAGTCCGACAGCTTGCGGTTGAAATCCCGATGAATCGTGCCGGTCAGATGTTCGGTCGCCTTTTCGAGGGCGGCGCGCGCCACTCCATGCCAGACCGCTCCCAGGCCGATCAGATAAACCGGCGAAACGCCGTGGTATTGATGTCCTTGCCCTGCCCTTCTTCGCCTAAGCGGTCACGGACGTGGACCCGTACGTTGTCGTAGCGCAAGGGGCCGCTATGATTGCCATGCACGCCCAAAGCCTCCCAAATTCCGGCGTGGATCCCATCCAGTTTGCTGTCGACGATGAAGAAACTGATGTCGGTCGCGCTCTGGGCATCCGGCGAACGGGTCTGAACCACGTAGTAATCCGCTTGACCCGCGCTGGTGGTGAACGACTTCTCGGCATTGAGGCGGTAATGTTCGGCCCCGTCCCGCGCCGCCCGACTGAGGTTAAACCACCAATGGCCGCCGGTGGCTTTCTCGCTGGTGGAATAGGTCCCGATCAGGCCGCTCCTTATCGGCTTCAGCCAGCGTTCCTTCTGATCGTCGCTTCCGAACAGATTAATGGTTTGCGCCGCGCCGACGTGCATGACATAAACCAAGCCCGTGGAAGCGCAGGCCCGGCCGATCTCCTCGGCGGCGATGGAGAACGCCACGTAATCCAAGCCTAGACCGCCGTAGTCTTCCGAAATCAGCACGCCGTTCCAACCGGCTTCGGCGAGAGCGTTGAGATTCTCCCGCGGAAACAAGCCTTCCGTATCGATCCGCTCGGCGTTGGGCCGAATGACCGCATCGACGAGGCGACGGATGTCGGCGCGGATTTGTTCGTAATCAGGGATGGACATCTCACTCTCCTCAAGCGGCCTCGGCTTGTACACGCCGTTCCCCCCGCGCCTTAGCGGCATAGACTGCTTGCTCCGCCGCGGCCTCAATGCGCTGTAGTACTACTGGATCTATAAAACGAGCACCGTTGAAGTTTTGCTCGGAGGCGTAAATTCCGGCCGGGATTGTCAATGCCCCGAAAAAACTGAACAGAGGGCGCAGCTGGTGTTCGACTATAAGCGCATGCTTGTCGCCACCGCCGGTCGCTCCGAGGATTACCGGCACCTCGCTCAACGTTTTGGGGTCGAGGAAATCGAAGAGATGCTTGAAGAGGCCGGTGTAGGAGCCTTTATAGACGGGGGTTACGGCAACGAGGATGTCCGCCGATGCAATGCGATTAAGTACACGTTTTCCACTTTCGCCAAGTTCATCTGGATTACGGGCCAGGCCTATGGTCGCCGCGAGTTCCGCTAATTGAAGTATCTCTCCATCAATGGAGACCTGCTGTTTGATCGCCTCCAGGATTTGTTCAGCCAGGATGACTGTTTTGGAGGGAAAGCCTAGGTTTCCCGATACAACTACCACATTTAATTTGCTCATGCGGACTCCGGATTAAGTGATCTGATTGATTTTTTATGACCGTGGCGGTAAAGCCTTGCGTTAATACACAGCGAAAGCCGTGCCATGAATATGCTATTGAATATAAAGGATAAATATTGCGGCAAGTAAATGGCTGCCGCTGTAGCGGCAATCAGGTGGCAAGTTTGTTTGCCTAGAGGCAGATGGAAAAGAAGCCGGCCAAGCGAGCCGATTGGATTTCTTCAGTCGCAGCGATCTCAGCGTCCGTCAAAACGGACAGCCGCGGAGTTTGAGGTAGGTGATCTTCAAATCTGCGATAAGCATACGGTCTGAGAAGCTCACAAATTCAAGACGGTTCCAGCTGAGCCAAGGCCTTGGGAAGTTGCCGGCGGTTAGCAGGGTGCGCCCGTGTTGAGGCGCCATGACTGGATTCCGTCGGCCGTGCGGCCCAGCAGGAGGTTCAGCCCTTCCAGCGCAGCTATCCCAACGCCTTTTGGCGGGCGGATTTCAATACGAAACGCCCAAGAGCTGGCCGCGCCGCATTCCATGGCCATTTTCGGGCTTGCAAGCCGCTCCCAAGGGAACACGCTTGCCTATCCAGAGAACGAACTCAGCGGCGGATATCTGGAAATGGGGCTTTCATCGGGAACTAGAGCGCCCGACTGCGGAGAGGAGCCGGCGGGAACGGCCGATCACCCGCTCCCGTCCGTGCGGACTGGAAGGTCAGATCACGAAATCGGTTTCCTGATCCAAGGCATGCGGCGGCGGGCTCAGCAAGCCGATGACGCGGTCGATGTCGATCGCGTCCGCCCGAAGGACGATATTGACTTCGTCCTCGTGGAACGGCGCGTCCTCGAAGGCCGGGCAGACGCAAATCAGGCCGGCCAGGTTGATGTTCTCCGCGACCAGCGCGGTTTGCTTCCCAAGGTGCTTGGTGTCCAGCAAAGTGCAGGCATAGCCGCGATCGAACAGGCGGCGTTCCAGGCGATAGGCGGCTTCGCCGGCGTCCGCTCCGGTGATCCATAGGGTGAGAGCCTTGTGGCCGAAGCGGGCGGCACGCTCCTGGGGCGTCACCTTGCGCAATTCGGCGGCTCTCTCGGCCGAGCCCACGATCATGCCGGCCCCGACCGTGGCGTTGCTCATCCGGTCGATGACGATGAAGGCTCCGGTCGCCTTGCAGCGGGCATAAGGATCGAAGGCGATGGGCGCGCTGAGCGCCACTTCACACAGGCCGATTTCGTTCAGCTTGAGCTGTTGGGCCGGATGCTCTTCCAGGGTGTTCACGTCGATGCGGTGATGGATGCGCGAGACGGACCCCGAGGCGATCCGGGTGGTTTGCTTCAGGAGGTACTGCTTACCCGGCGTCAGCGGCGCTTCGGCCATCCAG
>CADDYU010000022.1 GCA_902810705.1 Methylococcaceae bacterium
GAACACGGTCATTCGCCGCGACGGCGCGCCGGGCGCGCCGCCTTTCAGGCCGAATGGCGGGTGGACGCGGCGGCCGGAGAGGATGCCGGCGGTCATGGGCTCCAGAAAGCGCAGCCGGCGGATGACGCCGTGGCCGCCCCGGTGCCGGCCCGCGCCGCCGCTGCCCGGGCGGATGGCGAAGGCTTCGAGGCGCACCGGAAAGCGCCATTCCAGGACTTCCGGATCGGTGATGCGGGAGTTGGTCATGTGGGTGTGGACCGCGTCCGCCCCGTCGAAATCGGGGCCGGCGCCCGCGCCGCCGCAAATGGTCTCGTAATATTGGTAGCGCGCGTTGCCGAAGGTGAAGTTGTTCATGGTGCCCTGCGAGGCGGCCAGCACGCCGAGCGCTCCATACAAGGCATCGACGATGTTCTGGGAGGTTTCGACGTTGCCCGCGACGACCGCGGCGGGCGGCCGGGGATTGAGCAGCGAGCCCTCGGGGATAATGATCTCCAGCGGCCGAAGGCAGCCGGCGTTGAGCGGGATATCCTCTTGCACCAAGGTGCGGAACACGTAGAGCACGGCGGCCTTGCACACCGCGGCGGGCGCGTTGAGATTGTCCGGCTGCTGGGCCGAGGTGCCGGTGAAATCGATGCGGGCGCGGCGGGCCGCGCGGTCGATGTGGACCGCGACCCGAATGACCGCGTCCGGCCCGCCAGGGCTGCCATCCAAGCTCACCTCGAATTCGCCGCCGGCGAGCTTTTCGATCGCCCGCCGGACCGCTTCCTTGGCGTGGTCCTGCACATGGCCCATGTAGGCCCGGACGGTCGGAAGGGAATAGCGTGCGATCATCCGCTTGAGCCCCGCCGCGCCCTTCTCGTTGGCGGCGATTTGGGCGCGCAGGTCGGCGAGGTTCTGCTCGGGATTGCGGGCGGGGCAGGGGCCGGACTTGAGCCAAGCCCGCACCACGTCCTCCCGCATCCGGCCCGATTCGACGATCTTCAATCCCTCACTTAAAACACCCTCCTGCTCGATCCGGGTGCTGCCGGGCGGCATGGAGCCGGGCGTGATGCCGCCCACGTCGGCATGATGGCCGCGCGAGGCGAGATAAAACAGGATCGTCTCGCCTTCATCATCGAACACGGGGGTGATGACGGTGATGTCCGGCAGATGGGTGCCGCCGTGGTAGGGCGAATTGGAGAGCCACACGTCGCCCCGGCGCAGTTCCTTGCCTCGCGAGCGGATCAGCGCCTTGACGCTCTCGCCCATGGAACCCAGATGCACCGGAATGTGAGGGGCGTTGGCCACCAGTTCGCCCTCGCCGTCGAACAGGGCGCAGGAGAAATCCAGCCGTTCCTTGATGTTCACCGAATGGGCGGTGTTTTGCAGGGTGTAGCCCATCTCCTCGGCCACCGACATGAACAGCCGGTTGAAGATTTCAAGGCGCACCGGATCGATCCCTGTCGCCGTGGCGGCGGTTTCGGCCACGGGAGCGGCACGGGTCAGGATCAAGTCACCCTGTTCGGTGATTTCGCCGCCCCAGCCGGGTTCGATGACCGTGGTGGCCGTGGCTTCGATTAGGATGGCGGGACCTTCGAGCCGGGTTCCGCAAGGCAGCGCTGCCCGGCGGTATACGGGCGTGTCGTGATAGCGGCCGCCGGAAAACACGGGAACGACGGCCAACGGCTCGGTCGTTTTCTCCCCTGAGTCCTCCCCGAAGGCGGGGCGCCGGTCCGGCGGCTCGTTCCTGCCGACCAGCTCCACCACGGCGGCCTCGGCCAGGAGGCGCTTGTCCTCGTAAATGAAGCCGAAGCGTTGCCGGTGCAGGGTTTCGAACGCCGCCCGCATTCGGTCCGGCGGGCCGAAGTCCGCCATGAATGGCGTGTCCGTGCCTTCGTAGCGTAGCGCGATCCGTCGCCGGGCCGCGATGTGCCCGGTAGCGACGGCCTGCTCTTGCAACTCGCGCCGGCCTTCGGTTTCGAGGTCGTCGAGCGTCCGGGCCAACCGTTCGGCCAAGGCGTCGTCCAGCATCTCGACCACCGCCTTTTCCTTCAGCACCCGGTAATCGGCGACTCCCATGCCGTAGGCCGACAGCACCCCGGCGAGAGGATGCAGCACGATGCGGGCGATGCCCAACCGGTCGGCCACCCGGCAGGCGTGCTGCCCGGCGGCGGCGCCGAAACCGCACAGGGCGTAATCGACGAGATCGTGGCCGCGCTGCACCGAGATCTTCTTGATGGCGGCGGCCATGTGTTCCACGGCCACGTCGATGAAACCTTCCGCGACGGCCTCGGGCGACATCTCCCGACCGCTGGCGGCGCGCACCGTCTCGGCCAAGGCCGCGAACTTGGCCGAGACGGTGTCGGCGTCCAGGGGCAGGTTGCCTTCTGGGCCGAACACTCTCGGAAAGAGCTCCGGCCGCAGCTTGCCCAGCTTCACGTTGGCGTCGGTCACGCACAAGGGGCCGCCGCGCCGGTAACAGGCGGGGCCGGGATTGGCGCCGGCGGAATCCGGGCCGGCCCGGAATCTCAGCCCGTCGTAATGCAGGATCGAGCCGCCGCCCGCCGCGACCGTATGGATGTTGAGCATGGGCGTTCGAAGCCGCACCCCCGCGATTTCGGTTTCCAGGCTGCGCTCCAATTCGCCCGCGTAGTGGGCCACGTCGGTGGAGGTGCCGCCCATATCGAAGCTGACGATCTTGTCGAAGCCGGCCCGGCGAGCCACCTCGACCGCCCCCACGATCCCGCCGGTGGGTCCCGACAGGATGCTGTCCTTGCCATGGAAGCGCCGGGCTTCCACCAGGCCGCCGTTGGACTGCATGAACAGGAGGCGCGGCATTCCGTCTTCCTTTGCTCGCCCCCTCCCTGGGGCTCGCGCTTCGCGCCGGGCTGCGCCTGTCCAAGTCCGCTCCCACCGGACTTGCCCGCCCAGTCCATCGGCCATTTGCTCCACGTAGCGCCGCAGCACCGGCGAAAGATAGGCGTCCACCACGGTGGTGTCGCCGCGGCCGATGAGCCTCAAGCCCGGGCTGACCTGATGGGACAGGGAAATCTGGGTGAAACCGAGCCGACGGGCGAGCGCTTCCAGGGCAAGCTCATGGGCGGGATTCCGCCAGGCATGCATCAGCACCACCGCCAAGGCCCGGAAACCTGCGCGGTAAGCGGCGCCCAGCTCGCGTTCGGCCGCCTCGAGAGCCAGTGCCTCCAGCTCGGCGCCGCGGGCGTCCAGCCGGCCGGCGATCTCGACCACGCGATCGTACAAGGGCTCCGGCCGGCGGATGTCCAGGGCGAAGATATCGGGACGGTTCTGATAGCCGATGCGGAGCGCGTCGGCGAAGCCTCGGGTGATGGCCAGTACCGTGGGTTCGCCCTTGCGTTCGAGGAGCGCGTTGGTGCCCACCGTGGTGCCCATCTTCACCGCCTCGATATCGGTCAGCGGAACGTCGGAAGCCAACCCCAGGATTTCGCGGATGCCCTGCAAGGCGGCGTCGGCATAACGTTCCGGATTGTCGGACAGCAGTTTGTGGGTAAGGAGCGCGCCGTCGGGGCGGCGCGCGACGATGTCGGTGAACGTGCCACCACGGTCGATCCAGAATTGCCAGCCCTTTGAGGGACAGATCATAAGGGATTGCCAGCCTCGATATAATTGACTAAATTGCTAGGATATGTGAATCTCGACCGTCGTGCTTTTCGCCTGAATCTTGGGAGCTCTCCGTGCGTTTAACAACTAAAGGCCGCTACGCCGTCACCGCCATGCTGGATCTTGCCTATCATAGCGAAAAAAGGCCGGTGACATTGACCGACATCGCCAAGCGCCAACAGATCTCGCTGTCTTACCTGGAGCAATTGTTCGCCCGGTTGCGCCGCTCCGGCATGGTGGAAGGTGTGCGAGGACCCGGCGGTGGCTATCAATTGAGCCGCGGTGCCGGACAGATCAGCATCGCCGACATCATCGTCGCCGTCGACGAAACCATTGATTCGACCCGTTGCGGCGGCAAATCGAACTGCCAGAACAATCAGCCCTGTTTGACTCACGACTTGTGGCTGGGATTGAGCGAGCAAATCCGCCAGTACCTGGATTCCATCAGCCTGCAGGACGTGCTGCAACGGAAGAACGTCCGCCAAGTGGCGGAGCGCCAGGACAAGCAAACCGCCGTGCACGGGATGGAAATGTTGCTGCAGCGCAATGTACGGCTGTGATACCTGCGATCGATGATTTATCTCGACCACAACGCCACCACGCCACTGGACGAGCGGGTCCTGGAGGCGATGCTGCCTTATCTCGGTGCCTTTTACGGCAATGCCTCGGGGCTCTATCGGCTCGGTCGCCTGAGCCGGAGCGCCGTGGACACCGCCCGCGAACAGGTGGCGGCCTTGGTGGGTGCCCGGCCCGCCGAGGTCACCTTCACCAGCGGCGGGACCGAGGCCAATAATCTCGCCCTTAAGGGGCTGGCTTTTTCCCAACTGCCAGGCTTGATTGTTAGCGGTGCCACCGAACATCCTTCGGTAATGGGGCCCTTGCGGCTTCTCTCGACGTGCGGCTGGCGGGTGGAAACCCTGCCGGTCGACCGTGATGGCCGTCCCGACGCGGCGTTTCTCGATGATGTTCTAGGCGGCGCTCCGCGCTTCGCCACCCTCATGCTGGCCAACAACGAGACCGGCGTTATCCACGACGTGGCTTCTGTAGGCGAGAAAATTCGGGAACGCGGAGGCTTTTTCCATGTCGATGCGGTACAGGCGGCCGGGAAAATTCCGGTTGATTTTAAGGCTTCCGGCGCCCACACGCTGGGCTTGTCGGCTCACAAGATTTACGGGCCCAAAGGCGTCGGCGCGCTGATAGTTGATCGCGCCGTTCCCATCGAGCCCTTGCTCCACGGCGGCGGACAGGAGCAGGGCCTGCGCGGCGGCACCGAAAACGTCGCGGGCATCGTCGGTTTCGGCAAGGCGGCGGAATTGGCGTTGGCCGAACTGGACGAGCGAAGTTCCCGTCTGATGGCGTTGCGCGCGAGACTGGAAGCGGGGCTCTCGAAGCTGCCCGGCCTCACGATTTTCGCCGAGCGAGCGGAGCGGCTCCCCAATACGGTCCAGTTCGGCCTGTCCGGCTACGCCGGCGAAACCTTGGTGATGAGCCTGGACCGCAAAGGCTTCGCGGTGTCCAGCGGTTCGGCCTGCGCCAGCGGAGGCGGCGAGCCGAGCCCCGTGCTGACCGCCATGGGGGTGGGCGAGGAAGCGGCCCAGAGCGCGATCCGGGTCAGCCTGGGCAAGGACAATACCGAGACCGACGTGGAGCGGTTTCTTGAGGCTCTTAGGGCCCTGGTTCTTTAAGCCCTCGGTTTGGAACCGGAACGCAGCATGGGCATGCATCTATTCCCCCCTTATCCCAGGTTTTTCTTGAAGAGGTAATTTATGTCAATCACGATCACCGAGAGGGCCGCCGCCCAAGTGGCGAGGCAGTTGCAAAAACGCGGCAAAGGGTTGGGCCTTAGGCTCGGCGTCAAGAAGTCCGGCTGCACCGGCTTTGCCTATGTGGTGGATTACGCCGAGGCGACCGACCCGGACGACGCCGTGTTCGAGCAGCATGGAGTGAAGGTGTTCGTCAGGAAAGGCGACTTGCCTTATCTCGCAGGTATTGAGGTGGATTTCCGCCGGGAGGGCCTCAGCGAGGCGTTCAGGTTCGACAATCCCAACGTCAAGGCCATGTGCGGATGCGGCGAAAGCTTCGCGGTCTAAATAGAGCTTCCTTCCGCCACTTGTGCCCGTCGGCTGCATAATATGCCATCTGCAAGTCTGGAGCCGAACCGGGCGGCTCCTGGCGGCCTTTTTATCCATTCCGAACCAGATTTCTTCCGGCTGTCATTTCCAGTAAAATTTAAAAGTTTAATCCGCCCGCGGGGGCGGCCGGCGCGTCTTGTTCCCATAGGTCTTGCCGGTTGCCTTCAATTCAACCATCGACCAGCGAGCCTTTAGGAGAACCCATGGCGATCGAACGCACCCTTTCCATCATCAAGCCTGACGCCGTCGCCAAGAACGTGGTCGGCGAAATCTACAGCCGCTTCGAAAAAGCTGGCCTCAGAATCGTGGCGGCCAAGATGCAGCACCTCAGCCGCGAGCAGGCGGAAGACTTTTACGCGGTGCACAAGGAACGGCCGTTCTTCAAGGATCTGGTCGGCTTCATGATCTCGGGCCCGGTCATGGTGCAGGTTCTTGAGGGGGAGAACGCCATTGCCAGAAACCGTGAGATCATGGGCGCCACCAACCCCAAGGACGCCGCCCCTGGCACCATTCGCGCCGATTTCGCCGTGAGCATCGACGAAAACGCCGTACACGGCTCCGACAGCCCGGAAACGGCGGCGCAGGAAATCGCCTTTTTCTTTCAGCCGAATGAAATCCACTCCCGTACCCGTTGAAAGGAGCGAAAAGCTCAACCTGCTAGACCTGGACCGGAAGGCCATGGAGGCCTTTTGCGCCGAGATCGGCGAGAAGCCGTTTCGGGCCTCGCAGCTTTTGCAATGGATTCATCAGCGCGGGGTCGACGATTTTGCGCGGATGACCAACCTGAGCAAGGCGCTGCGGGCTAGGCTCGCCGACACTACCGAAATCCGCGCGCCGGAAATCGTGCTGGCGCAGCGCTCCACGGACGGCACCTGCAAATGGGTGTTGCAGACCGACGCTCGGAACCGCGTCGAGACCGTGTTCATTCCGGAAGAAGGGCGCGGGACTCTGTGCGTGTCCTCGCAGGTCGGCTGCGCGCTGGAATGCTCGTTCTGTTCCACCGCAAGGCAGGGCTTCAATCGAAATCTCACGGCGGCCGAAATTATCGGCCAGATCTGGGTGGCGCGGCGGGAGCTGGGCGAAGGCCGAATCACCAACGTGGTGCTGATGGGCATGGGCGAACCCCTGCTCAACTTCCACAACGTGGTGGCCGCCACGAACCTGATGCTGGACGACTTCGCCTACGGGCTCTCCAAGCGGCGGGTGACCCTGAGCACGTCCGGCATCGTTCCGGCCCTGGACCGGCTGGCCGAGGTGAGCGATATCAGCCTCGCGGTGTCCTTGCACGCCCCCACCGACGAGCTCCGCAACGAGTTGGTGCCCATCAACCGCAAGTACCCGATTAAGGAATTGCTGGAAGCCTGCAAGCGGTATATCGGCCGGGAAGGCCGCCGCAAGGTGACTTTCGAATACGTGATGCTGGACGGCGTGAACGATTCCCCGGCCCACGCCAAGGCTCTGGTCAGGCTGTTGAGCCATGTGCCGTCCAAAGTGAACTTGATTCCGTTCAATCCGTTTCCCGGCGCGAACTATCGCGGCTCCAGTCCCGAGGCTATTCGTAGGTTCAGCGAACTCCTGCACGCGGCCGGCCTGATCGCCACCATCCGGAAGACCCGCGGCGATGATATCGACGCGGCCTGCGGACAGCTGGTCGGCCAAGTCAACGACCGCACTCGTCGTCAGGCCCGGTTGCAAGCGGCCTCGTCATGAGGCTCGGCTTCGCGAGCGCCTTGGGACTGGTCATGGTTAACGCGGCGTGCTCGTATTTATCTCCCTCGCAAGAACATCCCCGCCCGAATGATCCCTATAGCGAACTCAGCGCCTCCCAGGTCTTTGTCGAAAAGGGTGTGCGCTACATGGAGAACGGTCACTACGATGTGGCGCTGCGGGATCTGCAACGGGCGGTGGAATTGGACGACGGCAACAGCGAAGCCCATAACGCCCTCGGGGTGCTTTACCAGCGGGTGGACGATTTCGACAAGGCGGACGCGAGCTTCAGGAAAGCCTTGTCGGTCAAGCCCGACAATTATGGCGCTCGCAATAACTATGGCCGGTTTTTGTGCAGCCTTCACAAGTACGCCGAAGCCTTCGACGAGTTCGAGAAAGTGATCGGCAACAAGCTGTACAACCAGCCCTGGATTCCGCTGACCAATGCCGGCGTGTGCGCGCGCTCCGCCGGAAAGATGGCGGATGCCGAACGTTATCTTCGGCAGGCTCTGGACGCTCAGCCGAATTTCCCGCCGGCTCTCCTGGAGATGGCGCGGCTGAGCCGGGAAACGGGGCAATACTTGTCGGCCCGCGCCTTTCTCCAGCGCTATTTCAGCGTCGTGGAGCCCACCCCGGAAGCCCTCTTGCTCGGCATAGAAATCGAGACTGCCCTGGGAAACGGGGAGACGGCCGAAGAGTACCGGGCGACGTTGCGGGACCGCTTCCCGGTCTCCAAGGAAGCCGTCCAGGCGCGGCGCCGGCTTGCGGAATAGGCTCGCCCGACGCGCCGGCCTTGAAAGACCCCAAAAAGGAGTATTGATGAGTGACAAGATTCAGGCGATCCGGGGCATGCACGACATTCTCCCGGATCGGACTCCCCATTGGCAGCACGTGGAAGCGGTGCTGCGCCGCGTCATGGCGGCCTACGGCTATCGGGAAATCCGCCTGCCTCTGGTGGAAAGAACAGAGCTATTCAAGCGCTCCATCGGCGAAGTCACCGATATCGTCGAAAAGGAAATGTACACCTTCGAGGACCGCAACGGCGATTCCCTCACGCTACGGCCGGAAGGCACGGCCGGGTGCCTCAGAGCCTGTCTGGAACATGGACTCTTGCACAACCAGGCGCACCGGCTTTGGTATTCCGGGGCCATGTTCCGCCACGAGCGCCCGCAAAAGGGCCGTTATCGCCAATTCCACCAATTGGGCGTTGAGGCTTACGGCATGGCCGGCCCGGACATCGACGCGGAACTGATTCTCTTGTGCCGCCGGCTGTGGCGGGAGCTCGACATCGCCCATAAGCTGGAATTGCAAATCAACTCGCTGGGCACGGTGGAGGAGCGGCTCGCCTATCGGGGCAAGCTGGTGGATTATTTCCGCGCCCATTTCGACCGGCTGGACGAGGACAGCCGCCGACGGCTCGAATCCAATCCGCTCCGCATCCTGGACAGCAAGAACCCCGAGCTCCGGGAAGTGATCGAAGGCGCTCCGGTGTTGGCCGGGGAACTCGGCGATGCCTCCCGCGCCCACTTCGACGGCTTCCGAAAACGGCTGGACGCCGCCGGCGTTCCCTATGCGGTGAATCCCCGGTTGGTACGCGGGCTCGATTATTATTCTCGGACCGTTTTCGAATGGGTCACCCAGGAACTCGGCGCCCAGGGCACCGTCTGCGCCGGCGGGCGTTACGATGGCCTGATCGAGCAATTGGGCGGCAAGGATTCCACGGCCGTGGGCTTTGCCTTGGGCATGGAGCGCTTGATCGAGCTGCTCGACGAGCCGGAGCGGTTCGAGACGGCGGCCCACCCTCATGCCTATCTCATTGCCGCGGGCGAAGAGACCGAACTGGCGGGCGCTCAGCTGGCGGAAGCCTGGCGCGATGCTCTACCGGCCTTGCGGCTACAAACCCATTGCGGAGGGGGCGGTTTCAAGAGCCAGTTCAAGCGGGCCGACAAGAGTGGCGCGGCCGTGGCCTTGATCCTCGGAGAGGACGAATTGCGGAACCGAACGGTGGGCATCAAATTCTTGCGGGAAGAAAGGGAGCAGTCCACGCTCTCTCAATCGGAATTGATTTCATTCCTACGAACAATCATTTGAAACGGGCGAGGCCGAAATGGAAACGTATTTGTCTGAAGAACAGCGTTTGGAGGCGTTGCAACGATGGTGGAAGGAGAACCGGTCCTCGATCGCCGGCGGCGTGATACTGGGAATCGTGATCATCGTTGGTTGGAGCATGTGGCAGAGTAATCAGCGGGCAATAGCCGAGCAGGCTTCCAACCTGTATCAGCAGCTAACCCGCGCGGTCGAAGCCAAACAGAGCGAGTCCGCCGTTAAGCTGGGCGAACGGCTTATCGAGCAATACGGGTCCAGCGCCTACGCTGAATATGCCCGCCTGTTTCTTGCCAAGCTCAAGGCCGAGGCGGGCGACCTGTCGGCTGCGAAAAAAATTCTGGAAGAAGAGCTCGCAAAGAGCGACGATGACAATCTTAAGGCGCTGGCGAGGCTACGGCTCGGACGGATCATGCTGGCCGCGGGCGAGATCGACCCGGCGCTGAAACTGATCGAGCCCGCCACCAATAACCCGAAGCTCGGCAAATTCGCGGGCTTGTACGAAGAACTCAAGGGCGACCTCTTGGCGGCGGCGAACCGGCCGGAGGATGCCCGCCGGGCCTACGAGAAAGCCAAAGCCTCAGGCGAGGCTTCGCCGCTTCTGGAGCTGAAGCTCAATGATTTGCCGGCCACGGCCGATTCGGCGTCCTGATGAGGATCCTGTGGCTGGCGCTCGTTTCGGCCCTTCTGGCCGGATGCGCCGAGTTCAACGCGCTCAAGGAACTGGCCTCGTCCGTGCAAGGGCTGATTTCGGGGACCGACAATACCGAGCCGCCTAACGAGTTGAAGCCGCTGGAGCCTTCCGTCAAGCTCACGGTGCTATGGGATGCGACCATCGGCGACGGTTACGACGGCCAGGTGGTGAATCTGGTCCCGGCCGTGACTGAGGACAAGGTCTTTGCCGCCGAGCGGAACGGGGAAGTCCAGGCCCGCAGCCGCCTCAAGGGCGAAAAGCTGTGGTCCGTGGACACCGAGCTGGTCTTGTCCTCGGGGCCCGTTGTAGGCGGCGACAAGCTTCTGATCGGAACCAGTAACGGCGAATTGGTGGCCCTGGCCGTGACCGATGGCGCGGTGCTTTGGAAAGCCGTGCTGTCCAGCGAGATTCTGGCGCTACCGCGGGTTGAAGGCGATACGGTGGTGGTGCGGACCAGCGATGGGCATATCACCGCCCTAGACGGGAAGACCGGCGCGACGCGCTGGTCATACGAGCGGTCCGCGCCCCCCTTGTCGGTGCGTAGCCTTGGCTCGCCCGCTATCGCCGGTGACTTGGTGCTGGACGGCTTCGGCGGTGGTAAGCTGGTTGCTTTGGGATTGAGCGACGGCAAGCCGGCCTGGGAGGCCACCGTCGCGATCCCCCATGGACGTTCAGAGATCGAGCGCTTGGTGGAGATGGACGCCGATCCTCTGGTGAAGGGCGATACCGTTTTCGTCAGCGGTTATCAGGCGGGCGTAGCGGCGGTGAGCGTAAAGGATGGCGACGTACTGTGGCGGCAGGAGCATGTTTTCTCGACTCATGGCATGGCTGCCGACCGCCACTCGCTATTCCTGAGTGACGCCAGCAGCGACGTTTGGCAACTGGACATGCGCAATGGCGCCGATCTTTGGAAGCAAACCGAATTGCACCAGCGCCGCCTCACAGTGCCAGCCTTGGTCAAGGATAGGTTGGTGGTGGGCGATCTTGAAGGTTATCTGCACGCCCTTTCCAAGGACGACGGCAGCTTGGTCGGCCGAGTGCAACTGGACGACGAGCCTATCCGGGCGGCGCCGGTGGTGTTCGACGATGTATTGTATGTATACACGGGAGGCGGCGTTCTGGCCGCCGTGGCCATGGAGTAGCCATGTTACCGGTAGTCGCCCTGGTGGGCCGCCCCAATGTGGGCAAGTCCACCTTGTTCAATTATCTCACCAAGACCCGGGACGCCCTGGTGGCGGACTATCCGGGGCTTACCCGCGATCGGCAGTACGGCCGAGTCCGGCGCGGTCAGCGGGATTACTTCGTGGTGGATACCGGCGGTATCGTGGAAACCGACGCCGGCATCGACGAGCAAGCCATGCGCCAGGTGCAATATGCTCTGGAAGAGGCCGATCTGATCCTGTTTCTGGTGGATGCCCGCCACGGACTCAATGCCGGCGACGAAGCCATCGCGGGGCGCCTCCGCAAGACCGGAAAGCCCGTGCTGCTGGTGGTGAACAAGATCGACCGAGCCGATCTGGCGGTGGCCGCGGGCGAGTTCCATGCCCTGGGTCTAGGCGAGCCTCTCGCCATATCCGCGTCTCACGCCTTGGGAATAGATGCCCTGCTGGACAGGGTGGAGGCTAGACTGCCGGAATCGGCATCAGCCGGGTCCGAGCCAGAGACGGAGGGTATCCGGATTGCGGTGGTGGGGCGGCCCAACGTGGGCAAGTCCACCCTGGTGAACCGCATGCTGGGCGAGGAACGGGTGGTGGTGTTCGACCAGCCCGGCACGACCCGCGACAGCGTATTCATTCCCTTCGAAAGACATGGCGAGCGCTATACCCTGATCGACACCGCCGGCATCCGGCGCCGCGGACGGGTCGGCGAAACCATCGAGAAATTCAGCGTGATCAAGGCGCTGCAAGCCATCGAAAAGGCCCATGTGGTGATTTATTTGGCCGATGCCCGTGAAGGGGTAACCGACCAAGACGCCAATCTGCTCGGGATGGTGCTGGAAATCGGCCGCGGACTCATCATCGGGCTCAACAAATGGGATGGCCTGGATCCCGCTCAGAAAGACCAAGTCCGGCGCCAGATCGATCTCAAGCTCCCGTTCGTCGATTTCGCCGAGAAATATTTCATCTCCGCCCTGCACGGGACCGGGGTCGGCCATTTGTTCGACGCCGTTCATCAGGTTTACGCGGCGTCGATGCAGGACATGTCTGCTTCGCGGCTCACTCACCTGCTTCAGGACGCCATCGCCGGCCACCCGCCGCCCCTGGTGCGCGGCCGCCGCATCAGACTTAAATATGCCCACCAGGGCGGCCACAACCCTCCAACCATTGTGATTCACGGCAATCAAACCGACGAGGTTCCGGGCAGCTACAAACGCTACTTGATGAACGCTTTCCGCGAGGCATTGGGACTGCACGGCACGCCCATCAGGCTTGAATTCCGGAGCGGTGACAATCCCTTCAAGGGCAGGCGCAACGCGCTTACCCAGCGGCAAATACGCAAGCGACGCCGGCTCATGAGGCATGTCAAATAGCCTTGAACAAAATAAACGCCGTTATCAGAAAATCAGATTGAGGATCACGAGAAGAACCACGGCGCCCAAGACCGCCGTGAAGAAACTCACCAAGGTGGTGGGGCGCTCGGCGCCGGGAGCTCCCCCAAAGCCGAGGCGGTCGGCAATCCAGCCGCCCAGAAAGGCGCCGATGATGCCTACCGCAATGTTGGCGAGAATGCCCATTTGCTCTTCCCGCCCGACGATCATGCTGGCAATCCAGCCCGCAATGCCACCGAAGAAAATCCAAAGCAGCGCATTCATTGTTTTCTCCCGTTTTTTTACCTGCCGCTTGTATACACTCCATACTGCACTTTTTGCGACGCCTCCGGCGTCGACTCAATGAATTGGGCAGGATAGGAGAGGTGATGGTTCCAGAGCTAAGACTTCGGTCGTACCATCAGTCTTCCCGGACCAGATTCTTGATGATATAGCCGCCGGATTTTTCATCGTAATCCAAGTCCAGAAGTTTTCGCGCCCGGGCTTCTTCCAGCAATGCGCCGAAATTGCGAAAACCGTGATAGCTCTCGTTAAAGCCAGGTTTTCGCCGCTTCAGCGCCTGCTTGACCATCGATCCCCAAACCTTCTCCTCCTCGCCGCGCTCCTCGAACAAATCCTCAACAGTTTCCATCACCCAATCCAGCGCCTGCTGTTTCTTGCTCTCCTCGGATTTTTTTTCCTCAGGTGGAAGGATAGCCGGCTTAGCGATCTTGCCGGCGGCGGTCTTCGGTCTGGCCTTTCGGCGCTCTTTGGTCTCGGTTTCCCGGACTAGATCGTCGTAAAAGATGAATTCGTCGCAATTCGCGATCAGGAGGTCGGAAGTGGATTTCTTCACGCCAACCCCGATCACGACTTTGTTGTTTTCCCGAAGCTTGCTGACCAGGGCTGAGAAATCCGAATCGCCGCTGATGATCACGAAAGTGTCCACGTGCGCCTTGGTGTAGCAAAGGTCCAGTGCGTCCACCACCATGCGGATGTCCGCGGAATTCTTGCCCGACTGGCGGACGTGGGGAATCTCGATCAGCTCGAAGGCCGCCTCGTGCATGATACCCTTGAATTCCTTGTACCTGTCCCAGTCGCAGTAAGCTTTCTTGACCACAATGTTGCCCTTGAGCAGTAGCCGTTCCAGGACTTTCTGGATGTCGAAGGCGGAATACTTAGCGTCGCGGACACCGAGGGCGACGTTCTCGAAGTCGCAAAATAAGGCCATGATACGGGTCACAGGTGTTTGAGACATCGCGGCTGCGAAAAACGGTTTTAATGCGCCATTCATTCAATGACCGTGAAGTAGCGCGTCCTAGGCGCTCGACGGTGCACGACGCCAGAGCCATGCGCCATGCCGTCGCGCCCGAAAGGTCATGGCCTTTCAGATCGCCACCCCCCCAGAGGGTGGCATAGGATTCTACGTCACGAATGATCCGCCGCTGGCACCTGACCCGCCAAAGCTTGCGGCTGGTAAACCAAGATCGAAATGGTTCGCGAGGCGGTGGCGGTCATCGGGTCACGCCTCTTTATACCCCGACCGCTACTGCATCACTTCTAACACATAGAAAAGCCAGGACTAACCTGGCTTTCTCGCGAGTGTGAGGTCACTTACCGCTTCATCATACTGAAGAATTCCTGATTGGTTTTGGTGTCTTTGAGTTTACCGAGCAGGAATTCGCTGGCGGCCATTTCGTCCATGGGCTGAAGAATTTTTCGAAGTATCCAGCATTTTTGTAGTTCGTCAGGAGGAACCAGGTATTCCTCACGGCGGGTACCGGAGCGATTGATATTGATTGCGGGATAAATGCGCTTTTCTGCGATTTTCCGTTCAAGATGCAATTCGTTATTGCCGGTGCCCTTGAATTCTTCATAGATGACTTCATCCATGCGCGAACCCGTGTCGATCAGGGCGGTGGCGATAATGGTGAGCGAGCCGCCTTCCTCGATATTGCGGGCGGCTCCGAAGAAGCGCTTAGGACGCTCCAAGGCATTGGCGTCCACGCCGCCGGTCAGCACCTTGCCGGAGGATGGGATGACCGTATTGTAGGCGCGGGCCAGACGAGTGATGGAGTCCAGCAAAATCACTACATCGCGTTTGTGCTCCACCAGGCGCTTGGCCTTTTCCAGCACCATTTCCGCCACTTGTACATGCCGTGCCGGCGGTTCGTCGAAGGTGCTGGAGACGACTTCGCCCTTGACACTGCGCTGCATCTCGGTGACTTCCTCCGGTCGCTCGTCGATCAACAGCACGATCAGATAGCACTCGGGGTTTTTTTCCGCGATGGAATGGGCGATGTTCTGGAGAATCATGGTCTTCCCCGCCTTGGGCGGAGATACGATCAAGCCCCGTTGGCCCTTGCCAATAGGAGCTATCAGATCGATGACTCGGGCGGTCAAGTCCTCGGTGGTGCCGTTGCCGAGTTCTAGTTCGAAGCGTTCTTTGGGAAAGAGGGGCGTAAGGTTAGAGAATAGAATCTTGTGCTTGGCGTTTTCCGGTGGCTCGTAATTGATCTGCTCCACCTTGAGCATCGCGAAATAGCGCTCGTTGTCCTTCGGTGGGCGAATTTTCCCGGAAATGGTATCCCCGGTACGCAAGCTGAACCGGCGAATCTGGCTGGGCGAGACGTAAATGTCGTCAGGTCCCGCGAGATAGGAACTGTCGGTCGATCTGAGAAAGCCGAAGCCATCGGTGAGGATTTCCAGAACACCATCACCGTAAATATCTTCTCCGCTTTTGGCCTGTTTTTTTAAAATGGAAAAAATAAGATCCTGCTTGCGGGTCCTTGCGACGCCTTCGATATCTAGCGATTCAGCGATTTCGATCAGCTCGGAAACGGGTTTACGTTTGAGGTC
Source organism: Methylococcaceae bacterium (assembly GCA_902810705.1). GTDB lineage: Bacteria > Pseudomonadota > Gammaproteobacteria > Methylococcales > Methylococcaceae > CADDYU01. Next base: position 15,641 of record CADDYU010000022.1, read on the forward strand.
GGTCAGATTCATAGATGGAGACAGAGGTAAAGGTGTGGATATCAGGACAGCCAATCGTATTCAGGAAATAGAGCCCGCCTGGGAGACGAGTTGGGAGATGCGGCCGGGACGGCGCGAACTTGAGAGACAGCGATTGGATAAAGCTTAAAATAACACAGCCCTATGGAGCCCGTCCAGCGCAGTGAAGACGGGCAAAGGCTAAAATTCAGAGATTAGCGTCGATGAAGGCCGTTAGCTGGGATTTGGCCAGCGCGCCTACCTTGGTGGCTTCCACTTCACCGTTCTTAAACAGGATCAATGTCGGAATTCCTCGAACGCCATATCGTTGGGGAGTCGCCGGATTATCGTCGATGTTGAGTTTGGCGATAGTCAGCTTGCCAGCATAATCCTTGGAAATATCATCGAGAATTGGCGCGATCATCTTGCATGGGCCGCACCATTCCGCCCAAAAGTCCACTAAAACGGGCTCGCTAGATTTTAGTACTTTTTGTTCGAACTCGGCGTCAGTGACATGAAGAATGCTTGCGCTCACAAGAGTCTCCGCGATGTGGGATGAAGAAAATTCTGAATGGATTGGGTGGCATCCAATGACGGCTGTACAGCGCCGCTTTCCATACCCGGATCACAGCTTCATTTCAGCTTAAACCCCGGGCAAATGCAAGTCTCATAAGTTCTTCATCCCCGCCCGCTGAAGAAAGAGTGACTACTTCAAAATTAGGCAATACGCCGACGAGATTGGTTCCTTGGTATCAGGACTGCCTCGATCTGACTGCGAGTGTGCTGCGCTAAGGTGCTTCGGTTGAACTTGCCCGGATCGAGGCGTGGGCAGAATACCAGATCAACCTCAATGGTCCGCAAAGCCATCAACCGCCATAAATGCGGAAGGAAATCATCATCGCCTATAAAAGGCGCCAAATTCCGTGCTTCGCCGCCATATCTGATGGCTACGGCCTGTACCGGTACCTGGGCCAGCAGGGCAGGCTGGAACAGCCGAGCGTGGAATTTGAGGACCTCTTCGCCGGATGAGCTGGTGCCTTCCGGGAATAGCATCAAGCGTCTACCGCGCCGCAGTCGCCAGACCATCTCCTCGGCTGCTTCATGGGTGCTCTCTGGATCGCCACGGCGCAAGAACAAGGTGCCGGCACGGCGGCCGAGATAGCCAACCACGGGCCATTCGGCCACTTCCTGTTTGGCGATGAAATCAAAAGGCGCCTGTGCTCCGAGCACGACAATATCCAACCAGGATACGTGATTGCCGACGACCAGGCCGGGCATCTCCATAACTTGGCCGATCCGCCGTATGCGAAGATTCAGGATCCGCGCTAGGGAACGATACCAGTACACGGCAACCCGTCCCCGTACTCTATCCATGATCTGCGGGCTCAAGAGGCCCACGGCCGGTACGAGAATCGTAATGGCCCACAGGCCGACCAGAAAAGCCAGCCCGATCAGGAAAGCTCTAAGATATTGCTGGAATCGCCGCATGATCGGTATTGCGCGCTCCGATGAAGTGGCGCTCATAGCGGGCCTGAAGACGCTCGATCTTGAGTAGAACAAAGACGTCCATGACATTGAAATCCTCGTCCCAGCAGGGCTCGCCGCAAACCTGGGCGCCAAGCCGCAGATAGGCCTGAAGGAGAGGAGGTATGCCGCTCTCGTCCCGCTGGCAGCGCTTCCAGGCGGGCACCGGGTGCACGGGGCTAACTCCCAGAGCGGCGGGGCCGAACTGGTCCGGCGCGATATTTCGATAGACGGCATCGACGGCAAAACCGCTCGGGCCGGGTGAAATGCTGGCGCAGCCCATGAGGTAATCGAAATTGTGCTGCCGCACATACTCCGCCAGACCGCTCCAGAGGCTGGCGATCACCACGCCGCCCCGGTAGCTGGAATCCACGCAAGTCCGCCCGACTTCAAGCAATCGGCCGGGCAACGCCAATATGCCGGCCAGATGAAACTCGCTTTCCGAATAGAATCGCCCGAGACGGGCGGCCTGATCGTCCCGCAGCAGACGGGTACAACCGATAACCTGATGGCGGTGGGTGTCGAAGACCACCAGATGGTCGCAGTAAGGATCGATGTCGTCGATGTCCAAGCCGGGTTTGGGGCTATGTAGCCGAGCGCCCATCTCTTCCGCGAAGACCCGGTAGCGCAAGGCTTGTGCGGCCCGAATCATCTCAATATCAGCAGCGATCAGGGTAGTGAAGCGGGGTGGACGCGTCTTGATTTCACGGCTCGAAACAACAGGCATGAAAGCTCCTTCGCATTGGGCTCAATAACCCAACACAATACGGAGACAAAATGACAGGTCGGCGACCAAAAAGTGAAGGTTGGGTGAAGAGGAATGCGGTCCTTGAAGCCAGGATGGGCGGGTCAGAAAGCATCGCAGGTCTCGCCACCCGCTGACCGCCCAAGTGCTCACGGAGGCTCTCTAGAGCATTAATTCCCGAAAATCCTCGATCGCGAGAAACTCGGTGATCTGGCGGGAAGGCAATCGGGAATCGTTCTTCCGGATCGCAACGAGATGTTCGATGCCGAATTGTTGAGCGGAACGCAGCACCGCCAGGCTGTCGTCGGCTAACAAAGTCCGCTTGGGATCGAACGGCTCGATCTCCCCCAGCTGCGTCCAAAATCCCGGATTTTCCTTGGGATAGCCTAACGTATGAGAGCTAATGATATTGTCGAAAAAGGCATGTAGGGAGGTGCGCTCCAGCTTGAGACCTAAGCTCTTCGGGTGAGCGTTGGTGACGAGAACCACTTGTTTGCCAAGCCCACGAATGTGATCCAGGAACTCGGTGACGTGGGGCAGGACCGAAATCAATCCGGCGACTTCCGCTTTCATGCCGGCGATGTCCAAATTCAGCTGATCGCTCCAATAATCGAGGCAATACCATTCGAGCTGGCCTTCGGTCGCTTGGAACCGCGGCCGCAAATGGAGTTTGGCTTCTTCCAGCGTGAGGCCGTGCCGCTCCGCGTATCGAAGCGGCACGAATTCCAACCAGAAATGATTATCGAAGTTGAGATCCAGCAGGGTGCCGTCCATGTCCAAAAACACGCTGCTGATGCTTTGCCAGTCAACCATAAGATATGATTTCAGTAGATAGAGCCGTTGTCCTTAGCTAAATTTATGTCGCCCCCGATAAGCAGCAGCCTAAGCCTTCAAACCATGCCTCTTGGAAGAGAACCTTCCCGACTTCTGGAGCCTGTAATCGCGCTCGCCAAAGAGGCGGGCCAACGCATCACGGACATTTACCATTCCGATTTCAGGATCGGCGCCAAAGACGACAATTCGCCGCTCACGGCGGCCGACCTCGCCTCACACCACTATTTGGTTGAGGGTTTGGAATCCTTGCGGCCGAAATACCCGGTGCTGTCTGAGGAATCCCGGGCGCTGCCCTTCGAGACGCGCTCGCGCTGGGAAACGTTCTGGCTGATCGATCCTCTGGATGGCACCCGGGAGTTCATCAAGCGCAACGGGGAGTTTACCGTCAACATCGCTTTGATTCACCGCCACGAACCAGTGCTCGGGGTTGTTTACGCGCCGGCGCTCGGCATCTGTTATTTTGCCTCGGAAGGCTGCGGTGCATTCAAGCAGACCGGCGATGCTGAACCGGAGACCATTCACGTCTGGCCGAAAGCGCCAGCTACCGTGCGGGTGGTTGGCAGCCGCTCGCATGGAACGCTAGCATTGCGCCTCTATTTAAGCCGGTTGGGAGAACACGAGCTGACCTCGATCGGCAGCTCGCTGAAATTCTGCCTGGTGGCGGAGGGCCGTGCCGATCTTTATCCCCGAATCGGGCCGACCTCGGAGTGGGACACGGCGGCTGCGCATTGCGTCGTCAAGGAGGCCGGCGGAGAAGTCACCGATCTGTCTGGCAGAACACTGCGTTACAACACCAAGGAATCTATGCTCAATCCGTATTTTCTGGTCTACGGCGACAGAACGCGAGATTGGCGAAGGTATGCCGCAGGAATCACCGAGGAACGATAAATTTGTAAGTGCCTGTTGCGAATAAGCCCTAAATAGCCCCTTTGGGTGTCGTGCGACAGGCTCATCATGGGTCTGGCCAGCAGGATCGGCAAGGCGCCGCAGGCGCGTGGTCCACGATACCTTAAATTCGTGGTCCAGAGACTTTCTGGGTTTTTGCGCGGCTTGATGCGCAGGGCAGCGGGCTCTCAATTCGCACCCATCAGGGAAACAGTCCCATCGATGGGCTCGTTGGCCGGATGGTCATGGTAAATGACCCGGTCCCAAATTTGCTGGGTCCATGCGGGATCAACCCGCAGATCTCCTCGAAGCAGCCACTCCACAACGAACTGGGCGACTTTCGGATAAGTGATTTTCACGGCTTTGGTGCGTTTCAGCCAAAAAGCCACCACGGCTCGATCCAGTTCGGCCATGACAGTGCCGAGCTGGGCCTGCTCCAGGGCGAGTGCATTGGAGAGCTGCTCCATTTGCGCCCTGAGCGGCTTTACGAGCAGTTTCTTGCCGAGCTGTAGCGCTTCGCTCGCGAGCTCGAAGCCAGCGTTGCTGATCACGCCGGCGGAATCCTTTAGATCGCTCTGAAAGCCGCTCCGGGACAAGCGCTTGACATGGATGTGGTCTGGTTTGTGCTCTAAATCGGCATTGCTGTACACGTGAAACTGATAATCGTCGAACCTTTCCAGAAGCCGTGCGACGGCGCGGATGTCCTCAAAAGGTAGATAAACCAGAATCTTGTCCGGATGTACAGCATCGACGACCGGTGTTTCGATAATCGGTGGCAGAATTGGTTGATTGAAATGGTACCAGTGCAATCCCAACTTGATCGAGGCGGGCGCAAAATACCGCATGACCGTGCGCGCCAGCACGTCATCGCCGGTGATCGGAATGGTATGGCCGAACGCGTATTGATGACCGATACCGACGGTCTTAATTTTTTTTAGCTTGGCCGCCCAAGCGGTCACCGGTTCGAAGTCGGTAATCACCAGGTCGTAACCGGAAAAATCGAGCTGCTTGACGTCGCGATAGAACTGGCGAAGGTCATTGTTGAAGGCGGTTCTTGCATAGCTTACCCTTCCTGCTTGGGTGCTGAAGGTGAGACCGCGCCGCCACTGGTAATCTCCGAACCGATCCATCTCGAAGAGATGATCTTTGGGTCTGCCCGAAAAGAGATAAGTAACCTCGACTCCCGCTGCCTTTAGATGTGGCGCCATGACCCGCGCCCGTGTGATGTGACCGTTGCCTGTCGCCTGAACTCCGTAAAATATCTTCACGTAACGAATATCCGAAGGCTCCACAGAGCAATGCTGGTTCCCATGGTCGCTCCCATGAGGATGTCAGTGGGAAAATGGACGCCGAGAAAGATTCTCGACAAACCAATCGAGCCCGCCCAAGCATACATGGGCAGTGCCAGATCGGGATAGAAGTTCGCCAGCAGGGTTGCCATCAAGAACGCTGCCGATGTATGGCCCGAGGGAAAGCTGAATTGATCCGAGGGAATAATGAAACTGCGAAAGTCATTGAGTGCTTCCTGAGGCCGGTTGCGCTTGAATCCGTTTTTCAGGACGAAATAAAGGGGTCGTTCAATCGCGAACGCGGCCAAAGCGCAAGCCAGGAGCAGTCGGTCGTCGGCCGATCCAGTCCAAAAAAGATAGCCGCCAAAAGCCGCGTAGAGAACCCCGTCACCGGAATGTGAAATCCAGCGGCTGAGTTGGGTGAACAAGGTTCGCCGTTTTCGGGCCATTACCCAGGTGAACATGGAAACATCGAGTTGTTGGATGTTAGTTAACAACTTCATGGCCGTTCCTCCAACGATAAAGCGCCCATTAGCAGCTTAAAACCGAGCAATGACTATGGCGTGAAGGAGGGGTGACGGTTCAATGACGATAGCTATAAGTCGCGAGAAGCCTGGCTGAAGCGCCGTCTAACCCGGCTAGTCGGCCTCGATTCCGATCCGGGCAAGGCGGGCGGTGGCATACGTTCCTGGCTCAGGGCCAGATCGCCTGAAATCTCCATAGATCGCGCGGTCGATTCCACTTTTCTCCGAGCCGATATCGCCAGTTTCCTCAGCTAGATTTCATTGAGGCGCTATCGGCTGCGCCATCAGCTTGGGCAGCGGCGATGGTGGGACGTAGGCTTAACGTCCGAATACGCCGCTCCGCCATTCATTCTCCTTTGCCCATGGCCTGAGCCGTGAGGCAGGCCGCGTCCAAAGAAACTGAGGATAATCTGCCGGCGGTCCAGGCGGGCGGGCCACCGGCTCGAACCCGAGCTCAGTACCGTCCGAGGCCGTCCAACTCGGCGAGGTCAAGGTGACGGGTGATTGGCTGGGCAAATTCATCGATGAAGCGACACCATCCACGGTCACCTCGTCTACAACCAAGCCTTCGGCAATACCGCGAATTCAACTGGACCATTCCGCCCACACTAGGTCACCGTGGGCGGGCGCCATCTCCGCGAGGAATCGGATCAGGAAGTCATCCAGCAGAGTCTGGCCACGGGAGCCTCCACCGGGTCGCGGGATTCTCGGTTCAAGACCGATTGGAGGCGTGCGGCATCAGCGGCGGCCGGACGGCCGCATTCGGCCGCCTTTTTCGGTCAGCCCGGCTTTTTAGCCCGGAAGATGCAATACCGGACCATGTTGTCCCGGAATACCTTCCACTGAGCCAATGCCACCTTGAAATTGGCGGTCTGGGCCTTCTTGCGGAACCCCAGCCACTGCATGGTCAACTGCATGGGATAGGTCCACAGGGCAGTCAGGTACATGCGCCGGGAGGACGGCAGGGTTTCCCTGGTGGCCTCGGTGATCTGCACATCGATGAAGCCGCATTCCTCCAGGCCCGCCTGGAACTCCTCCACGCTGGCGAGATTGGGCACGGCCCAGCCGTTCAAGCAATCCATGACCGCCCGCCATTCCTCCGCCGTGAATTCCCGACGGGTGGCGTAGCCGTCGCAGGCGATCAAGGTGCCGCCCTTCCGCAGCAAACGGTAGGCTTCCCGGAAGAAATCCCGCTTGTCCGTGGCGTAGCAACTGCTTTCCACGGCCCAGATCACGTCGAATGATCCATCGGGAAACGGAGTGATGCAGAAATCGGCCACCTGAAAATCCACCTTGCCCGAGACTCCATGGCGCTTGGCGTTCCGCTTGGCGTGTTCGACTTGCTGGGCGCTGACGGTGATGCCGGTCGCCCGGCAGCCTCGGTGTTTCGCCAGCCAAATGGAACTGCCGCCGATGCCGCAGCCCGCGTCCAGCACATGGTCTTCCGGGCCGATGCCGGCGATCTCGGCCAGGATGTGATTCTTGTTCAGCAGGGCTTCGCTGTGGGTTTTGGTATTCTTGTCCCAATATCCGTAATGCAGCGCCAGATTTTCGTTATTGAACCAGGCGGTCCGGTAATCCCAATAACAGTCGTCGTAATGTCTCGCGGTATCCGCGCGAATATCTTCTTCGGAAAACTCGACGCCACGGCGAAGAGTGTCGGTGCGGTAATCCTTGTTGGGTTCGAGGTAGTAGGCCATTGGGTTCTTATGGTTCTAATTGGAATTAGTTGGAATGAAAGCCGCCTATCCAGGGAGATTTGAGTTAAGTCGGGGGCAGGAGCGCAAACCCGGCTCAGGGGCAGGCGGTTAACCATACGGCAAATTCAGACGGCGGGGACGGCGCTGATCTCGCACCGTGCGGGCTATCGCTTGGGTCCCCGTCAAAGACCTGCGTCCGCCGCTCCGAAATTCAAAAATTAGGGAATCAAACCCTCACGCGGAAGTCCGGCAGGAATTTGGGCAAAGTTTATCGCGGTATGGTCATTCTCACCATCAATGCCGCACTCCAGGCGGCTATGCGAGGGTCTTGAGGCGCTCCGCAGTCAAGGAATGCACGGTACCTTCCGCATCATGGTTAAGTAGAATGTCCGCACGTTAACCGAAACGGCATGATCGCGGCGTTCCCGCCGTGGATCGCGCCGGAGGATGCGGAATTGAGGCGGAAATCGACAAGCTGATGGGGGAGTATCAGTGACGGAATGAACTCTGCGCCCCTCGTCCGAGGACACGCTATCTTTCCCGATACTTCCCGCCTACCGGAATCAATCGCCGAACGGAACCCTCCGGCAAGTCGGAAAAGTCGCCGCGCAAGACCTTCAGTGCATACTTTTCCCGATCGATTTCGCTCCGGGTGCGGATTCCCAGCCGGCGGAAGACGGAAATAGGCGGGCACCAGCCTTGTAGCGCATGCTGGAGCAGGAAGCCTGCCACCCCGGTTGATAGAAGCAGCCACCGCCGGCTGTGGAGCCGCGACAGCAGCAGTCCCAGCAGCGAAAAGGTCGAAGCGTTGGTTTCCAGCACCCGTTCTATGTCCCATTCGCGGTCGAGCTTTTCGATGCGGCGGCTCAAGGCCTCCCGATTCAAGCTGCTGTAGCGGCGGATGCTGGCGTCGATCGCCGCGTCGATGCGAGCGTTGATTTCAGGCGGCGTATTCCGCCTTACTCTATCGGTTTCTTCGCGCTCTTGCGGAATCGTCATGGCTGTTCCTCGCTGGAAGGGGATTTTTGATGCAGGCCGCGTCCCTGTGCCTCGGCCGAGCCGGCTTTCCGTTGATCCATTACGCCCGGTATGGACGTGGTAGGTCGCCCGAATTTGCCCTTGAGCGCATCCACGCCGGCCTGAGGTTTGGCCAACGGGACCAGATCGGCCCGCATCCGCCGCTTTTCGTCCGTGCTTATCCCCAATCGTTGATCCCGTTCCTCAAACAGGCCCGGCAAGGCTTCGCCATCTCGATTAAAGGACCATTCCAGCATGGCGTCGCCGACCGGCATCCGGTCTCCGGTCCGCTTGAAGGGTGCCGAATTCCATACATGCCAGGTTTTGCCGTAGCTGTTCATCTTGCTCCGCATCAACTCTTTTTCCGCCGCGGCTGGAATGCCTGGCGCCGCCAGCTCGCCAGACAGGATCTCGTAGTTGTGCGGGTGCCAATATTTCCGTTCGCTTTGAGGGAGAGCGTCGAATAGGCGCTCGGAAATGATGTATTCGATGCCGATCAGGTTCGCGGTTTCGGTGTTGCCGTCGAACAGGGCGCATTGGGCGAATTCTTCGTTGACTTGCCGGCAGTAGTGATGGGCTTCCATTTGCAGGGAAGGGTTTTCCTTGGCGGCATGGAAACCCACCAGGTAAACGTCCATGGGCCGCAAGGGCGCCTGAGTTTGCAGCAGGGCCGCGCCGGTTTCCAGGGCTTGGGTCTTGCCGGTTTTCTCGGTCCCTAACGGCTGCACCGGAGGCGGCTTGCCACTCGGTGCCGCGCAGGCGGCAAGTATCGCAAGCATTGCTGTGGGCCAGGCTGGATGCCGGGCGATCCGCGGGGAGAAAACGGGGATGGTGCGATCGAGCTTATTCATACCGGCACGCCAGGGAAGTAACTTCGATGACATTATTTTCAGCGAGAGTGATAGCTGCAATAGGCGGAATTGCCTATGCAGCAAGGTAATCCATGCTTGATCTCCGGCATCACAAGGGTCAAATCAACATTCAAGCCGCCTCGCGACTATGCTCCTACGCGTGATCATCTCTTAGCTTTCATGGCGTGGGAGCGTTGAACAGCCTGACAATGGTTCCATCTCGGCCTTGTCCAGCCGAATGGCGTCCGCTAGCGGTCGGATTAAGGCCAAGGCGGCTTCTTCAACGGTTCCGCCCATGGCGATCAAGCCGTCTCTATGGCCACCCATCGCAATGACTCGGATGGCCGGTTTCGCCAGCAATCCTTGCACCGCGGCGGCCATGTCTGGCGTGCCATAGGCGATGCTCGGATCGATTACCGGAATTGCCAGATTCAGAGCTTGACGCCAAAGTTCGGGGGAGTGGACGTGAAGCACGCAGTTCACGGCCGGTGCCGCCTGATAGGCGGCGGCATGCGTAAGCGCCTCGGAGGAAGGCTGGATTGGCCCTTCCGCCACCAGAAGATTCATCTTAATGTTGAAGTCGATGATGAGGCTATAGTGGTCGGCTGAAAGTCGATCTAGGCCACCGGTTTGAGTGCCGCTAATCAGAAATCGCCGGTCTACGAGCCGCCGACTGACGTTACCGTAAGCTAAACCGCCGTAGCGGGCCGGATCACAGCCGGTGAGCCCTAGTCGGAACAGAACAGTGCGCCACGCGTCCAATTCGGCCAACAGCCGCCAGTCCATGGGGAGCGCCGGCCTGAAATCCAGATGGTATTTGACGATGCTTTCGGGCTCATCGAGCGGGCTGGATGCTAGCATGGATTAGGTGGCGGCGCTTTGGCGGCGTAGGGCTGAAAATTTATGGTTTAATGTATTCAAGCCTGTTTTGCCAATGATGTGAAAGAACTCCCTTGCAGTGCCCTGGCCTAGCGTAGCAGGTTTGTAAAACGACCAGATAGATGAAAAATCGGCACGGGGAATTATAATAGGGCAAAGCTTAAGGCTTGGTTCGAAACCCTGATTCATAAGAAAACCGCCGTCTCCGGTGCGGATTAAACGAACGGAGGCCAACCCCAACGATCAAACGAGCGAATGTGGCGAAATTGGTAGACGCGCTGGATTTAGGTTCCAGTGGGGCAACCCTTGAGAGTTCGAGTCTCTCCATTCGCACCATAGCATCCCCGCACGACACATTTCGCGATTTCCATAAGCCGCCGCCTTTGGATACCGAATGGCCGTTGCGCACCTTCGTGCTTCAGCCAATTGGTTTTTGTGCCGCCGACAGCTTTCCCCATATCTTTTATATTAAGGTAACAGCGACATGCAAGTTTCTGTCGAAACGACTTCCGGACTGAATCGAAAAATCACCATCCAAGTTCCCGAAGAAAAGATTCAGGAAAAGATCGCCTCACGCCTCAAGGCTCTATCCCGTCAAGTCAAGATCGATGGGTTCCGGCCTGGCAAAGTGCCTCAGGGCGTTATCAAGAAGCGCTACGGCCAGCAGGTCCGGGAAGAAGTGCTGTCGGAGCTGATTCAATCCAGCTTTTACGATGCCGTTCGCGACGAACAGCTGCGACCGGCCGGTGCGCCTGAAATCAAGGCGCATAAGATTGAGGAAGGTCAGGGCCTGGAGTATGAGGCGAATTTCGAGGTTATGCCTGAGTTCGTGCCGATGCCCTTGGAGACCTTGGAAGTCAAACGTTTCGTTTCCGAGGTGACCGAGGTGGATGTGGACGCGATGGTTGAGCGCCTCCGCGAGCAGCGAAAAACCTGGCGCGAGGTGGAGCGGCCGGCGGCGGAAGGCGACCGCGTCCTTATTTCGTTCGAGGGTTGGCTCGGCGAGGAGTCCTTTACTAATGGGCGTGTGGAAAGCTTCCCGGTCGTTCTGGGTTCCAAGCAGATGATTCCAGGCTTTGAGGAGAAATTGATAGGAACCGAGGCGGGCGCGAAACTCGACTTCGAGCTGGAGTTTCCAGCCGACTATCCGGGCGAGAAGATGGCCGGCAAGACCGGACACTTCTCGATCGACGTTCTCAAGATCGAAGAAAGCGTACTACCGGAACTGGACGCTGAATTTATTAAGTCCTTCGGCGTCGAAGATGGCAGCCTCACCGCTTTCCGCGACGACATCCGGGGCAACATGGAACGGGAAATGCGGCGGGCATTGCAGGCGCGGACCAAACGCTCCGTGATGGACGCCTTGTTCTCGGCCAATGCGATTACTTTGCCCAACGTGCTGATTAAGGACGAACTAGAGAGCTTGCTGGCGCCTTACCGGGAATCGGCCCAAAAGCGGCAGCAGTCCCTGGATGAGCCCAAGCTCAGGGAACAACTTGGTCCCTTGGCGCAGCGGCGGGTGGCCTTGGCCCTGATTCTCGGCAAGCTCATCGAGGCGCACAATGTTTCGGTGAACCCCGCCCGCGTGCGAGCGGCGGTCGAGGATTTGGCACTGAGTTATGAGGATTCCGAGGCCGTGGTCCGCTGGTATTATGGCGAGAAGGGAAGACTCCAGGAGGTCGAAAATTTGGTCATGGAAGATCAGATCGTCGATTTGGTCCTGGAAAAAGCGCGAGTCACTGAAGAGCACATCGGATTCCACGAGCTCGTGCAGGCGGCCAATTCTTCGTCCAGTCAGGCTTAACCATCCATAGGCAAGGCAAAATGTTTATCGGCGACTATCCCAAAGACCATGCGGCTCGGGCGACCGGTTTGGTGCCCATTGTGATCGAGCAATCCGCCCGCGGCGAGCGAGCCTTCGACATCTATTCCAGGCTGCTCAAGGAGCGCGTTATCTTTCTGGTCGGGCAGGTTGAGGATTACATGGCGAATCTGGTCATCGCCCAGCTTTTATTCCTGGAGTCGGAAAATCCCGACAAGGACATTCATCTTTATATCAATTCGCCGGGAGGCGTGGTGACGTCCGGGCTGGCGATTTACGATACCATGCAGTTTATCAAGCCCGATGTAAGCACCTTGTGCATCGGACAAGCGGCCAGCATGGGGGCGTTGCTTCTGGCCGGAGGCGCTTCCGGGAAACGGTACAGTCTGCCTCACTCAAGAGTCATGATTCATCAGCCTCTGGGCGGATTTCAAGGCCAAGCCAGCGATATCGACATTCATGCCCGCGAGATTTTGGCTATTCGGGACAGACTTAACCGTATTCTGGCAAATCATACCGGCCAGCCCTTGGAAAAAATTCAGGTTGACACCGATCGCGATAACTTCATGAGTGGAGAGGAGGCGGTGCGCTATGGTCTAATCGACAAGGTGCTGTCAAGCAGGGACTTGGTTAGGGCCGAGTGAAGGTTCCCCGCGAAAATTAATCGAGCGCCGAAAACCTATTCAAGGTTTTGCGGCCGAATCGCTGATATATCTGATTTAAGGGGTATGCAATGAGTGACGATAAGCACGGCAAGGATGGAGGCGGCAAGCTTCTTTACTGCTCGTTCTGCGGAAAAAGTCAGCATGAGGTTCGAAAGCTCATTGCGGGTCCCGCGGTGTTCGTTTGCGACGAATGTGTTGAGCTGTGCAACGACATCATTCGCGAAGAATTACAGGAGAATGTTACCGCCGGCATGGATAGGCTGCCTAAACCAAAGGAGATCAAGGCGGTTCTCGATGAATATGTTATCGGGCAGGAGAAGGCCAAGCGCACGCTGTCGGTTGCCGTATACAATCATTACAAGCGGCTTCGGATTCAGGGCCACTCGAAGAAGAACGATGTCGAACTCGCGAAGAGCAATATTCTGCTAATCGGCCCGACGGGATCGGGCAAAACCCTGCTGGCGGAAACCTTAGCCCGTCTTCTGGATGTCCCTTTCACCATCGCCGACGCCACCACGCTCACCGAGGCGGGTTATGTCGGTGAGGACGTGGAAAATATCATTCAGAAGATTCTCCAGAAGTGCGATTACGATGTCGAGAAAGCCGAATCCGGCATTGTTTATATCGACGAGATCGACAAGATTTCCCGAAAGTCTGACAACCCCTCCATCACCCGAGATGTTTCCGGCGAGGGCGTGCAGCAAGCTCTGCTCAAGCTGATCGAGGGCACCATCGCCTCGGTTCCGCCCCAGGGTGGGCGCAAGCATCCGCAGCAGGAATTCTTGCAGGTCAATACCGCCAACATTCTATTCATCTGCGGCGGGGCGTTTGCGGGGCTTGAAAAAATAATCCGGGCTCGCTCAGAAAAAGGCGGTATCGGCTTTGCTGCAGATGTAAAGAGCAAGGATGAGCGCCGCAATGTCGGCGAAATCCTGGCCGACGTGGAAGCGGAAGATCTGATTAGGTATGGGTTAATCCCCGAATTCGTCGGCCGTTTGCCGGTGGTCGCAACTTTGGAGGAACTCGATGAGCAGGCCCTCGTCCGCATTCTCACGGAGCCTCGGAACGCGTTAGTCAAGCAGTACAAGAAGCTGTTCGATATGGAAGGCTGCGATCTTGAGATTCGCGAGGATGCGCTGCGAGTCGTGGCGAGACGGGCCATGGAGCGGAAGACGGGCGCCCGGGGTCTTCGCACCATCCTCGAGCATGTTCTCTTGGATACCATGTATGAATTGCCCTCTGCCGATCATGTTTCAAAGGTGGTCATAGACGAAAAGGTCATTCGGGGCGAAGCAGAACCGTATTTGATTTACCAAAGCGGGGAAAAACAATGCGCATCGGCCGATTAGCCAACGCCCGCCTAGCCTTCCTCGACAACCAATAAATCGCCCGTTCACGGGCGATTTATTTACCGTTTTGTTTCAAATCCCCTTGCTTTTGCCTTGCGGTTACCTAATATCATCAAAAGCTCGTATTCCCGACTGACTCCAACTCAATGGTTCTCCCCATGGAAAGCAAACCGCATGCTAAATTGAAGCCGGAAAAAGCCGTTCCGGTGCTCCCCTTACGCGACGTCGTTGTTTACCCGCACATGGTTATCCCTCTCTTCGTCGGAAGGGAAAAGTCAATATTGGCGCTGGATAGCGCCATGCGCGATAACAAGCAGATTCTACTGGTGGCTCAAAAAGAAGCCGAGATGGATGATCCTGGTTTCGATGATTTATATCGGATCGGCACCCTGTCCAACATATTGCAACTGCTCAAGTTGCCCGATGGTACAGTCAAAGTGTTGGTCGAAGGGGTCGAACGCAGCCAGGTGGAAAAATTCCGCATTGCCGACAAATACTTCACGGCGGTAGTCTCGCCCTTGGAGGATGAAACCAGCCTCGATGAGCAGGAACTGGAAGTGCTGGTTCGGACTGTTACGAACACCTTCGATCAATACGTCAAACTGAACAAGCGCATTCCGCCCGAGGTGCTGAACTCGCTGGCCGGGATTGATGATCCGAGCCGTCTGGCCGATACCATCGCCGCGCATATGACCATTAAGATCGAGGACAAGCAGGCGGTTTTGGAATCCGCGGAGGTCACGACCCGCTTGGAGCGACTGATGACGCTCATGGAGAGCGAGGTGGACATGCTCGAAATGGAAAAGCGCATTCGCGGCCGCGTCAAGCAGCAGATGGAGAAGAATCAGCGCGAGTATTATCTGAACGAGCAAATGAAGGCGATCCAGAAGGAATTGGGAGAAATGGAAGATGTGCCCAACGAATTCGAGGATCTCGCCCACAAAATTCAAAAAGCCGGCATGCCGGAGCCGGTGCGCGTTAAGGCCGAGACGGAGTTGAACAAGCTCAAGCTGATGTCGCCCATGTCGGCCGAGGCCACGGTGGTCAGGAATTACATTGACTGGATGATCGGCATGCCTTGGAAAAAGCGCACCAAAGTCAGCCACGACCTAAAGCGCGCCGAAGAAATCCTGGAAACCGAACATTACGGTCTAGACAAGGTCAAGGAACGCATTCTTGAGTATCTGGCAGTGCAGCAGCGCGTCAAAAAGCTCAAAGGGCCGATCCTCTGCTTGGTTGGGCCGCCCGGCGTCGGCAAGACTTCTCTGGGGCAGTCCATAGCCCGCGCGACCAATCGGAAGTATGTGCGGATGGCCTTGGGAGGTGTACGGGATGAGGCGGAAATTCGCGGCCACCGGCGCACTTATATCGGTTCCATGCCCGGCAAAATCCTACAAAATCTGTCCAAGGCGAAAACCCGCAATCCCATGTTCATGCTTGATGAGATCGACAAAATGGCCATGGATTTTCGCGGCGATCCCGCCTCGGCCTTGCTGGAAGTGTTGGATCCCGAACAGAACCACACCTTTAACGATCATTACTTGGAAGTCGATTTCGATCTTTCCGAAGTCATGTTCGTCGCCACCGCGAATACCCTGAATATTCCGGCACCCCTGCTCGATCGCATGGAAGTGATCCGAATCGCCGGATACACGGAAGACGAGAAGATCAATATCGCGATGCGATATCTGATCCCAAAGCAAATCAAGAACAATGGCTTAAAAGATTCCGAGATTCATATTAGCGAAACTGCGATCCGCGACATCATTCGCTATTACACTCGCGAGGCCGGGGTTCGTAGCCTTGAGCGCGATATCGCTAAGATTTGTCGCAAGGTAGTTAAGAGCTTGCTGCTTAAGCCGACGACCAAGCGCATTAATGTGACCCATCGTAATCTCGAAGATTTTCTAGGAGTCCGGCGCTATCGCTATGGAAGGGCGGAGGAAACGGATCAAATCGGCCAGGTTACGGGACTGGCCTGGACCGAGGTCGGTGGAGAGCTGTTAACCATCGAGACGGTCATCATGCCGGGAACCGGCAAACAAACCTACACGGGCAAACTGGGTGAAGTCATGCAGGAGTCCATCCAAACCGCCATCACCGTAGCTCGCACCCGCTCCGAAGTATTGGGCATCGATACAGCGTTCTATCAAAAGCACGATGTACATATTCACGTGCCAGAGGGCGCTACCCCCAAGGACGGGCCCAGCGCCGGGATCGGCATGTGCACCGCCTTGGTTTCTGCCTTGACCCGGATCCCAGTTCGCTCGGATGTCGCCATGACCGGGGAAATCACCCTGCGAGGCGAAGTGCTGCCTATTGGCGGGTTAAAGGAAAAGCTTTTGGCTGCTCATCGAGGGGGGATTACGACCGTTCTTATTCCTGAGGAAAATCAAAAGGATTTAGCGGAGATTCCGAAGAACATCAAGCAGGATCTCAACATCGTCTCGGTCCGCTGGATTGATGACGTACTGAAGATCGCCCTGCAGCATATGCCCGAGCCACTCACTAAATCGCCCGTGACGGAGTCAGAAGGGGTGGCTAAACCCACAGGACCCGCCAGTATGATCATCGCCCATTAGGTATGGTAATAAGTCAAGATCGCGTGGCTGAAAAGCGGGGTGAATTTGCGTCTACGCCAGACACCACGCGGCTTGACCGACTTTTCGTGTGCTGATAAATTGCCCGGCGAAGAGTTCGGGTGCTACCAAGACCGGGAAGTTTATTCCTTATCAGAACCTATTTCGAACTTCGCTCAAATTAACAACTATTCCTCAACCAACGACAGGGGGAACTGAATGAATAAGACGGAACTCATAGAGGCGATCGCGGACTCGGCCGATATTACCAAAGCTGATGCCGGACGTGCATTGGATGCCCTGATTGGTGTGATTACAGAGGCTTTGAAAAAGGGTGAAACGGTTTCTCTCGTTGGATTTGGTTCTTTCGGAGTGAAGGAGCGCGCCGAGCGGCAAGGCCGTAATCCTCAGACTGGAAGTTCGATTACGATTTCGGCCGCAAAGATTCCCTCATTTAAGGCTGGCAAGGCCCTGAAGGATGCTGTAAACTAGCTAGCTCTTTAGGGTGCTTAGCTCAGCTGGGAGAGCATCGCCCTTACAAGGCGAGGGTCGTAGGTTCGATCCCTACAGCACCCACCACAATTATGGAGCGGTAGTTCAGTTGGTTAGAATACCGGCCTGTCACGCCGGGGGTCGCGGGTTCGAGCCCCGTCCGCTCCGCCATTTCTTAGAAATCGAGCCCCGCGTTTTCGCGGGGTTTTTTTTAGCCGCCAGGAAACCGCGTTACGCGACATAATCTTTTTTAAAATTTAGTTAGGTTTTAGGCCATGCTTCAAGCGATTCGCGATCGTGCCCAAGGTATCTTTGCCTGGGTGATGTTAATTGCTATTGGTATACCTTTCGCCTTATGGGGCATCCAAAATTATATGGATACCGGAAAGGAAAAGCCCGCTGCAGTGGTTGGCGATCGTGAAATCTTCGATCGGGAGGTGAATCGAGTCTATGAGCAAAGTCTTTCCAAGCTTGTAGGCGTAGCCGATTATGATGAGAAAGCACTGAAACGCGAAGCCTTGGAAAGGC
Organism: Methylococcaceae bacterium; assembly: GCA_902810705.1. Classification (GTDB taxonomy): domain Bacteria; phylum Pseudomonadota; class Gammaproteobacteria; order Methylococcales; family Methylococcaceae; genus CADDYU01. The sequence goes on from CADDYU010000022.1 coordinate 33,321, forward strand.
TGATTCAGGAAGAAATTATTGTTCAGACTGCGGAGGATAAACCGCTCGTAGTAAGTGACGGCGATGTTCGCGAGTTCATTCAAACACTGCCTTATTTTCAGACAGACGGTAAATTCGATAAGGAAAAATACAAGATTTTGCTGTCTACGCAGGGTATGAGCTCTGAGCAGTTTATTGCTCAAGTCCGCCGGGTGCTACTCGTAGAACAGTATCGGCGTAGTATATTGGATAGCGCATTTGTGACCAAGGATCAGGTTGAAACGCTATTGCGCCTTAAAAACCAGGAACGCAATATCGAGTATGTCACTGTGCCCTTGAAGCTCTCAAACCGCAGTTTTTCCGAGGCAGAAATCGAGGACTATTATCGGGCACACGTGACATCTTTCAAGAACCCAGAACAGGTTTCCATAGAATATATCGCCATCAGTCTCGAGGATTTGGCTAAAAATATTCAAGCGACCGAAGAAGACCTGCGCAATCTGTATAACGAGCAAAAAGCGAATTTCGGTACCGAGGAACGACGCAAAGTAAGCCATATTCTTATTCCAGTCGAATCTCAGGATAAGGAAGCCGATAAAACAGTGCTCGCGAAAGTCACCGAAATTCGGGAGCGGCTAACCAAGGGAGAGGACTTTGCTAAGCTCGCCAAGGAGGTTTCGGGAGACCCGATATCCGCCAAGCAAGGGGGTGATCTCGGCTTTATCGAAAAGGGTGCTTTTGAAGAGAATTTCACCAAGGCGGCTTTTGCCTTGAAACCAGGCGAATTGTCGGAGCCCGTGAGAACGTCGTTTGGCTATCATCTTATTAAAGTGACCGAATTGGTTCCGGCGCGGGTCAAATCTTTCGACGAAGTCAAGGATGAACTCCGGAAAACCTTTCAACATAATGCCGCCGAAAATAAGTTTTACCAACTCGGGCAAACTCTGACTGAACAAAGTTACGAGCATCCTGATAGCTTGGAGCCCGCAGCGAAGAAGCTTAATCTGAAAATCGAGCAAACCGGATGGTTCACGCGCGCCGCCGGGGAAGGTCTGGCCAGCGAGCCCGCCATTCGGGAGGCTGCATTTAGCGAGGACGTACTCAATGGTCGCAACAGTGACCCTGTGGAATTAGGCAACGAGAAGGCGGTGGTACTGCGGATCAAAGAGCATCGACCGGAATCCGATAAACCTCTAGCCGAAGTCAGAGAGACGATTATCGCGAAGCTGCGCGAGCAGGAGGCTCGTCAGGCGGTAGCTAGGCAAGCTGAGGACCTGCTAAAACAGGTTGCCGAGGGTCGATCGCTGAGCGAGGCGGCAAAAATTGTGGGCCTGCCGGGAAGTCAAATGGTCATGGTACGCCGTGATACAGATAAGGTGCCACCCGCATTGGCCAGTGCCGTATTTTCAGCGCCGCGTCCTGTGGTTGGTAAGCCTGTGTCTAGGAGTGTCGAGCTTGAAAAAGGTGACCGAATTGTGTTCAGCCTTTTATCCGTTAAAGACGGGGCTCCCATATCCGAAGACGTGAAAGAGAGGGATGCTGCGCGGGACTTCCTTTCGAAGACTGTAGGGCAGCAGGAGTTTAATTCCTTCGTTGCACGCCTAAGGGAAATGGCCGACGTCGAGGTCAAGCCCGAATCCTAATGGCCACGTCGATGGCCAACATAAGCTCCTGAATGCGTTCCCTCCAATGATTCCTGAGCGGGGGTCCCGGGGTCCGACTTGATTCCGTCGCCTTGAAGCTAAGATCTGCCCGCCTGAACGAAAGCCTGGGAGAATCGCTTAACTGTGACACTGTGACTGAGTCGCAGGGATCCGACTGGAAGAGGCGAGATTCTTAACAGCACCTTATTTGCCGAATTCACGCCTCAGGAGCGTCTTGGCGTAATCTCCTCCTCCGCTCCTCGGCAAACTGGCGACTGCCTCCGGATCATGGGGCGGGGCCTTCAACAATCCATGATCCGCCTCAAGGCGTTTGCCTCACCATTCTTCATTAATGTCCGCATGTAGTTCCTCTTCTTCGCCCGCCAATTGTTCGGCCCTACCGATCTTGGCCAGAGAGTAGGTCCAGCCGATTTAACAGCCTTTCTGGGCTAGCGTTACGAAGAAAGAGGATGCTTAGGGCGCTACGCTTTTGCATCCACTTAGCGGATTCGCTACCCTAGTTTTTCATGTTAACTACCCCTCTCTATTGAATGGAAGTTTTTATATTAGCTTGCCTGTTCATTCTGAACGGCCTGTTTGCGATGTCCGAAATCGCCATCGTTTCCGCACGCAAAATTCGCTTGCAGCAAGCTGCCGAAGAAGGCATCCGAAGTGCCAAGATCGCCCTCCAGCTGGCCAATGAGCCGAGCCATTTCCTCTCCACGATCCAGGTCGGAATTACCCTGATCGGTATCCTCAGCGGCGCCTATGGCGAGGCGGCGCTGTCCGGCTGGCTGGCTGGGTACCTCGCGCAATTTCCCCAGATTGCTCCATACAGCCGCAGTCTCGCATTGGGCGTGGTAGTTATCGGTATTACTTATTTCTCCCTCATTATCGGCGAGCTGGTTCCCAAGCGGCTTGCCCTGCAACGGCCGGAAAAAATCGCCATCCTTATGGCGCGACCCATGCGCGCGCTGGCTACCGTCGCTTACCCCTTGGTCAAGGTCTTGAGTCTGTCTACGGATTTGGTTCTCGCCCTGCTCGGCGCCCGCAAATCGGACGAGCCCCTGGTCACGGAGAAGGAAATCAAGCTCATGATTGATCAGGGCACCGAGGCCGGAGTGTTCCACAAGAGCGAGAAGGCCATGGTGTCTAATGTTATGCGCCTCGACGCCCTCAGGGTCGGGGCGATCATGACGCCGCGCATGGATATCTTCTACGTGGACGTGGACGACTCCATTGAGGAAAACCGTCGGAAACTCATCGAGAGCCCCTATTCCGCCATCCCGCTGTGCAAGGACGGCCTTGATAACGTGCTCGGCTTCGTTCACGCTAAGGATCTGTTGCGCTGCGCGCTTACCGGTGACGAAATGAAATTGACCGCGATAGCGCGACCCGCCCATTTCATTCCCAAGTCCCTGAGTCCAGTGCACTTGCTGGAGGAATTTAAACGCTCCAAAACCGCGCAAGCACTGGTAGTGGACGAATACGGCGAGATCGCCGGTCTGGCAACTCTGAAGGACGTGCTGGAAGCCATAGTGGGGGACATTCCCTCTGAAGAGGCGGAACAAGACTCAGAAGCCGTGCAGCGCGAAGATGGCTCCTGGCTCTTGGATGGCACCTTGAGCGTCGAGAAGTTCAAACACATTTTCGATGTGGAGGAATTGCCCGACGAGAGTACCGGCGATTTCCACACCATCGGCGGCTTCGTGATGCGGCAACTGGGCCACGTCCCTCGCCCCGCCGACTATTTTGATTGGGGTGGCCTGCGTTTCGAGGTGGTGGACATGGATAAGAATCGCGTCGACAAGGTCCTCGTCGCGCCGGAGAGTGAATTGGCTGAGAAATAAGCGGAACCGAAAATCTAAAGATCAGCAATTGCAAGCTGTAGCTTCGGGTTGCTGGCGGCTGATATTTACTGCTGAACGTTGAAACCATTCGCTTGGCTGCAGTGTGGATGCTGCCGCAGGCTTTAGACGATATTTACGGCATACCGATTGCGCCGAAATAAAATGCCGATGCGCTGATGGCTCTTGCGAACTCGTCGGTGTGGAAGCTAGCCGAGAGCCCGCAACAGCCCGCCTGAAGCTGCAGGAGAAGGTTTAGCCAGAGCTCTCTTTGAGCGAGCGATCCTTCAACCATAGATACAAAAGCGCTGCTGCCCCGATCAGCATCTCCACCACCTCGGAGAGTACATCCAGAACTTTGGAAAGATTGCTCTCCCCAGGCACAAAGTCATACCAAAGATCCGCCATCGACAAGAAAGTAATTGTGGCGAACCACGTCCATAGGATTCGTGGCACGGAGATCGGATGCATAGTCGAGATCCAGGACAGCGCAATGCCAAACAATCCGCCCACGCCAAAGCCTAGACGCAGCCATTCGGTGTGCCCGCTCATTCCCTCGATGTTGTGCAGCGTGAACTCGCCCTGAACGTTGATGCGCTCCATCGCCTCGGGCGTGTGAAAGTGGAAGAACCATTGGCCCCAGGCGACCTCCTCCATCGCTGTAAAGAATAGGAGTGCCGAGAACGCGAAATAGAACGCCCGCCAGAGACCCCAGCCTCGGAGTCTGCGGCTGTGCTGCGCCAAAATGAGTCCCTGAATGCTTGCCAACAGCAGGAATACGAATGTTGCGACCTCGACGGGGTAATTCTCTTTCGTCATCAGTATCGCGAAATGCCGAGTCCAGGAGTTGGCCAGCATGATGGTGTAAACCACCACGATAGCGAGCGGCATCGAAACTAGTGCGAGACGCCACTGCTGTGAAACTGGTGGCTCCTGTGACGGGGCTAACGGCTCCAGCGGAGACAGATTCTGTATGCTTTGTAACATCGTGAGGTATCCTCAAAAAAATAAAGAATTCAATAGCCTACTACAGCTATTTCAATTGAAGAGTAAGTCTATGGGTGGATTGCCGTCAAGCAACCGTAATCATGTCGCACTCTCGATGTACACTTTTTTGTTTTCATTGAAAAAGATCCCGCGCAAATGACCGGTTGTTTTTCTCAGAACCGTCCACCCCTCAGCAATTCGATTTCAGCCGCGGATTCGAGCACCACCAGGGAATGAGGTGCTGGGTCATCCCAGGTAGAGGAACCGCGTACACCTCGAAAGAACAATTGAGGGGAAAGGTATCTGGCCGTATCCGCATGACGTGCAGCCCGGCCAAGGGCTAGAGCGTTTTCCGGGGAACTCTAGCGGAGTTTTGGGGTGTCGGAGGGAGAGAGTGGATTTCAGGCGGAGCGGCCATGCGGGCGTATTCCATGGATTTGCGGGTTCGGGTACTGAAAGTCCTGCGGGCGACCGAGCAGGCGCGCCCGGATAGGGCCGCTCAGCGCAGCCTTTGGCAAGTGGAAAGAAGCGGTTGGGATCCGGCTCGGCTCGTGTTTCTGGCTGAGACCTGGACCTATACGGCCTTGACTCGGCTCTAGAGGCTGTTGTGAACTTTTTCTGAGGCAGGAGTCAGGAGTAGGCATGACTACTCCGACTTCCCGAAAACCGTATCCGAGCGATGTGTCTGACGACGAGTGGGCGTTTGTTGCCCCTTATC